>JAGZGX010000009.1:0-68146 GCA_018367075.1 Collinsella sp.
CGAGCGGTTAAAAGCGGGCACGGAATTTAAACGGCTGAAAAAGGGGCATCGACCTGCGCCGATGCCCCCAACGTGGACACACATTTTGTCCTATAAGCCTAAAGTTCAGTTGGTGCGGCGTATAGGATTCCGCGCATCCGCTGCGCGGATCCGCACCGGCTTCGCCCGCCTGCCGGCGGACTCGCCCGCTCGCTAAAAACGCTCCGCGTTTTCTTGACGCTCGCGCCTCGAACGAGGTTCGAATCTCCGCAATGCCCCCGTAAAGGAAAAGCCCCCGTTTCCGGAGGCTTAAAACTCAATTGGTGCGGCGTATAGGATTCGAACCTATGACGTTCTGATTCGTAGTCAGACCCTCTATCCAGCTGAGGTAACGCCGCAACGCACGGATTATTATGCACGTGACCCCTCGATGGGTCAAGCGACAATTTGGAAAAATTTTACGAAGTGATGATTAAGATGCTCGCGCCTCGACCGAGGTTCGAATCCATGCGGTGTTGCCATAAAAGAAAAGCCCCCGTTGCCGGAGGCTTTAAGTTCGATTGGTGCGGCGTATAGGATTCCGCGCATCCGCTGCGCGGATCCGCACCGGCTTCGCCCGCCTTCCGGCGTGCTCGCCCGCGGGCTAAAAACGCTCCGCGTTTTCTTTACGCCCGCGCCTCGACCGAGGTTCGAATCCATGCAGCGGTGGCATAAAAGAAAAGCCCCCGTTGCCGGAGGCTTTCGATTTCAATTGGTGCGGCGTATAGGATTCGAACCTATGACGTTCTGATTCGTAGTCAGACCCTCTATCCAGCTGAGGTAACGCCGCAGCGCAAGACATATAAAACCACTTTAGCTTATTGGAGTCAAGCACAATCTCAAACTTTTTTGTGGAACGCAGTTTTGTCATGCTGCTCCGCATATACCGCCGTTCCCCGTACGATCGATTGGCTTTTCGATCACGTCGAACTTAGCGTCAAGTTCCCTCAGGAGCGATCTCACCCGCTGGGCACAATCATAATCGGCAAACGAGATGCTCAGCATGCGCGCGACCTGGTTGGAAGTCCCAACTCCATAGAAGTGCTCCAGCGCCACAAGTCCCTCGTGCGTCACAAAGGTCTCGACCACATGCGGCGACTCCTCAAAGCACCATTGTGTCAACGGACCCTCGCTCGTCTGTCGAACCACCAGGCCACCCATGCCAGACGGCTCACACGTTACAAGCAGGTACTCCCCGCCCTCGTCGCTCTCAAACAAAACCACCCGATCATCAAACAGCTCCATCGCGTCCCCTTTCTCTCGCTCTTATTTAGCAAAAGCATAGCAGGTAGATGGCTGTATACAGAACAGTTGTTCGTGTGTTTTCTATTGAGCTGTCCGCACGGCATGGTATGGACCTGCGCACGAAATAGGGCGCCCCCGAAGGAGCGCCCTTGCATATCCCCTATGCAGCCAATTTACGCGACCGGCTCGATCTTCTCGAGACCGCCCATGTAAGGACGCAAGACCTCGGGGATCGTGATGGTGCCGTCGGCGTTCTGGTAGTTCTCCAGAATAGCGGCCATGGTGCGGCCGGCCGGCAAGCCGGAACCGTTGAGAGTGTGCAGGTAGCGCGAACCCTTGAAGTTCTCGGGGTCGCGATACTTGATGTTGGCGCGGCGAGCCTGGAAGTCACCGCAGTTGGAGCAGGAGCTGATCTCCTTGTAGGCGTTGTAGCTCGGCAGCCAAACCTCGACGTCGTAGGTCTGACGGGCAGAGAAGCCCAAGTCGCCGGTGCACAGGCTAATCACGCGATACGGAAGGCCCAGCTGCTGCAGCAGGTACTCGGCCTCGGCGGTCATGGTCTCGAGCTCCTCGTCGGACTCCTCCGGCTTAGCGAACTTGACCATCTCGACCTTGTCGAACTCGTGCTGACGGATGATGCCGCGGGTGTCGCGACCGGCGGAACCGGCCTCCTCGCGGAAGCAGGGGGTGAAGGCGGTGTAGCGGCGCGGCAGGGTGTCGGCATCGAGGACCTCGCCGGCGTGCAGATTGGTGAGCACGACCTCGGCGGTGGGGATCAGGAAGTTGTCGCCCGAGACATGATAGGCGTCGTCCTCGAACTTGGGCAGCTGGCCCGTGCCGAACATAGTCTGACGCTTGACGACGATAGGCGGCCACCACTCCTTGAAGCCACGGCTGGTGTGCGTATCGAGGAAGAAGTTGATAAGGGCACGCTCCAGGCGGGCGCCGGCGCCACCGAGAACGGTAAAGCGGCTGCCGGAGAGCTTGTTGCCACGCTCGAAGTCGAGGATGTCCAGATCGGTGCCCAGATCCCAGTGCGGCTTAAAGTCGAAGTCGAACTCGCGCGGGGTGCCCCAGCGGCGACGCTCGATGTTCTCGTCCTCGTCCTTACCGTACGGCGTGGCCTCGCAAGGAATGTTGGGCAGGTGAGCCATGAAGTCGTACTGCTCCTGCTCGAGGGCGGTACGACGCTCGGCCAGACCGTCAATCTTCTCGTTGACGGCGCGCACGGCCTCCTTGGCAGCCTCGGCCTCGTCCTTCTTGCCCTCCTTCATCAGGGCGCCGATCTTCTTGGACTCGGCATTACGCGTAGCCTGGAGCTCCTCGACCTCGGTGATGACGGCACGGCGCTCGTCGTCGAGCTCAAAGAACTTCTCGCGATCCCAAGACGTCTGGCGGTTAGCCATGGCGACATCGATGGCATCGGGGTTCTCGCGAACAAACTTGATATCAAGCATTAGATCCTCCGGCGATATACATTCCATTTAGGTTGCAACCTTGTACATGTATGGGCAAGTATATACTTATGAGCGTTTACGACCCAACTCAACTACGCAAGAAGGCACCCAATGGACGCAGTTTTTTCCTTTTTGTTTGGCACCCGCACCGGTTTTGCCATCCTTTTCGCCGGCGGCATCCTGTTATTTGCGATTCTTGCCTTTGTAATGGAGAAGCGTACCCATAAGATGTACGTCGACCGCGGACCCAAGTCCGAGGATGAGGAAGACAGCTTCTGGGACTAACCTGCCAAAAAGGGCCAGGTTTATTTTGGTCGGTTTTATCTGGGCAAACGCAAGCGCCCCGCAACTGGAATTGAGCCAGTTGCGGGGCGCTTTTCGCACATACGACAAAACCGCAGGAAAAACCTGCCAAAATAAACCTGTCCCTAAATGGCAGGTTTTACTGGAGAGTTGCGTCGATTGCCTTGACCAGGGCACTGCGCATGCCGGCATCCTCGAGCGCAACGACGCCCTTGATGGTGGCGCCACCGGGCGAGCATACGGCATCCTTCATCGCCGCAGGATGCTGACCAGTTGAAAGCTGCAACTTTGCCGTACCTAGCACCATCTGGCTCACAATGCGATAGGCATCGGCACGCGGGATACCGTGCTTGACCGCCGCATCGCCCAGGGCCTCGATTGCCATAGCGACAAATGCCGGAGCGCAACCACCCACCGTGCCGCCCACGAACAGCAGGCTCGTATCAAGCTCGACCACCGCACCGAGCTTGCCAAGCAGATCAAGCACCACGGCGCTCTGCTCATCACTAAGCGTGGAAGCCTTCTCGCAAGCGATGACGCCCTCGCCCACCGAAACCGGTGTGTTGGGCACCGTCGAGATATGCGCGACGCCCGGCAGGACCTGCTCCCACTTGGCACTGTCCCAGGTCCAGGCAACCGACAGAACGACCTTTTTGGCAAGAGCATCCTTGAGCGGGGCGAATACCTTCTCGATCATGTACGGTTTGACCGCAGCGACCACGATATCGGATGCGGCGACAACCTCGGCGGCATCGTGGCAGGCGACCATGCCGCGCGCCTCGCAGCGCTCAACCAGTGCGTCGTAGCGACCCGCGCAGGCGCACATGTCGCTCGCAGCTACACCGGCAGCGATCCAGCCATCGGCCATAGCGCTCGCCATATTGCCAAAACCGACAAATCCAATCTTCATATCTCATAGTCCTCTCAGACACGCTCTTCAAAACGAAAGCTATTGTCCCACGCCATTGTTTCGTATTGCCGACCTATTTGTGATACGGCTCGCCACGGCTGATCTTGCAGGCGCGGTAGATTTGCTCCAGCAGCACCACGCGCGCCAAGTTATGCGGCAAGGTAATGCGTCCAAAGCTGAGCATCTCGTCGGCGCGGGCGCGCACCTCATCGCTCACGCCGTCCGAACCGCCAATCACAAAGGCGATGTCGCTGCTGCCTCGCAGCATAAGATCGTCGAGCCTCGCCGAGAGCTCCTCACTCGAACGCTCCTTGCCCTCGATAGCCAGCAGGATCACATGCGCTCGAGACGGCAATGCAGCAAGAATTGCCGCCCCCTCCTTGTCGCGCGCGGCATCCACGCCGCCCGCCTTAGCCGGGTCGATATCGGCCACCTCGCGGATATCCACCTTGGCATAGGCGCCTAGGCGCTTGGTGTACTCAGCGCACGCGTCCTTCCAAAAGCGCTCTTTGAGCTTGCCAACACAAACGACGGTGTATTTCACGCGTGCCTACTCCTTTGACTCGTTCTGAACCTTACCGGCAGCCAGCATCTGCTCGAACATAGAGGCCGACTGCGAAAAGTCGCTCGGCAGCACGACCGTCGAGGTTTTACCCGTGCGAGCGAACTCCGTCATCATCTCGGACCACTGCGTAAACATGAACAGTTGGTTGGCCTCGTCATTGCCGACACCCGTCTCCTGGATGATCTCGAGCGAATCTTTGATACCCAGTGCAATGGCCTTGCGCTGGTTGGCGATGCCCTCGCCCGCCTTTTCCATAGCCTCGGCCTCGGCGGTCGCCTCGGTGACGCGCTTGATGCGGTCGGCCTCGGCGAGCTCCTGTGCCGCAGCGCGCTTGCGCTGGGCGGCGTTGATGTCGTTCATGGAGTTCTCGACCTCGGTCGGCAGTGCGATTTTGGTGATGAGCGTCGACACGAGGGTGAAGCCGTAGGCGGCCATCTGCTCGGAAACGGTAGCGTTGACGTCCTTGGCGATGTCATCCTTCTTGGCAAAGACCTCATCGAGTGTGTAGACGGGAATCGAAGAGCGCAGGGCGTCGGTGATGAAGTCACGCATCTGGTCGACGGGCTCCTGCAGCATGTAGTAGCTCTTGTAGATACCCGAATCTGCCGGGCCAGCACCCATGTCATAGCTCACGTGGTACTGAGCAGAGACCTCGAGGCCGATGGTCACATTATCCTGGGTCTTAACGTCGATACCAAAACCGTTTTTCATGGTGCGCAGACTCACCGTGGCGGCTTTGCGGTCGATCACGGGCACCTTCATGTGGAAGCCCGCGTTGACGATGCGGTTAAACTTGCCCAGACGCTCGATGATCACGGCATGCTGTTGTTCAACGACATAGCAGGCGTTGGGAAGCAGCAGCAACAAAATGATGATGGGAATCAAAAGGCTCGTAAGGGCGGCAATGATACCGGACAACAGCATGGTCTCTCCTCTGATAGGCACACGTTGGCATTAGGATACCCGTCCAAGGAGATTGTGCATAACAAAAAAGCCCCCATTGCTGGGAGCTCTTTCATTTAATGGTGCGGGCGAAAGGACGTCCGCGTATCCGCTGCGCGGATCCGCACCGGCTTCGCCCGCCTGCCGGCGGACTCGCCAGCTCGCTAAAACGCTCCGCGTTTTCTTTACGCTCGCTCCTTCGCAGGTTCAAGTCCCTGCGATGGGCTCATAACAAAAAAGCTCCCATCGCTGGGAGCTCTTTCATTTAATGGTGCGGGCGAAAGGACTTGAACCTTCATGGGGTTGCCCCCATACGGACCTGAACCGTACGCGTCTGCCAATTCCGCCACGCCCGCGTGCAGGAATTAGAATAACGGAGCGCCACCGCGAACGCAAGAACTATTTTTGAAAAAGTTTGCAGGCATTTTCCCAAGCGGCTTGCGCGATTGTTTCGGCGTCCTCACCTGTGCGATCGACACGGTCGTTAACCAGCGCGTTTGCCGTAATGGAGATCATTGCGGGCTCGCATTCAAGACCGCGGATGGGCTCCGGAGCCATATACGGGCAATCCGTCTCGAACACAATTCGATCGAGTGGGGTTGCCGCAAATGCCTCGCGCACGTCGTCGTTGCGCTTAAAGGTGGCCGCGCCACCATAGGCGATATAGCAGCCCAGCTCCACAAAGCGCTCCATCGTGGCGCGGTCCTCGCCAAAGCAGTGCAGTACGCAACCGGCCTGGGGCACGTCGACCTCGCGCAACACGTTGTAGGCGTCCACATGCGAGGTGCGCTCCTCGTCCGTATCCTCATGACGCAGATGCAGCTCTACCGGCACATTGCGGCGTACGGCGACCTCGAGTTGGCGCGCCATACAGTCGATCTGCACGTCGTGGGGCGCCGGCGCGATATCGTCGTCGTAATCCATGTGGTAGTCCAGACCGATCTCGCCGATACCGGCGCACAAAGGGTCATCGAGTGCGGCAACGACCTGTGCGTGAACGTCGTCGGTATAGTCCGGCGCGCCATACGGATGCACGCCGGCAAGATACTTGATCTGCGGGATATCCTGCATCGGCAGAATTTCGCGCACGAGCCAGTCGCTATAGTCCGTCACGCTGCGTTTGTCAGCGATGGGGTCGAACATCGTCACCAACAGGTCGACGCCCGCGGCTTTGGCGCGCACGAGCGTCTCGGGCACTTCTTTGCCCCAAAACGAAAGCAGATGCGCATGCGTGTCGGCAAGCGGTGCCAAGGGCACGGGGCAGGCGACCGTCTTCTTTTTCTTGGTAAACGTCACGCGTGCGGCATTAGGCATCATGGATTAGCTCCCGGGCCAGACGGACAAAGTCGGCAACATCAAGCGTCTCGGCGCGCGTGGTGGGTGCGATACCGCAAGCCTCAAAGGCGGCATCGAGCACGTCCTTGGCAAAGCCGTTGGCGCTCATGGAATTGCGGATGGTCTTGCGACGCTGGGCAAATGCAGCATCAATCACGCGGGCCACAAATTCGCGATCGAGTCCTTCGGGCACCACGCCGTCAACACGGTCGATACGCACGACAGCCGAGTCAACGTGCGGCGCCGGCATAAAGCAACGCGGCGGAACCTCAAAGCGACCCGTAACCTGCGCATACAGGCCCAGCTTTGCCGTGTAGCCACCATAGGTCTTGTTACCCGGCACTGCGGCAATACGATCGGCAACCTCCTTTTGAACCATGACGACGGCGCGCTTGAGTGCAGGCATCGTCTGGAAGAACTGCAGGATGATCGTCGCCGCCACGTTATAGGGCAGGTTCGCGACAAACACCGTCGGCTCACCGCCCGCAGCCTGCTCAATCTGCTCCGGACCCACCTTGAGCGCGTCGCCCATGATAAAGCGGAAGTTGGCGTAGTCGGCGGCGTGGGCATCGAGCACCGGCTCGAGCTCGGGGTCGGCCTCGATCGACGTGACACACGCCGCCTCCTGCAGCAGCGCAAGCGTGAGCGTACCAACGCCCGGGCCAACCTCGAGCACGCGCTCATCGCCCGTGAGCTCGGAAAGCTCGCAGATACGCTCGATCACATGATTGTCGATTAGAAAGTTCTGGCCCAGGCGATGCTTGGTCGCAAGGCCAAACTCCTCCAGCAGCTCCCTGGTGGCCGTGGGGTTTGCCAAAGGCGAAGTTGTCATGGTTGCCTCCTTAGCATGATGGCGGCGTCTTGAAACAAAAGGGCATGGACCGTGGCGGCCATGCCCTTACAGCTAAACAGCAAATTGCCGATATGGCGCTCGCGCGGTCTCTACGCCAGACGCGGGAACAGCGGATCGCCCTTCTCGACGGGCTGACCGCCGGCAAGCAGGCCCCAAGTACAAATGCCCTTGAGGTCGTCGCTCGCGGCCTCGCCCTCACAGGACAGGCGGCGCAGGGCCTCGACAGAAGTCTGGGGCATGAGCGGCATCAGCAGGTGAGCGGCAATGCGGATGGCCTCGAGCAGGTTGTAGATCACAAATGCCAGCTCGTCAGCCTTGGCCTCGTCCTTGGCAAGCGCCCAGGGCTCGGAGTCCTCGATGTAGTGGTTGGCGGCATGGATGAGCTCCATGACCTCATCCTTGGCTCCGCCGTAATCGAGCACGTCCATCTTGGCCATGTAGCGCTCGACCAGGCCATCGGCGATCTTTGCCAGCGGGTTGTCGAACGCATCGAACGACGCGGGCTTGGCGGGCGCGCAACCGTCAAAGTACTTGCCGCTCATGTTGAGCGAACGCGAGATAAGGTTGCCCCAGCTGTTGGCCAGGTCGGCGTTGTAGACCTGCTCCATGCGATCGAAGCTGATGGCACCGTCGGTGCCGGGGACGACGTCGGTCATGAAGTAGTAGCGATAGCCCTCGACGCCCAGCATGTCGATAACGTCCTGCGGAGCGATGGCGTTGCCGCGGCTCTTGGACATCTTCTCGGCCTTGCCGGTCTCGGCATTGCGCACGGTCAGGAAGCCGTGGGCAAAGACGTGCTCGGGCAGGGCCTCGCCGATGGCCATGAGCATGGCGGGCCAAATGACGCAGTGGAAGCGGATGATGTCCTTACCCACGATGTGGAACTGCGCGGGCCAGCGATAGGCCAGCTCGGCACGCGCCTCGTCGGTGTCGACACCGTAGCCGACGGCCGTCATATAGTTGAGCAGCGCATCGAACCACACGTAGGTCACGTGACCCTCGTCAAACGGGACCTGAATGCCCCAGTCAAAGCTCGTACGGCTCACGGAAAGGTCATTAAGGCCGCCCTCGACAAAGCTACGTACCTCGTTCATGCGGAACGCAGGCTCGACAAAGTCGGGGTGCTCGTCGTAAAGCTTGAGCAGCTTATCCTGGAAAGCGGAAAGCTTAAAGAAGTAGGACTCCTCCTGCACGCGCTCAAGCGGACGGTGGCAGTCGGGGCACAGGTGCTGGCCGACGCTGCCGTACTCCTCGTCGCCCTTCTGGACCTGCGTATCGGTAAAGTAGGTCTCGTCAGGCACGCAATACCAGCCGTCGTAGCTGCCCTTATACAGGTAGCCGGACTCCTTCATGCGCTCCCACAGGTACTGCACGGCATGGTGCTGGCGCGGCTCGGTGGTGCGGATGAAGTCATCATTGGAAATCTCGAGCTTGCTCCAAAGCTCCTTGAAGTGCGGAGCCTGGCTATCGGTCCACTCCTGCGGCGTCATGTTGTGCTTGGCTGCGGCCTCGGCGACCTTCTCGCCGTGCTCGTCCATGCCGGTCAGGAACTTGACGTTATAGCCGGCGGAGCGACGATAGCGAGCCTGAACGTCGGCGATGATGGTGGAATAAGCCGTGCCCAGGTGCGGATCGGCGTTGACGTAGTAGATGGGCGTCGTGATAAAGAACGAAGGCTTGCTTTGATCCATGGGGTTTGTCCTCCAGAAAAACGTTGCATACAGGGGATGATTCTAGCGCAAGGGCTGGATATCCTCCATCTATTGCATATCGAGCACCATGGCATAGACATCGCGCTTGCGGCGCGAATACTTCTGAGACAGGCGCTTGGCCACCGCAGAGGCGGGCTCCCCCTCCTCGAGCGCGGCGCGGATATCCTCGCGCAGGGCCTCGTCGGGATCCGCTGCCGCGGCGCCAACCGGCACGATACCGGCCTCCTCATCTTCGCTCGGCGGCGCGATGACCAGCGCAATCTCGCCCTTTACCTCGCCGCGAGCACGCAGCTCCTCGGCGAGCTGGGCGGCGGGCCCGCGCAAGACCTCCTCGTGCAGCTTGGTGAGTTCGCGGCAGACGGCAACCTCACGTTGGGGAAAGACCTCCGCCACGGCCTCGAGCGTCGCCACGATGCGATGTGGAGACTCGTAGAAGATGAGTGCGCCGGGCACCACGGCAAGACGCTGCAGTCGGCGCACGCGGTCGCCGTGCTTGCGACCCAAAAAGCCTTCGAAGAAGAAATGCTCGCAGGGAATGCCGGACGAAACGAGCGCCGTGACGCAAGCAGAAGGCCCGGGAATAACTTCGACGGGCACATCGGCCTCACGCGCCGCCTCGACCAGCGCCTGGCCGGGATCGGACACGCTCGGCATGCCGGCGTCCGAGGCAAAGGCGAGGGTCTCCCCCGCCAGCAGGCGGTCGACCAGGCCGGCGGCGCGGCTGGCGATCACATTCTCGTCGCAACGGACAAGCGGCTTGGAAATGCCCAGGTGCATCAGCAGCTTTGACGTCACACGCGTGTCTTCGCAGCAGATGACATCGGCAGCGGCAAAGGCTTCGCCAACGCGCGGGGACAGGTCGCCCAGGTTGCCGATGGGCGTGCCGACCACATAGAGTTTGCCCGTATGGGCGCTGTTTTGCGTCATATCAACCTATTCAATCATGCCGCGCTCGAGCGTGCCGAGCGCCGCGCGGGCGTCCCATGCTGCAATGCGCTTCTCGGTCTTCCACGTTTGGAAGAACCAACCGGCAGCCGGCGCAAACGAAGCCAGCTGATTGGCGATAAACACGCGCTCGTAGGCATTGCGGCCCTCGGGCGTAACCGACGAGTTGGCAAAGATCGCCGCGCCCGACCATTCGCCCACCAGCACGGGGAACCCAGTTGAAATCGCTTCTTTAAGCTCGCGCTTGTTACGCGAAATCGCCGTCGTCAGCCCGCGGGGGCTCGTGATGTCGAGCGCATGCTCGTCGCGGTAATGGTACAGGTGAAGGTCCATGTAGACGTTCTTGTACTTGGCGCCGCGCATAAAATGCTTCCACTCGCTGGGATGCCCCGACGACGAGAAAACGACGATCTTATCCTCGGGCATATACGAACGGACGAGCTCGTAAGCATCGCGATAGAAATTGCGCAGGTAGTGAGCAGGAATGCCATCCGTCATGGTGAAGAGGCTCTTGCGGACACTCATCTGCGGCGTATCCAGCAGCTCAATACCCAGCAGGCTCTCGGCCTCGCCGTAGCGATCGGCCAAGCGCTCGAGCACGTCGAGTGCGACATGACGACCGTTGGTGGATGAATGCCACTCGGCAACAGCCTCCGGCGTGGCGGGCGAATCGTTGGAATCGCCCTGGCCACCGGGCACAGTCGCCAGGTCAAGCAGCACGCGAATGTTGTACTTGGCAGCCCACTCAATCGCGCGGTCGATGTAATCGACAACCGAGATGTAGGAGGCATCGGACTCCTGTGAGCCAAAGGCATACCAAGGCACCGGCAGGCGCACGGCGTTGAGGCCGATCTGCGCCATGCGACGGAAATCGTCCTCGCTCACAAACGTCTCGTAATGACGGCGCATGCGCTCGTTATAGGCGGCGGTGCCCATGGCCTCCTGCAGCTCGGCCGCGTTGGATGCACCGGTCGCCGCGTATAGCGACGGGGTCACCCAAGGCTCGGGAATAAACCAGCCAGAGAGATTAACGCCGAGTATCCTCTCCATCACTGCCCCCTTCGGATCGTGCAGGCCGAGCCTGCATCGTATTGCATAGGAAAAGTATCGTTTTGAGTATACCCGCGCATGCGGACAGACGACCGAACGGTCTGTAAAGTGGCGCAAAAGCGGGAGGAATGTCTGAGCGGGCGGGCCCGAGATGTGCACGCACGTCGGAAGTAAGCGCCGGAAAGCGCATCCCACTCTGAAGCCAAATTCCGGGACGCAATTTCCGCAGAGCCCTCAATAAAAGAAAAGGACCCCTTTGCAGAGGTCCTAGTCAATTCAAGGTGGCGGGGAAGGGAATCGCGTCCGCGCGCTGCGCGGACGGACCGCTGCGGCGCTTGCGCGCCTTGCGAGCTACGCTGGAAAACGCTTGCGCGTTTCCTCAGCTCCGCGCCCTCACGGGGTTCGATTCCGTGCATGGGCTACATAAAAGAAAAGGACCCCTTTGCAGAGGTCCTAGTCAATTCAAGGTGGCGGGGAAGGGAATCGAACCCCTGACACGAGGATTTTCAGTCCTCTGCTCTACCAACTGAGCTACCCAGCCATTTGAGGTGTGCCTTGTTTCAAGGCTTGATTAGTATAACCAAGGACGCGTTCCGGTCAACCGAGAATTTTAAAAAAGTTTTTGAGCACAGCCTCGGTTCTATAAATCGGCACGTCAGAGGCATCAGCCGGCAGCAAGAAGTTTTTCACTCAGAGCCGCACGGGCAAACTCACTTGGCGTCATCCCCTCGGCAGCCGCCCGTCGACGAATGGCCTCCTTCATTCCCAGAGGAATCTTGACCGACAGCGTTGCCGTCCCCTCACCTGAGAGCGGGGGCCGTCCATGCACGATCCCACCAACGGTGTGTTCGCCATCCGGAAACTCTCCGCGCTCGTACGACTCGCACCACGCGTCAATCATTTCATCCGTTACAACCTGACCATTAGCGGCCGTATACGTCTTGCCCATCATCGACCCCTTTGCCGAGCCTGTTCAATCTCCTGCCAAAATTTCTTCTGGACTGGAGACAAGGCATGAATGATAAGCCACCCACGGACAAGCTCGACCGCGACAAGCTCCACGCTTCGTCCGTCTGGGAGCCATCCAATCGCAAGCCATCTCGGCGGCTCGTCCTTCGACTCGCGACGAATGCACTCAGTAACCGCAAGCCAAGCGCTAAGCACCTGCTTTTCCGTCAGGTGCTTTTTAGCGTTGGGATGAATCTCAACATCCATGC
Source organism: Collinsella sp. (assembly GCA_018367075.1). Lineage (GTDB taxonomy): Bacteria > Actinomycetota > Coriobacteriia > Coriobacteriales > Coriobacteriaceae > Collinsella. The sequence goes on from JAGZGX010000009.1 coordinate 12,553, forward strand.
ATCTTCTCCTCCATCTTACCCAATTTCGTATGACGAAAGTCCACTGTCGCCAATTCTTAAGCCGGCACGCGTTGGAGAGCAGGGGTCGAAACAATGATTGAAGGACGCTCTAGTACGGCCCAGGCGCCGGGGCAGGAGCACATGCGCCAAGGGCGGACGTTTTCGTAGCGCGCGAGGATATTGCCGTCGCGATCGATGAAGGCGATGTCGATGGGATAGGCCATAAAACACGTATGGACCGAAGAGCAGCGTGGAAACGCCATGACGAGCGGCAGGCCGTTGGCGGCAACCGGACGCCGTCCCAGCATGCCGCGCAGGCGCACGACAAACGACTCCGCCACCACAAACTCGGCCGGCGTCCAACCCAGCCTATTGAGTGCCCGCGCGTAGACGATGTAGGACGAGACCGCGGTCACATGACCACCCCCGGACGCCATGGATCGACCGTCACCGCACGCTCGTGCGACAACGTTGTCGGCGCCCCCAGCGGAACGCCAGCGATGCTGAGAGAAGTCGGCCACGGCTCATAGTGCATGGTGCAGGTGTAGGTCCTAAACGTACCGGATAGGGAGAGCAGGCCACCATCCGATGCCTCCGCGCCTTGCTCGCTCGACACTTCGATCTGCAAGTCATAGCCTTCCATGGCATTCAGAATTTGAGTCTGAACCGTCGCCGAGGCATCGGCAGAGCTTTCGTCGCCCTCCCCCCCCGACGCCACGGCGTGCGCCAACACGATGTCGGGCACCACGCGGTCGAAGCGCGCAACAGCGCTGGCAAAGATCATGACGTTGTACACGATGAGTGCCAGCACCAGCAAAACGGGCGTAACCACTGCCATCTCAACCGTCGCTTGGGCGCGCTCCTCGCGCAGACGCATGCGGATACTCATTACGACCCACCGCCCAGAGCGCCAACCAGCGTGGCGACATCGACGGTGAGCGGGATGGAGCCGCCGCCGGGCAGAGGAATCTCCGCAAGTGTGAACACCGTACCGCTAATGGTGCGTTCGACTTGATATTCCAACGCCTCGCAAAGCGCCTTGGGATCGGTCACGCCCAACGGAATACTTCGCAGTTTGTCTTGCGTTTGAGAGAGACCCGCAATGTCAGACCCCGGACTCTTAATGACGTTGGCGGAATCGGTCAGCACCGGCTTTCGCAGGCGCAAGTCGCACGGTTCCAAACCCAGCGCCGCCACGGACGCCGAAACGGTATCGCCGAGCCACGATGCAATGGAGCCCAACGCACCGCTGCCCCCTCCTAGGTCTTTAATCATCTCGTCCATAAGTTCGTCGGCCGAACCTTGGATGTCTCCGTATCCCACGAGTAGCCGTCCCCAAACATCCATGACGCCGTCGAGCACGCCGGCAACGCCGCCCGAGCGTTCCTTCAATGTCGAGAAAAATCGCGAAAGCACGTTGTTTTGCGCCGTCGCCTCATCGGGCGCCAGCACCGCGGCAGAGATAGCACCGCGATCGCCAAGCCTGACTGCCGCGTTAAACGAGGAGTTAAGTTGATCGGGGCTGGTAATGTCACCCGAAACTGCAAAGGCGACCACGCCGTTGCGGCCAGGTGGGGCGATACGCGGGCGCTCGCCGGAAAGCGCTTTAATGGCCTGGTCAAACGCATTGCCCGCACGGTCGGCCTCATCCTCGGTCTGACGCTCAAGTTCGAGTTCTTTGTTGCGGCATTCGACGTAGTCTTCCAGAGCCTCTTTGAATCGATCAAAGTGGTACTCAAAGCCGTTTTCGATAGAAGTCGAAGGAGCCGCAACGGCACCGAGCGACGAAACACCAAAATGGCATCTATTGCATTTGTCCTGCCCGTCATAAGCAGCAACCGAGGCCAGCCCGCATGGCGCCCCCTTCTTATAGTTGGGGCAACTCGTTCCGTAATGCAGATACGTCTTGCCATCGATGGCACTGGTTGGCCACACCGTATCGGTATAGAGTTCCGTCGCTCGCACCTCGTCAGTGTTGCGCGGCAACAGCGGGATATAGGAAGCGACTTCATCTCCGTCCTCGGTTACATATGCACGATTGACCTCTGTACTCGCATAGGTGTAAAACGCCTTGCGCGCCGCCGACTCCGCCTTCGTCTCGACGCTTGAACCCTGCGGTTTTTCGTCTGCCAGGCGTTGACGGTAGTAGGTCTTCGCGCGGTCGAGCGCCACCTGTGGCTCCCACGAAATGCTCGAGGCATAATGCGGGTTCTGCTCACCCGAGAGCTTTGCCAAACTCCTCGTACGTTCCCACATGCATGAACAGCTACCGACCGAAGCCGGAACCGATCCACCGCAATCCGCAAGCCAGGCGCGTTCTTTTGCTTTCGCCGTCTCCTCCAAGGCCTTCTGCAGCTCATCTGCTGCGCGCTCCAGATCTTTCGATGTGTCTTTAATGGCATCGGTCGAGATCTCAGAACCCTCGAGCGCAACGAAATCCGACTCGGACGTCCTGGGCACGGCAAGCGCCGTACCGGTATAGGTCACACTATCGGTATCCTGCGCCGACACCGCCTGCGTGGCACGCGCGGCAATCAGATACGGCAGAGCCGTCTCGATTTTCTGCAAGCCTTCCGATGCGCTTTTGGCAAACTTGTTGCGCGTTTTAATGATCTCAATCCCGGTGTCGACCATATTGCCGGCAACTGGTTCGGCACCCGGGATGAGGATGGCGACCAGGCCCGTCCCGATCGTGGCAAACCCCGCTAGCCCCAGACTCAAGATGCTCGCATCAACCACCGTGGCAGCCGTGTGATAGGACGACACTACGTTGGCACCCGCCAGCGCGCCGCTATCGGCCGCCACCTGGGTGTCCCCCGCGCGCGACATGCTCCATATCGCCGCGGTCGACGAAAACAACAACGTGAGCACCACTAGGATGACCACGGCAGAAGAAAGCGTGGTGTAGGCACCGTCTTCGATAAACAGGTCGATACCGGCGCGGCCCATAAAGCCGCCTCGCTTGCGATGGCAGCTCGGACGGCGCGTCAAAACGCGTCTAGACCAGAAACGCTTAATCCCATGCAGCAATCCACGAATCATAATCTCCCTCCAGCCATTCGGGACGTGATTGATACGAGACATCGACCTTGAGCTCAACGTAGCCACCCTCGGCGGTACCACCCATAGCCTGCGCAAACGCACCGATCACAGGCAACGGCTTGACCTCGCCGGAAACGGACACGGACGAGACGCCACCCGCATCGGCCCGGCTAAGCTCAATATCCCACGACAACGGCCCGCCGGCATGAAAGATCGAAACGTTGGGCACTGCGGCAAGCCGGCGGCGGGTGAACTCCTTAAGATCGTCGTCCTCCGCCGTCGTCGTGATCATGAGCCGCGCGGTCTCGGCGGCGGCAGACTCCATGACCGCGCGCGTATAAAGCAGGCACACCGGTTGCAGTGCGAGAAGGATGAGCGTCAGAAACGTCGGCAGCAAAAAAGCGGCCTCGACCGTAGACTGCGCCCAGTCCTCGCGCGCGATATCAATACAACGCGATGTCCTTAGCGCCCGCAGCGGCGTCGATAACCGACGTCGAGGCAACGCCATGGGATGCCGCCCGCTCAACCAGCGCCGCCAAGCGTCCATCGGTGCCAGCACGCCAAAGTCCCACAATCGCCAGCACGATCGATAACAGCGCCACCGTGACGATGGCGTATTCCACAGTCGCTTGGGCAGATTCCTCGCGCAGGACGTCATGCATTTCACGACCCCTCCTTTGAGTTCGATGCCTGCGGGCTCAGGCGGATCACGCGCAGGCGGCACGAGGCATCGCCGGCATCCGCGGCAACCGTCACCATATCGACCCAGCCGCGCCCATCGCGCACGATGGCGCCCCATACGTTGCCCTTAATATCAAGATAGCCGCTCAGGGCGAGCTGGGCCGTTGGCACCTCGCGGTAGGCGCGTAACATATCCGCCGCTGCCTCGGTCATCGGTCGGTCCTCAGACCATGCAAGCCGGACCGTAATCGCGTTGTCCCCAGGCGAATCCGTCGCAGTGCCAGACCGCTTGTCGAGCGTCCGCAGAAAGGTTTGCGCCGTGACAGCGACATCCGAATCGTCCGCATCTCGCATCTCATCTTTTTGAGACGCCACCGCCGAATCTGAGCCCGAATCGAAGGCGGCCCCAGGACGCTGCTGCCGCGCGGCGTTAAGCCCCCAAAGCACCGCCGCTATCGCCACGGTCAGGCAAGCAAACACCAGCAGCACCCCGATGGGGCGCTCGCCCTCTACAGGCTGTTGATGCCCTCGCTGATAGCGTTCCATAGATCTTGGACCTTGCCCTTAAATGCGACGATGGCGATAATCGCGATCACCACGAGCACGCCGACCAAGATGGCATACTCGGTGGTACCCTGTGCACTCTCCTCCTGCAGTAGCTCCTTGGCGCGCTGACGAACATGTGCCGCCCGGCAAAACGCCCAGCCCTGGACCTTGCCAGCAGCGTCAGTCATCGTGTTCATGTATTCCTCCCTACATCATCCCGCCTGCTCCCAGCAGCGGGCCCAATATGGACAGAAGCAACGCCGGCAAGATGAGCGTGCCGGTGGGAATCAGCAGCTTGACGGGCGCACGCTCAATCTCGCGCTCGACCGCGGCGCGATGAGCCGCACGGATCTCGCGACTTTGAGCGGCCAGTGTCTCGGCAAGTGGGGCACCCAGGGCGAGTGCCTGCCCCACCGTAATGGCAAAGGTCTCGAGCGCTCGCACGTCCAGGTCGCGCGCGGCGGCCAACAACTCGTCCTCACGCGTGCCCACGCCCACCTGCCACGCCATGCAGGCCCGCTCAAGGCGAAGAGCCAGCACTGACCGGCGGTTGGCGCAGAAAATCTCAAGCGCCGCATCAAACGAAAGGCCGGCCGAAAGACCCAAGCGCACAACATCGATCATCTCGGACACTTCGCCGAGCGACACTCGCGCCGGGCCGCCCGCTCCAACCGCGCCCTTCACTCGCGCGGTCAGGGCATCGACCACCGAGCGACCCGCGGCAGCGACCAGCACCGCCTCGCGCTTGCAGGCCCCTGCGATCTTGCGCGCATCCGCCCGATCCAAACCCGTCGCGACAAATACACTCAGGGCACACAGGCAAGCCACAACTGCAACCAGGGCGCTCATAGCTCCACCCGCATAATGCGCCGGATAACCACCAGGGCAACGACGTTGAGGGCTAGACCCAGCACCACAGCGCCCGCACCGGCAGGCGTCGCAAGACCGCGACGAAAATCTGCCGAAAGCAGCGCCAACACCGCGCACATGCCCGCCGGCATCGCCGCGACCATATGCGCAGACATGCGAGCCTGCGACGTCTTAACATCCAGGCGGCGCTTGAGCTCAATGCGCTCCCCCACCATGCTCGACGCCTCGGACAGTAAGTCGGCAAGCGGAGCACCGGTGCGCTGAGACACCTTAAGCGCCAAGGTCACAAGCGAAAGGCCGGGGGCGTCGATGCGCACGAGCAAGTCATCGAGCGCGTCGGTCGCCGAGATGCCGCAATCGATCGCCGCCGCTACCCGCAAAAACTCGGTATGCACCGGTTCTTGCGCATGAGCGCCCACAAAGCGCATGCCCTGGGCCAGCGAATGTCCCGAGGCAAGCGACATGGAAAGTGCGGTAAACGCCTCGGGCATGGCCTCTTCTGCATCGTGTTGCTCGCGCCGGCTCTCAAAGCCATCCCGAGCGGCGCCAGCGGCAATCGGAGCAACAAGTCCCAAGGCAAACCCGAGGGGCGATAACGACACCATCGTTAGCAAAACGCAGCAGACACCGCTCGATAGCAGCAGAAACGCCAAACGCCCCGAAGCATCTTCGATCACGAGGCCAAGGCGACGCGCCGGAGCCAGCGATGCCCACGAACGGGCAATCTTTTTCAGCAGATCGTTTTCCACCAACTCACGCGGCAGCTTCTCTGCCACCGTCTCGAACGCCTGACGCGCCAGCTCCGCCGGCGGCACCTGCGGCACACGAGGTTCCGCCCCGCACGCCGTCGCGACAGAAAACCCTGCCAAACCCCCTACGACGAGGGGCACAGCGACCTCCATTCGTCCACCTCCTCTTGTGTGAGCGTCCCCGACCGCAGGCCTTCTGCGATAAACGGCGGCTCGCGGTCAAGCGTCCAGGTGCGCTCGGCGGCATCGAAAGTCACATAGCGCTCGAGCTCTACGCCGCCCGACGCGGCGCGACGCACCCCCGAATACGAGGAGACGAAGCGCCTGCCATCGGCGTGGCGCTCGGACATCACGATGCCGTCGAGCGCCATGGCAATCTGCTCTTCGATGAGCTCGCTCGGCAGATCGATGCCATAACGTGCAAGCAACGTCAGACGCACCACGGTCTCCTGCTCGGAACCCGCATGAAGCGTGGTGAGCGACCCGTCGTGGCCCGTGTTCATGGCCTGCAACATGTCGCAGCACTCGGCACCGCGCACCTCGCCCACCACGATGCGGTCGGGGCGCATGCGCAGGGCATTGGTCACCAGGTCGCGGATCGTCACCGCGCCCTCGCCCTCAATTGAAGCCTCGCGCGCCTCTAGACGCACCACGTGCGGATGATGCGCAAACTTGAGCTCGGCAGAGTCCTCGATCGTCACGATGCGCTCGCCGGTGGAAATCTCACATGACAACGCGTTGAGCAGGGTGGTCTTACCAGATCCCGTGCCTCCCGCAACCGCCAGGTCCTGTCGCAGCGACACCGCGCACGACAACAGCTGCGCATACCAAAGCGGCAGCGACCCCAGCCCCACAAGCTCGTCCAGCGAGCAGATGCGGTCCGAGAACTTTCGGATGGTGAGAATCGGTCCGTCAATCGCCACAGGCGGAATCACCGCGTTGACGCGATAGCCCGTTTTGAGGCGGGCGTTGACGATGGGGCTGCGCTCGTCGATACGGCGGCCAAGTGGCGAGATGATGCGGTCGATAAGCACACGGATCTGTTCATCATCCTCAAACGCATGCTCGATGGGGTGCAAGACGCCGCCGCGTTCAAAGAAAGCCGAGCGGCAGCCGTTGATCATGATCTCGGTAACGGTGTCGTCCTCGATGAGCGGCTGCAACGGCCCCAGGCCCACTACGTCATCCAAAATCTCGTCGATGATGGTCTCGCGCTCGGTCGTCGCGAGATCGGTCGGTTCCTCAACATTGAGCGCCGCCTCCACCGCGGGACGCAATTCCGAGCGGGCAAGTGCCGGGTCGATATAGGCGCTGATACGCGCCACTTCGTCGTAACCCATGCGGTCCATCACGGCGCACTTGGTGCGTCGTTTCACCGCGCGGCGACGCCCCGCATCTACAGGCGCTGCCCCCGCTGCAGCGCCGGCAGCCTTAATCCTCGTTTGCAGGCTCATCGCTGATCACCCTCGCGCGACCAGGGAAGGCGGATACGCGGGCGTTCGGTGCGCGTTGCACGGTCGGCGACCATATCGCTCCAAGGGCCGACGGCGCACCCCAGTTCCACGAGCATCTCGCGCGTGGCCTCGCGCACGCTGGTCGCAAAAGCGCTGGTCTGCCCCACTGCCTCATCAGCGCGCCCAAACGCCATGAGCGCGGCGAGATCCTGCCCGCCATCGGCGATACGAATCTTGGAGCTCAACGCACAGGCAATCTCAAAGCGCATGGCGACGTCCTCGTCTGCCCCGCGCGCACCGAACCGGTTGAACACGGCGCTCATGCGCGTGCGCGGCACACCTACTCGACTTGCCAGTTCAATGACGCGCGACGCCGATGTCGCGGACGACACCGCAGCATCGCCAACGATCAGGCAGCGGTCGCTCGCCGCCACCGCAGCCGCCACGGCGTCGCCCCAAAAGACCGAGGTATCGATAAAGACTACGTCGGATTCGCGACGCAAAACATCAAGCAGTAGCTCCACCGGACGTGCCATGAGCTCGGCTTGCTCGGGCGCCGCAACGGGACCCCAGAGCGTAACGCCTGGCGCCACGCGCATCGATGTGGCTACGATATCCGGCTCGGTGAGCGCGCCCGCCGCCGCCGGCTCGATAAGTGCCGCCATATCGCGCGGAGCATCGACGCCTAACAAGTCGTAAAGGTTTCCAAACATCAGGTCCAGGTCGAGCACGGCGGCACGCAAGCCCAACAGCGACGATGTGTGTGCCATGGTGGCAACGATCGTCGACTTGCCGCAACCGCCCGAACCCGAAATGGCGCAGATGACCGGAGCTCGATGCTGCGGAGCGGCAGCGTCTGCCGGCGGCATCGGAGGCGGCGGGGCGGGCGTCGGCGACAGCGTCCCCGTCTCCCCCGCCGCAACCACACGCTGCGTCCAAGCCGGCATGGCAGCTTGTTCGGTCTGCAAGGCAGGCTCGTTCTGTGCAATCTGCTCATGCTGCATCAGCGACAACTCGCCGCACCCGGCAAAGCCCTCAACTTCGTCGAGTTCATCCGCCAGATTCACGCCGTGCACGTATCCCATATCTACAGCCGGGGAGTCGCCAGCATGCTGTGCCGGCCCTCCAGCGTCATCGTATACAAGGGGGTTCCGGGGGCGCCGACCATGCTCGGCTTCCGCTTTTCCATAATCATCAACACGCGGGCCTCTTGTAGCGCGAGGCGCCCCGGGTTCCCTATCAACAAAAGCATCGGGCTCAATCGTCATGCGCCGATCGGAATCAACCGCTCCCTCGCCCGCGCGCCCGTTGCCGCATATACTGTGCGCAGCGATGACCTCGGTCGCCCCCGCGCGAAACAGTCCCTCGATATCCGACGGATCGAGCGCTTCTATCAACACGACCACGCGACTCACGCGGCCTTCGGCCGTCAGGCGCGCAACAGTCTTGCGCACATCTTCGATATCAAACAGAGACGCCGCGATGATGGCAGCCCCGCGGCGCGACGGAAACGCCCGCGCCATGGAAACCAGCCCGTCCAGGTCACCCACGCGAAGCACCTGTGCACCCGCATCACGGCCCTCGACTTCCTGCTGCAACAGCCCGTAATCGCCGCACGCGCAGCACGCAAGCCAGATCGCCTTCATCACTCGTCGCCTCCGCTCTTTTTGCCGCGCGCCGTGGCGGGAATCGTCAAGCTGACCGTTCCCTTGCCCGAGGCTCCCAGCAGTTCCTTGACGTCTTCGGGGTCAGCCGCCAGCGTCACCCATTCGATCTTGCCCTCGCGCGTGGCACCGGAATTCTCACTGGTATCGATCACGTGCGCGCCGCACAGTCGATCGGTTACGCCATCTTTTTGCACGTACACGTCCACATAGCTGCCCACGCCCGTGGCACCGCCGACCGAGTGCTCGGCATCGACCGCCACCGAAACGGCGACCTTGCCCTTAGGCACCTCGAGCTTGTGGCTCTCGGCCTTGGTGTAGACATTGCAGATCACGGCGTTTTTGGGAATACGTGAAGTCGTCACGTCGCCGCGTACCTGGCGCAGCTCGGTCGCCGCGTCACGCGGCAGCAAACTCGTCAGCCATTCCTGGGTTATGACATTGGTCTCATCGAGGGTCTCGCCCACATCGATATCGCGCGCCGCGACGCATACCTCGACGCGATCGCCACCGTACTTGGCCAAGGTCTCAGCCTGGACCTGTTCGGCTTGCGAGCGGATCGACGAGCCGTAAACCATGCAGAGCAGAGCAGCGAGCACGCCCGCGACCAGACTGATGGCGATGCGCTTGCTCTTGTTCACGGCCGCTCCTCTCATGGCAGTGCCGGGCGAATGCCCGTACCACCATTGTCTGGGTGGTCAGAGTGCAAAGCGGCGCAATCGCGATCTTGGTTTTCGATGTCAAACCAATCGCTGACCAAAAGCTGACCAGCCCGTCAAGCTCGTGGCAAGGTTTTGGTCAGCACGTCAGCAAACTGCATGTTTCGAGGCTTTTCCGCAGCAAAAAAGCCGTCTCCCGAACAGTTGGGAGACGGCTGTCATAGGAAAAATCAATTACAGATGGACATCGGGATCGAGCATTTGAGCGCTCACGCGCATGGATGACGCCAGGTTTTGGAACGTTTCCAGACGCAGGCTGTCGATCTGCCCGGCGTCCTCGGCCTCGCGAACGGCGCAGCCCGGCTCATGGGTATGCGTGCAATCGCCAAACCGGCACGCGTGCGATGCCTCGACAATCTCGGGGAAGGCGCACGCCAGACCCCGCTCGTGACCCACGAGCGGTAGGCTGCGCAGGCCCGGGGCATCGGCGATCACGCCGGCGTCGCCCGGCAGCGCCACCATCACGCGCGCGACGGTAGTGTGACGGCCCTGGTCGTCGCGTTCGCGCACACCGCCGGTCGCCAACGTATCGTGGCCCAGCAGTGCATTGAGCAGCGTCGACTTGCCGGCACCCGACTCGCCCAGAATCATGGCGCAGCTCCCGGCAGGCACGCAGGCACGGACCTCGTCCAGGCCGCGGCCCTCGGCAGAAGACGTCACGATCACGCGCACGTCCGGGCCCACTAGGCGGCGCACGCGGTCCAGATCGCGCTCGAGCTCCTCGGCATCGCAGCGGTCAGCTTTGGTGAGCACCACCACCGGCTCGGCATCGCAGTCGAGCGCCAACACCAGCGAGCGCGCCACGCGGTCGAGCAGCACCTCACCGGCACCGAGCGCCTGCACGATTAGCACGCTATCCACGTTGGAGCAGAGCACCTGGCGCTCTCCACGGGCACGGCCGCGCCAACGCTCAAAGCTCGTACGGCGTGGCAGCACGCACTCAATCACGCCCATATCGTGCCCGGGAGCGCGGCGCACCGCCACACGGTCGCCCACGGCAGGCAGCAGGACCTCGTCCTCGCCGCGCGACTTGGCAAACCCCACGGCATGCTCGGCGCGGAAGGCGTCATCGGCAGTCGCCACCAGCGGAAACCCGCGATCCAAGCGCACCACGGCGCCAAGCTGCATCTGCTCGGGCTCCTCGGCATGTGCGCAAAAGTCGTCAAATGCCGCCTGCTGAGCTTCATCGACCGGCAGGTCATCGAACGCCGGAACATCCTGCAGCGCGTCGAGTCCCGGCACGTTTGCCAGCAGCTCCTCGGCTGATGCGGGGGCCTCGGTCGCAAGCTTCCGACGACGATCGCGCTTAGCCCGCGCCCCCGTCGTCTTTTTCTTCGCTTTAGCCTTAGCCTTGCCCACAAGCGCCTCCCAGCACCATAAATCACAACTGAGCAGGTATTTTAAATCAAAAAGAGCTGGCCGGGCAAAGCCCGACCAGCTCACAAACTTTCCCTCAGCCCTTTTCATCCGCACGGGAGAAAAGCCAGCAAGGATACCGCAGGGCCCGCCCGCCGGGAGGGGTTTCCTAAGGGCACATCCCGCAGCCGCAAAGCGGCGAGGACGTGCCCGTGGAAACCCCGCAGGCGGTCGGGCCCGGACAGGTACGTTACTCCTTCTCGACCGCGCGCATGATCGCCTTGTAGATCTCCATAAGCGGGATGATCAGGAAGGCCAGACCCAGCGCGGCAAGAACGCCCTTGAGCTCAAGCGTCACAGGGCCGAAGAACATCTCGGCAAGCGTCGGCTGCACGGTCACGATCACCGTCAGCACCAGTGCCAGCGCGGCGGAAGCCCACAGCCACTTGTTCTGCTTCTTCATGGTGAACAGCGACGCACGACGGCTGCGCATATTGAAGCAGTGGAAAATCTCGACCATGTTGAGCGTGATGAACGCCATCATCACGCCTTCCTCGTCGGCATTGCCGGCGATCATATCGGCGATGTGGATGTAGCCCATGTCAAAGTACACGCCCACAAAGAAGCTCGCCAGCACCAGCACGGTGATGATCAGGCCCTGGACCACGCAGTCCAGACCCATATGTCCGGCAAAGACGCCGTCCTTGGCGTTGCGCGGCTTGCGCTTCATGATGTCGCCCTCGGCATCCTCCATGCCCAGCGCGAGCGCGGGGAAGCAGTCGGTGACCAGGTTCACCCACAGCAGCTGCACCGGCTGAAAGATGGTAAAGCCGATGAGCGTGGCGATAAACACCGAGAACACCTCGGCAAGGTTGGCCGAAAGCAGGAACTGGATGACCTTGCGGATGTTGTCGTAGATGCGGCGCCCCTCTTCGCAGGCACCGATGATGGTGGCGAAGTTGTCGTCGGCAAGTACCATGTCGGCGACGTTCTTGGTGACGTCGGTACCGGTGATGCCCATGCCCACGCCGATGTCGGCGCGTTTGATGGACGGGGCGTCGTTGACGCCGTCGCCCGTCATGGCCACGATCTGGTCGCGTGACTTCCATGCCTCGACGATGCGGGTCTTGTGCTCGGGCTGGACGCGGGCGTACACGCCGTAGTCCTCGATGTGCGCGTCGAGCTCCTCGTCGCTCATGCGATCGAGGTCGGCACCGGTGATGGCATGGCTGCGATCGGTGACGATGCCCAGCTGCTTGGCGATGGCCACGGCGGTGTCGATGTGGTCGCCCGTAATCATGACGGTGCGGATACCGGCGTCGTGCGCCTCGCGGATGGCGTCGGCGACCTCGGGGCGGACCGGGTCAATCATGCCGGACAGGCCGCAGAAGACCAGGTCATGCTCGAGCGCGGCGGGGCTGCAGTCGGCCGGGACCTCGGTGTAGGTGCGGCTCGCCAGCGCCAGCACGCGCAGGGCCTCGTCGGCCATGGCCTTGTTGGCGGCCACGAGCTCGGCGCGACGCTCCTCGGTCAGGGGGACAACCTTGTCGCCCTCGTAGATATGGGTACACAGGCCGATCACCACGTCGGGCGCGCCCTTGGTGTACTGCTCGTACTCGCCGTCCAGGGTCTCGACGACCACGGACATCATCTTGCGGCCCGAGTCAAACGGGGCCTCGCCCACGCGCGGATGCTCGGCAGTCAGGCCAGTGAGCCCCGCCTTGCCGGCATCGTTGACGAGCGCACACTCGGTCGGCTCACCCACAGCCTCGCCCAGTTCCTCGTCCCACTGGGCGTCGGAGCACAGAGCCATGCCGGCCAGGAACTTCTCCTTAGGCGCAGCGAGCTCGTGCTTGACGACGGTCATCTTGTTCTGGGTGAGGGTACCGGTCTTGTCGGAGCAGATGGTCTGTGTGCAGCCAAGGGTCTCGACGGCGGAAAGCTTGCGGATGATTGCCTGGCGCTTGGCCATCTTGGTCACGCCAAGCGACAGCACGATGGTCACGACGGCGACCAGGCCCTCGGGGATGGCAGCGACGGCGAGCGAGACGGCGACCATAAAGGTATCGAGCAAGGCTGTCGGGTCGGTAAGGACGTTGCCCACGCCGTGACGGATGATGTCGACGCCAAAGATAACGACGCAGATGACGATAACCATGATGGTGAGGATGCGGCTGAGCTCGGCAAGCTTCACCTGCAGCGGCGTGAGCTCTTCCTTGGCCTCGGCCAGGGCGCCGGCGATCTTACCCATCTCGGTGTTCATGCCGGTGCCGACCACGACGGCGCGGCCGCGGCCGTATACCACGGTGGAACCCATGTAGCACATGTTCTTGCGGTCGCCGAGCGGCACGTCGTCGGTGCCGGCGGCGAGCTCGATCACGTTGGCATGCTTCTCGACGGGCACGGACTCGCCGGTAAGGGCGGCCTCCTCGATCTTCATCGTGGCGCTCTCGAGCACGCGGCAGTCGGCCGGGACGGAGTCGCCCGCCTCGAGCATGATCACGTCACCGGGCACGAGCTCGGCGCTCGGCAGGTGCACGAGCTTGCCGTCGCGCAGCACCTTGGACTGCGCCGCGCTCATCTCCTGCAGGGCCTCGAGGGCCTCTTCGCTCTTGGCTTCCTGGACCACGCCCAGCACCGAGTTGACGATAACGACGAACATGATGATGGCGACATCGGCAAAGTCCGCCTCGCCCTTGACCATGCCCGTGAGCGCGCTGATGACGGCGGCAACGATCAGCATGATGACCATGGGGTCGGCCATCTGCTCAAAGAAGCGCTTCCACAACGGGGTCTTCTCGGCTTCCTCGAGCTTGTTAGGGCCTGTCTTGGCGAGGCGCGACGACGCCTCGTCGTTGCTCAGGCCGAGGTTCTCATCGACACCTTGGTCGCTGAGCACCTCCGCCGCAGCGGACAGGTATTCCTTTTGCATATAGAGTCCCCTCCTGGGATTCGGGCCACTCAGCAGATTGATGCCCGATCATAATTCCCAGGAGAAGGGCAAGGGCTCATCAAGGCTGCCGTGCTGAGCGGCAGTTGATAGTGGAGCTATGGTACCCCAAAGCAACGCGTCTAGCCAAAACAATCCATTTGGAAATATGGTCCATTCGCAACGATGCAGACCGTATGATGCTCAACATTGATAAAACGTTTTTTCTTCGGTGCATCATCAAACTGAAATATCGCCCAGATAGCAGCGGTTAGAACGGTTGGTAAAGTTTTTGCATATACCGTTTATTCGCAAAAAATGAACTTCTAATTCGGCATACGGTCGATTTTTTGGGGTATTCGGTCGGCATTTCGTTATAATCATCTCAGTTTTATTTCTTATGGTTTATCTATCAGCGCAAGACGATGTCAGATGGAGGTCTGAATGTACAAGCGCACCAAGATTGTATGCACCATGGGTCCCGCCTGCGATAGCGACGAGACCATCCGTGAGATGATCAAGGCGGGCATGAACGTCGCCCGTTTTAACTTCTCGCACGGATCCTACGACGAGCACCGCGGTCGCATCGAGCGCGTCCGTCGTATTTCCAAGGAGCTCGGTCTGCCCGTCGGCATCCTGCTCGACACCAAGGGCCCCGAGGTCCGCACCGGCCTTCTGGTCGACGGCAAGAAGGTTGCCGTCAAGACCGGCGACAAGATCGTCGTCACCGCTCAGCCCACGTCCGAGGATTTCCACGGCACCTCTGAGCACATCTCCCTCGACTACCTGGCTCTGCCCTCCGAGGTCGAGAAGGGCTCCCTCATCCTGATCGATGACGGCCTGGTTGCCCTCGAGGTCGAGTCCGTCGACGGCCAGGACATGACCTGCGTCGTCAAGAACGACGGCCTGATCGGCGAGCGCAAGGGTGTTAACATGCCCAACGTCAACATCTCGCTGCCCGCTATCACCGAGCGCGATCGTCAGGACATCCTCTTTGGCCTGACCGAGAACATCGACTACATCGCCGCTTCCTTCATCCGTGACGGCGAGTCCGTCCGCGGCATCCGCGAGCTTTGCCGCGAGAACGGCGGCGAGCACGTGACGATCTTCCCGAAGATCGAGTGCGCCCTGGGCGTCGAGAACTTCGACGAGATCCTCGAGGCTTCCGACGGCATCATGGTCGCCCGTGGCGACCTGGGCATCGAGATCAAGCCCGAGCTCGTTCCGCACATCCAGAAGGAAATCATCGCTAAGTGCAACGCAGCCTACAAGCCCGTTATCACCGCTACGCAGATGCTCGACTCCATGCAGCAGAACCCGCGCCCGACGCGCGCCGAGGTTGCCGACGTTGCTAACGCCATTTACGACGGCACCGACGCCGTTATGCTCTCTGGCGAGTCCGCTGCCGGTAAGTACCCGGTCGAGGCCGTTAAGATGCAGGCCAGCATTGCTCTCGAGACCGAGAAGTACCTCCCGGCTCACGCTCCGCTCGAGGTTCCGGCTGACGCTCACGGCACCCGCGTCGTCAACAACGTTGTGGGTATGTCCGCTGTGAACATGGCCACCACCGTTGGCGCCAAGTGCATCACCGTGCCGACGACCACCGGTCGTACCGCTCGCCTGATTTCGCACTTCCGTCCCAACATGCCGATCTGCGCGTTCTCCCGCCACGAGTGGGCCGTCCAGCAGATGATCATGTACTGGGGCGTTATCCCGCATCAGGCCGAGATTACCCAGGGCACCGTCAACGGCACGATCGTCAAGGCGATCGAGACCGCTAAGGAGCTCGGCTACGTCGAGGCCGGCGATCTGACCGTCGCTACCGCCGGCGATCCCCGCATGAGCGTCCAGCTCGAGGACAAGGTCTCCTCGACCAACGTCGCATACGTCGCTCAGGTGCGCTAAATCGTACTTGCAAGCAGATTTGCATTGCAAAGGGCCCGGAAGGCATTGCCTTCCGGGCTTTTTTAAGACCTTCTTCATATGCCGCCTCATCGATTTGCGTTCAGTCGCAAGCCTCTCCGATGCCGAGCGCACCACCGAAGACGCCTGCGACGGGAGCCGTTGGTCAATTGGGATGAACTGTTCACCGTCAAGCCGGCCGGCTAGCAGCTAGCGATCAGGGGGACTGCGGGGACGTCAGAAGCGGCAACGCGAGCCGCAAAGCCCGCCTCGGTCAGCTCGATGACCTCGGTAAACGTTGCGTCGAAGAATTTCTCGGTCAGCAGGCGGTATGGCGGATGGTCGGGCTCGCCGGGGTTTTCGCGCACGATCTCGTGCATAACGCCGATGGTCTTGAGCACATACTCCTTATGGATGGGATACTGCCCAAAACGCGTCGCCGCAGTATACAGGCGATCGGTCGCGCGCGGAATCGAAACAATGCCGAGCGTCTTGCCGAACCAGTCAAAGTCGCCTTGCTTTTTAATGCGGAACTCCTCGCACGGCTTGCCGCCGTGCGCCTCCAGGTACTGATTCACGCGCGTATTCCATACGGTATCGGCCACCAGATGCGACCAGACACCCAGTGTCAAATCGAGCAACGACTGCGCCACATCTTCGGACGCAAGCGAGAACTCACGAGCGCCGGGACCGACAACCGGCTCAGCATCCCTGTAGCGCTGGGGATAGTGCACGCGATTCAGTCGCTCGCGCTCCTCGATAATCGAGGTCGCCGCGGCTGGCGCACCGGTGGGCGAACTTTTAAGCAACGGTGCCACATAGGTATCCCAGAACTCGTGCTCACGCGGCTTAGGGATAGGCTCGGGCTTGGCAAAGTGCGTAATGCGGTACGGGATGGGATCGGCGATGCCAGGGACCATATAGCCCACGAAAATATCCGGAACCACGCAGCCAAACAAAAAGGCATTGCGGTCGCGCACGCTATTGGCAAGTGCACCGGTGCGCTCCAGCAAACGCTCCGTCTGAGCGATATGAATGTTCCAACTTGGCATAGCCACCCCCATAAAAAACCTGGATAACTATACCATCACGGCAAAGCCGCGCGGGCGGCTACGCACGCTCTACGCAGCAACTAGTCCGTAGTACCGCTTTCGGTTCCATACGACGGCGAAGGCGTCTCGACCACATGGTGATATCGATCGATATAGATTGCACGGGCACCCAGGCGTCGCACCAAATCCTGGTGATGCGTGCTCATCAAGACCGTCTTACCCGCCGCGACGTAGGCCAGCAAGAAGTTGACCACGATGTCGCATGAATCCTCGTCGAGCCCATTGGTGGGCTCATCGAGCACTAGGATATCGGGGTTCATCGATACAACTGCCGCCAGCGCCACACGCTTCTTTTGCCCGCCCGAGAGCTGATAGGGAGAGGCGTCGGCAAGGTCGGCAACCTGGAACAGCCCCATGGCATCGCGCACGCGGCGCTCGAGCTCGTCTGCCGGCAGCCCCATCTGCGCGGGACCAAAAGCAACTTCCTCGCCCACCGTGGCGCAAAAGAGCTGCGCATCGGCATTCTGGAACACAAAGCCCACGCGCTGATGGAACCGCTGGGCAGCCGCGGGATCCTTGAGATATGCCGCATCGACCGCATGCCCGTCAAACAGATACGTGCCCGCGTCCGCGAGCTCAAGGCCGTTGATAAGGCGCATGATCGTCGTCTTGCCGCAGCCGTTGGGACCTAGCAGGGCAACGAGCTCCCCACGGTCCACCTGCAGCGAAACGCCATCGACCACCGTATGGCCCGCATAGGAAAACACCACGTCGCGAAACTCGATGAGCGGCGTTGTCTCGGCGCCAGCAGCACCGCTCGCGCCCATCGCGTCATTCGTATCGTTTGCCAAAACGTCGCCCTTCCCTATTCACATCAACGGATCGACCGCCCGCGCTACAGCACCGCGCACAACACGGCGAGCAGAACCACAACGACCGCGTAAACCGCATCGCGCCAGCCAAAGCCGCTCCGCGCAGGAGCCGGATACGCACCGGCAAAGCCGCGGCAGAGCATGGCCTCGTCCATCGCGCGGCTGCATTCCATCGCCTTGATAAACGTCATACCCATGATACCCGCGATCGAATCGGTACGCGAAAATCCCCCAGGCGCACGGCCAACGCTGCGCAGCATGACCGATTCGCACAGATTGTGCGCCGTGCGTCCCAGCACCTCGATATGCTTGAGTGCCATATCAAAGGTAAAGATGACCTCGTCGGGCAGGTGCAGCATTTTGAGCGCCGCCGACATGCGGCTCCAGGTAAGCGTCCACGAAACGCCCAGCACCAGCGACACATTAATGAAGGTCTTGAGCGCGATCTTGAGCATGGCGCCCGTGGCAGACGCGCCCAGCAGCAGGGCAGGCAATGCCAGAACCACCGCAAGCCCCGTGGCGCCGAGCGCCGGTACAATGGTCGCACACAGCCCGCGTGCGGGGCGCACCGCGACCAGCACCAGCGCGATAGCCGCCATCAACATGAGGTACAGCGGGCTCTGCGTCAGACACACGCACAGGACGCAGACGAACATCCCCACCAGGCGCACCGGAGCCGAAACGCAAGAAAGGGCGCGGTCGACCATCGACCCGCCCTCGTGCGCGCCTCCACCCAGGCGAACCCGTTCAAGCAGGCTCGCCAGGTGCAAGACGTTCTTTTGCATCACACGATGCCGAGCCCCCGCGGGCTCGTATCGCTGCTCGACCGCAAGCCAGCTAGGCAGCTTGACCATCTGCATGCGCTCAGTTTTCCTTGACCGTAAGCGAGATCAGACGGAATGCGATGGTGAGCACCGCCACGCCAATCACGCCGGACAGGATATACATGGCAGCCTGACCGGCAAAGCCAAGACCCTGCTCCTCGGAATAGGCCTGCAGGTAATCACCCGTAGGCAGAGCGTCGGCAAAGGTCGGAGTATCGAGGCCGACCGAAGCCTGCAGACTGTCGTCACCAGCCTCCTGAACGGCAGTCGCGGCGCCCTCAGCGTCCCACTCGCCCCAGGCATCACCGGTAGCAAGCAAGCCGAGCGGCGTAGCCACGACAAGCACGGCGACCAGGATGAGCGTGGGGACCAGCGAGGTCTTCTTAGCAGCAGTGCCCTCGGCAGCAAGCTGGCCATCGACGGCCTCGGGCCCGACGATAACGCTCGGCGCCGTCTTCTTAATGAAACCGTAGATGGCGGCCGTCGCCACGCCCTCGACCACGCCGGCAACCAACATATGCGGAATCATCATAGCCGGAATGGCAATGGACAGCGGGAAGGGGCAGTACAGCGGAGCGCCCGAAGCATTCGTGAAAAGCATCGGCTGAATACCAAACTCGATTGCTGCGCACAGGGCCGCCAGGCACAGGCCGACCCAGCCGCTTACGATGGCCGAAACCGAGGTGCCCCAGCTCTTGTCGTGCAAGCGGCTGTTGAGTGCACGGAACACGATAGCAGCGGCAAACGGCAGCACGAAGGCCATGTTAAAGCAGTTGGCGCCAAAGGACAGAATGCCGCCGTCGCCAAACAGCAGCGCCTGCAGCGCCAGCGCGACCGAGACGGCAATGGCAGCAGCCTCGGGGCCCAGCAGCAGCGCGATGAGCGCGCCACCAACGGCGTGACCAGTGGTACCGCCGGGCAGCGGCACGTTGAACATCATGAGCAAGAAGGAGAATGCGGCGCAGATGCCCAGGAACGCCATGTGCTCGCGATCGAGCGTGGCGCGCACCTTCTTGATGCAGTGAACCCAAACGGGCACCATCGCCACTGCCATGACGGCATCGGTCTGCGGGGACAGATAATTATCTGGAATGTGCATGTACGCCTCCCGGTTGTCGGCGCACGGAATTGCAACGCCGCCTGAATCACCTTGTCAGTGTTACGTATTGTCAGATTCGTAACACGCCGCGGGCTATCATAGCAAAACGGCGCGCTGCCGACAAAGCAGCACGCCGTTATGTAATGCGCGTGTCATATATGCAGGCTCAGCAGTGCCTTATACCGAGCATAGCAATCACGTAGGACTCGGCGGCAGCCACCGCTGACCTATACCCAGCGCAAGCCCTAGCCGCGGACCTCGCCGTTTACGCCCTTGCACACCTTGGTGACGATCTTCTGGTGCGCCTTCTCGACCTCTTCGCTGGTGAGCGTGTGGTCGTCGGAGCGATACGTAAGCGCAAAGGCCATGGACTTCTTGCCCGCTCCGATGCGGATGGGATCGCGGTAGACGTCGAACAGGCGCACGCCCTCGAGCAGCTTGCCGCCGGCGCTGGTAATGCGGCGCTCAAGATCCTCGCAGGTCACGGAGTTGTCGACCACGATAGCAAGGTCGTGCTCAACAGCCGGGTACTGCGAGAACTCGCGGTAGTTCTCCTGATTGCGGGCGCCCTTAATCAGCTTGTCCAGGTCGAGCTCAAAGGCAACGACGACCTCGTCGATGCCCATCGCCTCGCGCGCCTCGGGGTGAATCTCGCCGACCCAGCCCAGCACAGTGCCGCCGGACAGAACCTCGGCAGCACGACCCGGCTGCAGGAAGGCATAGCTCTCGCCCTCGACGGGACGGAAGCGAACCTTCTCGATGCGCAGCTGGGCAAGCAGCTCCTCAACGATGCCCTTGCCAAAGAAGAAACGCAGCTTGCGGTACTTCATGCTCCAAGACTGCTCGCTCCACTGGCCCGAGAGCACGCCCGCTACGGACTTGGTCTCCTTGGGCAGGCTGGCGTTCTCGCGACCGTGGAACAAGCTGCCGACCTCGTACAGGTGCACGTTGGGCGTGCCGTGGGCCTCGTTATAGGCCACGGATTGCAGCAGGCCCGGCAGCAGCGAACGGCGCATCTCGGTCTGCTCGGCCACCAGCGGGTTCATGAGAACCACGGGGCAGCCGCGGCCCTCGGTGGACATGCCAATCTTCTCCAGGTCGCCCGGGGCAGCAAAGCCAAAGGTCGTGGTCTCGTTGAGGCCACAGGCGCGCAGGATCTCGCCGACCTTGCGGGTAAGCTTCTGCTCGCGCGTCAGACCGCCGATGTGGTTCTTGGCAGCCGGAATGGTTGCCGTGACGCGACCCATGCCCCATAGGCGCAGGACCTCCTCGATCAGGTCGATCTCACGCGGCAGGTCGGGACGGAAGCTCGGCGGCGTGATCATAAAGTCCTCGCCGTCGCGCTCGACGGTGCAGCCCAGGCGGGTGAGCGAGCGCTCGATAAAGTCGGGCTCGATGTCGGCACCGCAGATGGCGTGCACGCGGGCCAGGCGCAGCTTGATGCTGTCGATGGTCTTGGGCGCGGGGAACACGTCCACATAGCCGGGGGCGACCTCGCCGCCGGCGATCTCCTCGATAAGCGCGCACGTCACATTGGCGACGTCCACGCAGCCGGTCTCGTCGACCTGGCGCTCAAAGCGGATGGAGGCGTCGGAGATCAGCGACAGGTCACGGCTGGTGTGCGAGGTGCGGCCGGCGTTGAAGCAGGCGCTCTCGACCATCACATCGACGGTATCGTCCTCGATCTCGGAATCCATACCGCCCATGACACCGGCCAGCGCCACGGGACGCTCGCCGTCGGTGATGAGGCCCATGCCGGCGTCGAGCACGCGCTCCTCGCCGTCGAGAGTCGTGAACTTCTCGTCCTGCTGGGCGGCGCGAACCACCACGCGACGGTGGCCATCGCGCTCGGCAAAGGTGTCGAGGTCAAAGGCGTGCAGCGGCTGGCCGGTGAGCATCATCACGTAGTTGGTGATATCGACGATGTTGTTGTGCGGGCGCACGCCCAGGGCGTTGAGGCGCTTGACCATCCAGTCGGGCGAGGGACCGACCTTCACGTTGCGCACGATGCGGGCGACGTAGCGGTCGCACAGGCCCTCGTCGGCAATCTCGACCGAAAGCTCGTCGTCGGTCGCGCGGCCGGTCTCGACCTTGATGGCGGGCAGCTCAACGTGGAAATCGCGGTCGAAGATGGCACCGGTTTCGCGGGCCATGCCGATCATGGACAGGCAGTCGGGGCGGTTGGGCGTGATCTCGCAGTCGAGCACGGTGTCGCTCGAGCCCACGTACTCGGCAAACGGCATGCCGCAGGGCGTATCCTCGGGCAGGATCATGATGCCGGAGTGGTCGCCGCCCAGGCCGAGCTCGCGCGCGGAGCAGTTCATGCCCATGGACACGACGCCGCGAAGCTTGCTCTTCTTGATCTTGACGTCGCCGGGCAGGACAGCGCCAATCATGGCCGTGACGATGTGGTCGCCGGCCTCGAAGTTCTGCGCGCCGCAGACGATCTGCAGCGGAGCGGGGTTGCCATCGGCGTCGAGGTTCTTGTCGCCCACGTCGACCGAGCACACATACATGTGGTCGCTATCGGGGTGCGGGGTCTTGGTGAGCACCTTGGCGGTCACCACGTGGTCGAAGGACTCGCCCACGGTGTCGATCGCCTCGACCTCGGTACCGGTACGGATATATTCGTCCGAAAGGGTCTTGGGATCCTCCGGAATATCGATCATGGTCTTGAGCCAGTCGTAAGAAACGCGCATCTAACTGGTCTCCTTTCATAAATGCGGCTTTGAGCCGGAAACTGCAACTAAGAAGAAAGCGTTCTAGAACTGGTTCAAGAACCTCATGTCACCAGTCATCAACGTGCGCAGGTCGGGCAGGTCGTAGCGCAGTGCCGCGACGCGCTCGGCGCCAATACCAAAGGCGAAGCCGGTGTACTTCTCGGGGTCGATGCCGCAGTTGATCAGGACGTTGGGGTCGACCATACCGCAGCCCAGGATCTCGATCCAGCCGCTGTGCTTGCAGAAGTTGCAGCCCTTGCCGCCGCACACGTGGCAGCTCACGTCCACCTCGCAGCTGGGCTCGGTGAAGGGGAAGAAGTGCGGGCGGTAACGCGTCTTGCGATCCTCGCCAAACATGCACTTAACAAAGTAGTCGAGCGTGCCCTTAAGATCGCCAAAGGTGATGCCCTCGTCGACGACCAGGCCCTCAATCTGGTTGAACTGCGGCAGGTGGCAGGCGTCGGCCGTGTCGGGACGGTAGACGGTGCCCGGGCAGATCATGTAGATGGGCGGCTTCTGCGACTCCATGGTGTGGATCTGCACGCCCGAGGTCTGGGTGCGCAGCAGCACGTCGGACTCACCGTGAGCGTGAGCCTCGGGATGCGCGACGCTGCCGGGGTTGTTGTCGACCACATAGAACGTGTCGCGAGCCGAGCGGCTCGGGTGATCCATGGGCGCGTTGAGCGCGGTGAAGTTGTAGTAGGAAGTATCGACCATGGGGCCGGACTCGACGGTGTAGCCGATGCCGCAGAAGATGTCCTCGGCCTCCTCGATGATCTGCTTGATCAGGTGCTGGTGACCGATCTGCGGACGGATGCCCGGCAGCGTGATGTCGACGGCCTCGTGCTCGAGTGCGTGCTTGAGGGCGGCGGCCTTCATCTCGGTGGTGCGCTCGTCGAGCATGCCCTCGATCAGCTGGCGCATCTCGTTGGCGCGTTTGCCCATCATGGGACGATCCTCGGGAGCGAGCTTGCCCATCATGCGCATCAGGCCGGTGATACGGCCCTTGCGGCCGAGCAGCTCAACGCGCGCGGCCTCGAGCTTGGCGGCGTCGTCAGCGCTAGTGACGAGCTCCTTGGCCTCTTCCTCGAGTTTGACCAGATCATCAATCAGACTCATGTCTTCCCTTTCGTCTCTCGCGCATCTCGCTTGCCGGGGCGGCTAGCACCCGATAGCTGCGGATGTGCGGCCCGGTTCGGTAACAAAAAACCGTCCTCGGGCATGTGCATTGCCCAAGGACGGTTGAATTCCGCGGTACCACCTTGTTTGACCCGACGGATGTCTGGCCCGCCGCGCCCACTCTTTGCCCCTTGTCGCGAGGCTCACGGCTTCCCTACTGGGGACATCGCCGCCGCTGGCCGCGCGCCCGTTGAGGTCGCTGCTCGGGAGTGAACGCTTGGCCCTTGCCACCGCAGGAAGACTTGCAGCCCATGACCTTCCCTCTCTTACCGGCGACGCGGCGGGCAAAACCCTCTCCGTCAACGCATTGGGCTATAGGATAACACATTCTACGAGCATATCGCCGTGTTCCGTTTTGTTCGCACTGGGTACAAGGCGGGTAGCTGTGCAAACTGGCCGTGCGCCCACCCGTGGCGCACGGCTCGCGAGATCAAGGATATGGTATGGGAAAGAACAAGGATAAGATGGCCAAGCCTGCAGCGGACAAGACGCCCAAAGGCATGAAGGTCGATAAGGCCGTTAAAAAATTCCGCAAGCTCGAGGGCAAGCTGTGGACCCGCGAGTATCTGCTCAAGATTGCCGAGTTTGACGGCGCGACCATTGCTCCCGCCAACGGTGCCGCCGCCCGTGCCGACGCCATGGGCACCCTTGCCGGCGAGCACCATAAGCTCCTGACCAGCGAAAAGTCTGTCGAACTTGTGCACTCGCTGGCACGCGAGACCGTTGCCGGCGGCAAGATCGACGACCCGCAGCTGCTTGACGAGATCCGCGTGCTCGGCCGCGACCAGCGCGAGGCAAGCGTCATCCCCACCGAGGAGGCCGAGGCCTGGACCAGGCTCACCTGCGAGGCCGACGCCGTGTGGCACAAGGCCAAGACGGCCAATGACTGGGCGAGCTTTGAGCCCTATGTGGATAGAATCGTCGGCCAACTTAAGCACCAGGCCGAGCTCATGGACCCCAAGCGCGACCCATACGATGTTTGGCTCGACCAGTACGAGCGCGGCCTTTCCGCCAAGAGCTTCGATGCGTTTTGCGATGAGGTCAAGGCCACGGTCGTGCCGCTCGTGCACGCCATCGGCGAGCGCGGTCAGCAGCCCGCTGCCGACTTTTTGCACGCCCATGTGCCCGAGGCTGCCCAGCGCGCCATGAGCTTTGACCTCATGAAGCTCGTCGGCCTGGACCTGGACGACACCACGCTCGCCTTTACCGAGCATCCGTTTAGCGAGGGCTTCTCGGTGGGCGATGCGCGCATCGCCACGCACATCTACGGGGACGATTGCATCTCCAACGTCTACAGCATCATCCACGAGGCCGGCCACGCCATGTACGAGCTGGGCGTGAACCCCGCCTACGCGCGCACGTGCCTGGAGGGCGGCACCTCCATGGGCATCCACGAGAGCCAGAGCCGCTTTTTCGAGAACACCGTGGGCCGCAGCCGCGCCTTTATGGGACCGCTGCTCGAGGTACTGCGCCGCCACGCGCCCGAGGTCTACGGCAGCGTGGACGAGGACACGCTCTACCGCGCCGTGAACATCGCGCAGCCGTCGTTGATCCGCACCGAGGCCGACGAGCTCACCTACCCGCTGCACATTATGGTGCGCTACCAAATTGAGCGCATGCTGTTTGCCGGCGAAGCCACGGCCAAGGACATCCCCGCGCTTTGGAATCGCTTTATGGATGAGTACCTGGGCATTCCCGTTCCCGACGACACACACGGCTGCCTGCAGGATACGCACTGGAGCGGCGGCTCGTTTGGCTACTTCCCCACCTATGCGCTGGGTAGCGCCTACGATGCCATGTTTGTGCCGGCCATGTGCCGCGACGGCGTCGACCTTACCGGCGCCTGCGCGAGCGGCGACCTGACACCCGTCCGCGCCTGGCTGGGCGAGCACATTTGGCAGTGGGGTCGCGCCAAGGACGCGCCGGAGCTCATCAAGGGCGCGTGCGGCATGGCGTTCGATGCCCGCTACTACTGCAGCTACCTGCAGGACAAGTTCACCACGCTCTACGAGCTGTAAGGATTGGCCAGCACGCCATCGCCAACGCCAACCATGTTGACGCCAATGTCTTGGTAACGTCAGCGAAAACGACCCCAAGCGAGCAAGATGACGTGAAACGAAAGGGCGCTGACCTTCTGGTCGCGCCCTTGAAATTGAACGTCAGATTGCCGCTTGGGGCCGTTTGCAGCGTCGAGCCGTTACGCGGTTTGGTAAAACCGCGTAACTATAAAGCCTCCAGCGCGGCGGCGATGCGCTTCATGGCAGCGTCGGCAGCTGCCTGGTCGGGGGCTTCGGCCAAAACGCGAATCACCGACTCGGTTCCGCTCTTGCGCACCAGCACGCGGCCCTCGCCCGCCAGCGACGCCTCGGCCTCGGCAATGGCGGCTTGCACGCCCATGTTGCCCAGTGCGGCGTCCTTGTCCGCCACGCGCACGGCAACCTGCGCCTGCGGCAGCAGCTTGCACGGAGCCGTGAGCTGCGAGAGCGTCTCGCGCTCGGCGCGAATCACTTCCATCACACGCAGCGAGGTCATAATGCCGTCGCCCGTGCACTCGATATCGCCAAAGATCGTATGGCCCGTCTGCTCGCCGCCCAGGCTGTAGCCGCCCTCGCGCATCTTGGCATACACGTGACGGTCGCCCACGCCGCTGGTCACGGCGCTCAGACCGGCAAGCTCCAACGACTTGATCAGGCCAAAGTTGCTGGCAATCGTCGGCACCACGGTACCGCCCGAAAGGCGACCGTGCTTGTTCAGATACACGCCGCACACGTACAGGATCTGGTCGCCGTCTACCACGCGACCGCGCTCATCCACGGCCAGGCAGCGGTCGGCATCGCCATCGTAGGCAAAACCCACGTCCAGGCCCTGCTCCACCACATGGCGCTGCAGACGCTCCATATGCGTGGAGCCGCAGTCGACGTTGATGTTAAAGCCATCGGGCGCGGCATTGATCACGCGCACGTCGGCACCGAGCGCGTCAAACACCGGCTTGGCCACCGAGGAAGCCGAGCCGTTGGCGCAGTCGATACCGATCTTGACGCCCTGCAGCGAAAAGTTCGCACTTGCAATGAGCGAAGCAATGTAGCGGTTGCGGCCCTGCATGTAGTCCACCGTGGCACCGATGTGGTTGCCCGTGGCCAACGGAACTTCGCTCTTGCCATCGATGTAGTCCTCGATGAGCTCCAGTACGTCCTCGTCCATCTTAAAACCGTCGCTATTGACGAGCTTAATGCCGTTATCGCAAAACGGGTTGTGGCTCGCGCTGATCATGATGCCGCAATCGAAGCAGCCCTCCACGGTCTGATGCGCCACGCCCGGCGTCGGGATCACGTGCAGCATATAGGCGTCCGCACCGCTCGCGACCAGACCGCTCACCAGCGCCGCCTCGAACATATAACTCGAGCGACGTGTGTCCTTGCCCACGATAACGCGCGCCTTGCGCTCGCGGTTGGCGCCGTAATACCAGCCCACAAAACGGCCAATCTTATAAGCGTGCTCTACCGTCAGCCCAACGTTGGCCTCGCCGCGAAAGCCGTCGGTGCCAAAGTACTTCATGCGCTCTCCTTACAAAATAGGGGCGAACAGATTGCCTGTCCGCCCCAAAATGGTACTCGATTATCTGCGCTACCAGAAAAACCCTACGCCGACGCGCTGTCGCGAGCCGCCTGGCATGTAGGAGTCTGACGCAGCGTAAGCGGCTTGTCCCCCGCCTCGGCCGACGTGGTCAGCGTATACGTGATCGTCGTCGTCTCGCCAGCATGCAGGTCAACGGTGCCCGAATAGAAGGGGATTCCATGCCACGTAGCGGCGCCGAGACCAAACTGGGTGCCCTCGACGGTCAGATCAGTAATGTTGCCGCCCGTCGGGGCAAACAGTGAGACATTCAGACGCTCGTCGTCACGCGCGGCATCGGGTGCGCTCGCCGCAACGTAGTCGGGCAGCTTGCCAGCCTCCTCCTGCGTCATGATGTTCGTCAGGGTAACGGTGATGCGATAGGAGCACGTGCCGTCACCGTTCTTGATGCCCTGGCCAATCTGCGTATCAGCGTTCAGGTACCAGTCGAGCTTGGAGAAGCTCAGGTTGTTAAAGTAAACGCCGGCAACAGGATCGGCACTCGGGTCATCCGGATTGGGCAGCGAAGCGTCAATGCCCGTCTCTTTGATGGCATTCTGCTCATCATCGTTTCTCATCCACGCGATCAGGCGGCCCTCTTCGGCACCGCGCTCAACGGCGCTGACAAGCTTCGTAACATCGACATCGCCGATACCGCCAAGGATCTTGTCGAAGGCAGCGCTGGCGACGGATGCAAAGATGCCGTCCGACTCCTCGACCGGATAGTTCCAGTACACATCGTGCATGAGGACCTTTGCGGCGTTGGTGCCGTCGACAACCGTTCCGTCGGGCAGCGAGACATTACCGACCAGGCCCAGCAGATACTGCAGGAACACCGGGTCGATACCGATGACGCCATCAACGTCCTGTCCATACTGGGACTTCCACAGCGCGGCGACACGCTGCGAGTTGCGGGGCCAATCAGGCGAATAGGTATTGCCCGAGTTGTACAGGTTACTGTGGTTGCCGAACAGCGCCTCATCCTCTTCGTCGACGCTCTCGACTGCCTCATCCTCGCTGAGTCCAATGCGGGGAACAAACTCGCCAATCGACATCTGGCCGTCGGTGACCGAAATCAGACCCTGCGAACCGCCAAAGCCGCCGCAGGCACGAATCTCGACGTTGTTCATGGCGTACATAAGGTAGTTGCGCGTCTGGCCGTTGGCGCCGAGCATCTGGGGAAGGACGGGGGCAACCTTCTCCGCCGCGTCAACCGCGCCGTTGAGGGTGGCAAAGCCGTCCTTGGCCTTATCGACCAGCTCGGTCACCTGGGAAATATGAGTATCGCCAATGCCCTGGACCTTCTCGTTGGCGCTCTTGAACACCTTCGAGCTGCTGGAAAGCGAATCGGCGACCGCCTGCAGCGCGGACACGTTAATCATGCCGTCCTGGAACAGCTTGCCGGGCGTAGCCTGCGAAAGGTTATCGGCCATGGGAACCAGCGCATCGCTCGAGACATCGGACAGGGCGTCAATCATGGTGCGGGCCGCATTGATATCGCTGCCATACACCGGGATAAACGAAGCCGCCGCCCACAGCGGGCTCGAGGTCTCCGCCTTCATGCTGTTGCAGAGCTCATCGATCTTCTTCGCGTCGTCAGGCAGCGTCGAAAAATCGCCCGACGTGACCTTGTCCTTAAGGCCACCGACGATCTCGACAGCCTCCTTCGCTTCGCTCTTTACGGTCTTTGCCGAGTTAAGCAGCATAAAGCCGCTTGCGCCAAGCGCAACGAGAAGCACCGCGACTACAGCGGCAATAATGGCGCCGGTGTGACGCTTTTTGTGCTCGCCCTTGCGATGGCGATGACGGACCAGACCGTCAGAGGTCGAACTCGACGAAGCGTCGCTACCGTAGTTCAAGCCAAAATCGTAATAATCTTCCTTGGAACCCGAGCCCGCAAACTCGGCACCGCTATCATCCAGGCGGGCGAACGTACCAGTCTCGGAGGCGCCGGTGTAGATCGTGCCAAGGTTACCCGTAAGCCCCGCGCCACCGGCAGAGGGAGTATTGTTGTCGGCCTTGCCGGCATTAACGTTGCCGGCGGCATTCGCGGCGTTGGCAGCACCTGCGTTGTTCGCAGGTACCGAAGGAGCCCCGCTCGGCTGCGACGTGGAGGTTGCACCGCCCGCAAAGACATTCCCTTTTGCACGGCCGGTCTTTTTTGCCTTTTGAGACTGCTCGTACAGAGCGGTAAACATCGCCGTCTCGCCCGGGGACACGCGCTTACCGGAACCGCCCTGTCCAGCGCCGCCCGGCATGCCGGCCTTACCAGCCCCGTTCGGACGCGGCGGAACTGCAGGACGGCCGCTATCGCTGCCCTTAAAGTGATTACCAGCCATAAAGAAATCCTCGCAATTGAGTCGCAATGAAAAAGTCCATAACGTTACTAGTTTATGGCATTTTGAGCATCGACAGCTAAACTCCAGACACGGACATCAATTGGCGAAAATGCGGCACAACACCTTTTCTGTCTTGGCGGCGGCGTCAACTACACCGTGAGGAACATCATCACGATGATCATGGCAAAGCCGATAAGGTCGGTCGGCAAAAACACCGTGCCCAGCATAACGGCGCTGGTGATGGTCGCCGAAACCGGCTCCACAGTTCCGATGAGGCTCGCGCGCACCGAGCCGATGTCCTTAACGCCCTGCATATAAAGCATGTAAGCAAAAAACGAGCCGATAACCACGAACACCGCGAGCGCCTCGATGCCGGCGGCATCGAGCGCCGGCATATGCGCCCAGGGCTGCACGAAGACACATGAGACCACGCCCGCCGTGAGCATTGCCGAGCCCGTGACGATGGGGCTACCGTATTCGGGCAGGATCTTGGCGGGAATCACCGCCATACACGCGGCGCTGACCGCACACATAAGACCTGCTGCCAGGCCAAGCGGCGAGATATTCAGGCTGGTGGGGTCGCCGCCGGTGGCGATTAAAAAGGTTCCACCCAGAGCCAGGCCAATGCCGATGACTTCGCGAGTACGCGGCATGCGGCGATCGGTCACGCAGGCGTAGCCCATGATGATAACGAGTTGCAGGCACTGGAGCACCGTCGCGGTTCCGGCGTTCGTCAGGCGCACGGCCGAAAGATAGCAAAACTGGTTGAACAGCAGGCCAAAGGCGGTAAAGAGCAGCAGCTGCTTGCGATCGGCGGGTGTGGTCCAGAGCTTAATCAGGCGCTCGCGGTCGCGCGTAACAACCACGGCCATAAAGAGTAGACCGGCGAGAATCTGACGCACGCTCATAAGCCACAAGGTGTCGACGTGGTAGATATCGAACAGAAAGCTCGCGCTGGTGCCCGAGAAGCCCCAAAACGAACCGCCCACCAGCGTAGCCAAGACGCCCGTGATCATCTTGCGCGACGACGCATCGTTAAGGCGCTCGCGCCAGGCGCGACGGGTGTTGCGGCTGAGCTCGTCGGTGCCCTCGGGCACATCAATGTTCGATATATCGGTCATCGGCACCGAAGCCCCTGTGCCTTCGACCTGCTCGACACACTCTTTGCTCATTCCACTCCCCCGAAACAGCTTGGAAACAATTCGGCTTACCTTACCACGGCGAAGGCACCAGCTGGAGGCTTGTCCGCTTATCGGTAGGACAATTCCGCAGGCGTCTTTCCATAGCTCGATACCGCAATGGCCTTGCATTATGCGACAGCCAAATCGCGGCAGCAGGCACTTTTGAGATGGCTATGACAAAGCCCCCGAATTCCACAATGTAAGCGATTTTTAAAAATGTTCTTGCCACCGAGTTCAGGCTCCGTTATATTATCCCTTGCGCGCTTGCGCACCCTTGATCGGGCGTTTAGCTCAGGGGGAGAGCGCTTCCCTGACACGGAAGAGGTCAGAAGTTCAAATCTTCTAACGCCCACCAATTGTTCAACCGGTCTACCTGCGGAAATGCGGTAGACCGGTTTCTTGTATATAGCGCTGTATCCCAAATGTATCCCAAAAGGCGGCGCGCGAGCACTCGCTGGAGGCGGCGATGAGGGACATCGCCAGAAACGACCTGGTCATCCTGGACGAGTTCGGCTACGTGCCGCTGGACCTCGACAGCGCGAGGCTGCTGTTCCAGGGGGTGTCGGACTGCTACGAGAGGCACAGCCTGGTCATCACCACAAACATTGAGTTCAGCAAGTGGGGCACGGTCCTGGGGGACGACAAGATGGCGGCGGCGATGATCGACCGCATCGTCCACCACGGCCGCCTGGTCGAGTTCACCGGCGCGAGTCACCGTATGGAGGCGACGCTCATGCTCGGCAAGGCGGTGGGATAGGTTAACGCGGCGTGTTTGCCAAAGTGCTCAATTTGGTCGCGCCACAATGTTCAGCTTGTCGTCGACACAAACAGCGGCTCCCGCGTTTGGCAGCCCCGTGGTCCCAGCGGGCGCGGGGAGACCGAGAAGAGTCAGGGCTCCGCCTCCTTGAGCGCGCCCACGTCGCCCCCGTGTTCGTCGAGAAGGGCACGCGCGGCCTTGACGCTCCGCGCCCCAGCGAGCCTGAGCTCAGTACTCCACGCGCTCGTCGGCTGCTGCGCCCTCCACCGCTTCGATCCCCGAGCGAAGGGCGTCCGCCACCTCTGCCGACCTCGCGTCCTCTTGCCCTTCCGCGAGCTCGACCTTCGCCGCCTCGTCGCCATGAGTCTCACCGTCCATGTATCCTGCTTTCAAATCGCGGCAGGCACAACAAGGCGCCCGCCCAGTTACTCGATACGAGCAGCCTAGACGGGCGTCACAAAGTGGCAGAGGGGCACGACTCTAATGCCAGGCATCTGCTGGTATCATTAGAGTGCAGCATTGGTTATGGGAGAGGGCTTCACATCCCACAGCCAGTCAGACCTAAGTTGGCTTCGTCCTGCTATAGATTGAGGTGAAGGCGATTGACTGATCAACAAAGTGAGACGATCGAGATTTCCGAACAGATTCGCGACAAGAAAAAGGATGTGCGATTCAGCACTCGCGAATACGTTGCGGAATACCTCATCAATAAGTTCAATGCTGATGCATTCTACATTCCGCTTGACTATCAACGGAACTTCGTCTGGACAGACGTTGACTGCAGCTACTTTATTGAGTCTGTGCTAATTGGCCTGCCCATTCCCTACATGTTCTTTGCCGATGCTGAAGATGGCAGAACGGAAATCGTTGATGGAGCGCAAAGGATGAACGCCTTGGTGAACTTTGCCAGAGGCGATTTAACCTTGTGCAATCTAGACATCCTTACATCTGTCAACGGAAAGACCTATTCAGAACTTCCCATAGAAGTACAAAGAAGATTCGATAACGCGAGCTTTCGAGTGGTTTACCTTGAGGAAGGGACCACCTTTGACGTCCGACAGGAGATTTTTCGTCGTATCAATTCATCGGGCAAGCAGCTCAAATCGCAAGAAATTCGCCGTGGCTCCATGGGCGGCGATTTTACAAAACTAGTAAGCGAGCTCTCCAAAGATCCGCTCTTTATAAAACTTGCCCCGTTAAGCGAGACGGCGCGCAAACACTACGATGACATGGAACTTGTCACTCGTTTCTTCGCCTATGCAGACGGCTACCCAGATTTCGAGGGTTACAAAGACCGCGTTGCTAGTTACCTGGATGAATACACGAATCGCATGAACATCGAGCTTGCCGAGTCACCTGACAAGCGCAATGAACTCGTCGCTCGCTTCAAAGAAATGTTGGAATACGTTGAGAAGTGCTTGGGAGACAGGGGTTTCAAAAAGACACCGACAGGAAAAACGACTCCTCATGCGCGTTTCGAAGCTATTGCGGTCGGCGTTGCCGTGGCGTTGTCGGAGGACAAGGACCTTTCGCGCAAAGACATGTCTTGGGTTGATTGCGAAGAGTTCCAGACCCTTGTGCGGTCAGACTCGGCAAACGTAAAGGCCAAGTTGAAAGCTCGCATTGATTTCGTTGCCAACAAGCTGAAGGCGGAGCGGTAAACCTTATGGATTCCAATGACTTTAACTTGGGGTACGAAGAGGTCTACAACGACCGCCTTGGTGAGACCAAGAGCATGATTACGCTCGCGACCCTGCTCGATTCGCTTGACCAAGGTGCAGAGGGCGTGCGCTACAATGCTGTAATGCGAGGAGCGTACGAAATCGCTGAAAAGGCAAATCCCAGTGGCCTGCCCTCATCGACACCAGATGTGACCCTCGTTTCCAGTGTCATCCGCTCCAACGTCAAGCTTATGATCTACAACATCATTGAGTACTCAGTCACTAATCTCATGCAGGCGATTTACGACAGAGTAAAGGACGAGGGTTGCGGCTACGCTGAGGTTTCCGAAAAGCTTCAATCGATTTGGCATCATACCCAAATGTATAACGGGTTGAGCGACCCAAAAGCCAGCAATAGTACTGCCGAGTCCATAAGCAAGAGGTTGCTTGATCATGCTGTTAAAAATAACGTACTTCAATTCAGCGTTCGGAACACCATCGCCGGTGGAAATCTAGATGCAGACAAAATCCTCAAGCTCTTTGATGACCACGGAATATCGATTCATGATGATATAGCGAACTGCAAGAGGGATGAGATTAAGAGCGAGCTTAAAGACATCAAGAATCGACGGAATGACCTAGCTCATGGATCAATTTCGTTTGCAGAAGCAAGCAATCAGGTGACAACATCGGAGCTTGCGGAGCTAGTCAATCATGTTGACTCATTTTTGATGCAGCTCCGCAAGGATGTTTCGACCTACCTCAACGCCGGTGAATATCGGCGCGGTATGACCGAATCAGAAGAGGGCTAGTGTACGCAAGCGGCAATTATGCTTTTGCCAACCGCTTCGCCGAGCTTTGGTGGCACGGCGTTTCCAATATGCCGTGCCACAGCTTTCTTGCTGATCTTCTCGCCAGGCCTAATGAACTTGTAATCCTGCGGGAAGCTCTGCAAGACGGCACCCTCACGCAAGGTTAGGGCTCGATTTTGCTCTGGATGCCCAAACCGGCCCGTACCGTACATATAGAACTGCGTAGTTATAGTTGGGGACGTCTCGTCCCAAGCCATCCTCCCGTAGACCGCAGGGTACGTTTGGCCAGCAGCCTTTTTATGACAATCAAGCCTCAGATCCTCAGGCCAATCTCGCCACGTGCCATTAGGCGTCGAAGCCTTAATGCGCTTCAAGTTTAGTTCTGATAGCGCCGACGCCGTTTGCAGAGAGTCCCCCCTGCAAGAGCCGCCAGCGCTCACGGCAGGCAGCGCACCTATTGCCTGCCGAACCGTAACAGCATGAGCGTTATCATTCGTAGGGTCAATCAAGCTGATGGACCCATTTCTAGAAGCTAGCAGAATCAATCGCCGCCGATGCTGGGGCACACCGTACTCCTCAGCCTTTACGACGCTGTATTCCACCGAGTATCCGGACTCCTTAAGCGTGTTCAAGAAACCAGAGAAGATGCTCTCCTTCTCGAGCTCGGGCACGTTCTCCATGGACACGTAATCTGGCTGCACTTCACGTACAAGCCTCCCAAACTGCGCAAGCAACCCCCAGTCTTTGTGCTTCTCGCGATGCTTCTTGTCCTTGCGGTGCTTCGAGAAGGGCTGGCAAGGAGCGCACCCTACCAAGACTTTGATGTCAAAGTCCTTCAGGAGCTCCTTGACTTCCTCCCCGGTGACCTCGGCGATGTTCTTGCAGATGAACTTGTCCTTGCCGTTGTTCGCATCGTAGGCGTACTGGCAAGAGGAATCGAGGTCAAACCCAGCCACCACATCGATGCCAGCGGTGCGTAAACCGTAGGTCAGGCCCCCGACCCCGCAAAACAAATCCACAGCACCAATGGAGGCGCTCTGAGCCTTATCCTCCGTGGAACTATCAACGCTCATCGCAATCACCCCTTCGGCGTCCTAGAATGACCGTATGCGAGCGTCACAAACTCGAAAAGAATTCAACTCGCTAACTTTATAGATTAGCAGCAATCAGAGGGATTGGAGACCTAAGCTTGAAAACGTCACCGAACGGCTGTTTGCTTCCCGTAAACAGCAGAAGTGCAGGTAAAACGCCTTGGCCTCGATTTGCTTGATCGCCTGCTCCAAGTACGGCAATCCGGAGAGGTCCTGGCCGCCGGAGGCCGTGCAAAGCGCTCCGCTTGTATGGTCGCCCGTACTCTTTCAGCCTGCGTTCGCCGCATGCCAGAAGAGCGTGCCCGCCGTGATCCTACCGCCCTCGTCCACATGCTTGAAGAGCTTGCGGGTAACGGCCTCGTCGTACTTCTCGGGGTCGTGGGAGCACCAGCTAAGGAACGTGTCGTGGTCGCCTCCAGCGGCCTCGTAGCTGATGCCGATGTTCTTCCAAGTCTCGTAGTTCTTGGGCGGCTCCATAGAGAGGAACGCCAAGTCGGCCTTCTCCTTATCGTTCATGCTGGCTCACCCCGCAATCGAGCTGCGAGGCGGCGCTCCCCGTGACCGAGCTGTAAGATGCAGCCACGACAGGCCCCCGGCCTGTCCACTCGCCGCCGGTGGCCCCGCCGCCAAGTATACGGCCACCGGTGTCATTTTCCTTGAATGCTTCCATAGGCATCGCTAGTCCTCAATGCCGAGCATGTCGCAGATTTTCTGCCCGCTGATCGCCCAGGTGCCGCCGATCATCATCGCGGGGAGCGTCCCGTCCGCGCACCACTTCTGGACTTGGCGCAGGCTCCACCCGCCAATCTCGGCCACGTGCTTAGGGGGTCTCGCACACCTTCACGTCCGCGCGCCGGATTTGCGAGCAGCCGAGCGGCTCCTTCCCATGCCCTGTTCTCGCCTTTGTACCGAGCCATTCAGTCACCGCCCTAACCTCTGAGCTACTAATGACGTGTGATCACGGTTAAGACTGTACAAGAGCGAATTGCCGCGTTTAACTGTGGTTATGTAGTGCAGCAGTGGCAAAACTGCTTGACGGCGCGGGACTTCCATTTTGCTTTGCGACTGCTTGGACGGCCAAATTGCTCATTTGCTGACTTATAGCAATGCCCCAACGGCACCGTCGCGTTTGCAACCAGCCGCGGCCAACAGCAAGAACATCAGCAATTCCGTCGGCATGCATCGGACGTCCGCCGCTGGGGTATCCTTGGAGCACATGCACCGCAAGCCGCACAAAGGAGCCGCCATGCGCACCGAGCTCGATGTTCCCTTTTCGCACAAAGACCAGGCCAAGGCCCTGGGCGCCAAGTGGGACCGGGTCAAGAAGATCTGGTACGTGCCCGATGGCGTCAACCCCGAGCCCTTTGCCGCGTGGCTGCCCGGCGTGGATCGTTCCGACCCCAGCGCGCCCTACATCTATCTGGTGCTTGGCAAGCGCGAATGTTGGAAGTGCCACGAGCAGACGACGGTCGCGGCCTTTGGCATTCCGTATCGGGTGGCCGAGGACTCGGGCAGCAAGGCCGCGCCCGGCGCTGCGCCCGCCATGGACGACGCGGGCCACATCGCGATCGACACCGCCCGCGCCAACGCCATAGCCATCGTTCCCGCGCTGGGCTGCGTGCCGGCCGAGATCCGCGACTACCTGCGCGAGCGCTGCGGCTACAAGCCCGTAACGTCGCGCACCACCAAAACCGTATCGCTCGCCAGCACCTGCACCGCCTGTGGCGCGCTGCAAGGCAGCCATTACCTGTTCGAGGAGCCCATGTCGCCGTTTGCGCTCACGGCTATCAACAAGCTGCCCGCGCTGGAGTTCGTGCGCGTGGAAGTCGCCGGCGTCTTTGGCATCCACGCCAGACAGGGCAACTTTGACCAGGCACTTTTTACCTGGGCACGCGACCACCACACCCAGTTCCACAAGCCCCTGTGCGAGGGGATCTACCTGTAAGATATCTTAGGTACCGGCGAGCGCTCCTGGCGGCAAGGTATCGCCCAAAGGCAGAAGCACCCGACAGACAATTAGGTGTCCGCATCGTCATACACGACATCGATACCACAGCCGGGACAGCGTCCGGGGCGCACCAGCATGTGAAGACGGTCTTGTTACAGTCCCAAAATATGCTCCAAATAGCCCTTGTTAAACCAGAACGATTGCCTGGTCATCCAACGTCCGTCGGGCAACTCGTAGGCGTTCCTCGCAATATCGCCGATTTCGGTTCCGTCGGCGAATCTGTACGCAGCTTTTGAGGTATGCGGGCGGACGTGAACGATCGGGTTGTCTGCCATACCGGGCAGGTTGTTGGTCACTTTGAGCTTTCCGCTTGCATCCCGATACGGATTGAGCTCAACGCCCTCGCGAATGACCTTTCGTGTCTCATCCCAACAAGCCTTTGCGGGGCCTTCGATTTCGTTTGCCGGCATTGCCCAGAATAGGCAGCGGTCAAGGCGCCACTCCCCCTCGTGGTCCTCACGGAACACGACAAAGAAGAAACGACTGGTCTCAAGGCGCGCACGGAAGGAAGACGTTTCCCAATCCTCATTGATTAGCTGCTTAAACTCAAACGGAGGGAAGGACATTGCTTGCTCGATGTGCCCCCTCTTATTAACGCGACAAGCGCGGACGTTAATCCCAGCCTTAACGAACTCCTCGGCAGCATTGTTTTTTATGCCGAGCATGCGATAAACGAGTGTCGTCCATTGCGCCTTGTTTCCTGTGTATTCCAAGCCGTACTGCTCCGCAATCTGGCGATCAGTTTCGCCATAGTGTTGCTCGATCAGTCCAGTTACGTAGCTTTCGAAATCAATGGACTCGTCGTCGCCTCGAACGATGCTCTCGCCGATACGCGGGGCACCGAGAACATAGGCGTGAAGCACATAGTCCATGTACGAGCGTTTGAGAGAAAAGGCGCGACGTTTCGCGCGACGGCGTTCGATCTCGCCCGTATCGGTATTGAAGTACTCGTAGTACTGGTCGACCCACATTGTCGCTTCGGTTGCGCCCTTTGTGCAGGCGCCCAAGTAGGTGGTCATGCCCTCCGACAGCTCGTCTGCGCGACCATCCTGAATGTACGAAATGATTTTCTCGTAGTCGGCGCGAATGATTTTCATGTCCTCTTCGGGCAGACGAACCATGACCGCACGCTCAATGCGTTGGTCGTATTTATCGATGGAACGATCTCGGCCGTAGTAAATCAACAGGATATTGCTGAGCTTGGTCTTGAGATGAGAACTGTCGTAGTCGAGCGAAACAGGTCGGTCATAAGGAATCATGGTCAGGACAAGGCGCTCGCCAGCAGACTTCCGGCCGTTCTTGAGCACATCAAAACACGTTGCCTTGAGCTCAACGCCCGCCTCGGGAAAGTCGGGGCGATCGTCACTATTGGCCTTGTAGCCAAAGTAACGTTCTTCGATAAGAGTGCCCATACCGCCTTTGTACTTCTTGGAGCCAAAGTCCTTGGGCGCACTCTCCCCCTCCGGAGCAATACCGAGCTCGAGAATATCGCGGAACGTCATGCCATCGAGATTGGCAGCATAGCGCTCAATACTTGAGGGGTCAGAAAAATCAGTATCGTCAAGCATGCGCTTGAAATCGAGGCGCTTCTTAGACACGGGATACCTCCGAAACTCGCAACTAACCTCATGGTAGTTCAGAGCAACTACTAACGCCCAGAAAATTGAGGTCTTGATTGTCCCCTCGATCGGTTATTGTTGTGACCACCATAACCGGACACAGCAGCGATTGGAGAAACGTGTCTGAGATTAATATTGCCGAGCTTTTTGCGGGCGTCGGTGGATTTCGTTTGGGTCTCGAAGGCTATGCCGACCCTCGCCATCCCGAGTTTTATATGAAGCCCGCCGGCCCCTTCCGCACCATTTGGGCCAATCAGTGGGAGCCGCCCGGAACCAAGGCGCGTCAGTTCGCGGCCCGTTGCTACATGGATCGCTTCGGCAATGATTCCGTCGTCAACGAAGACATCAATAAGGTCCTGGAGCAGGCCGAGGCGAAAGAAATCGAAATCCCCGATGTCCAAATGGTTGTTGGCGGTTTCCCCTGCCAAGACTACTCTGTCGCGCGTCCGCTCAATCAGGCACACGGCATCGAGGGCAAGAAGGGCGTCCTTTGGTGGGACATCTATCACTTCCTCGAAATGAAGAAGCCCAAGTTCGGTCTCTTTGAGAACGTCGACCGCCTGCTCAAGTCGCCCGCGTCTCAACGCGGTCGCGACTTCGCCATCATCCTAAGCTGTCTTGCCGACCTCGACTACACGGTCGAATGGCGCGTGGTCAACTCTGCCGAATACGGTTTCCCCCAGCGTCGCAAGCGTGTTTATATCTTCTGCGAAAAGGACGCTGGCAAGGTTGATCTCGTTAATCGCATGCACAACGGCGTCATGGCTAAAGCCTTCCCCGCCATCTATCCCGACGAGATGTCCGAGCTCGACGTTTTGCCCGACCCCTACGAGAACTCAACTCGTTTTGGCGTCGGCCAAAAGACCTCTCAATTCAAGAATGCTGGCGTCATGCAGGGCTGTCATGTTCTGACCTGCGACTTTGCCGAGGACTATCACGGTGAGCGCCACGTGCTTGGCGACGTGCTTGTCGACGAGGCTGATGTCCCGGAGCAGTTCTACATCTCCGACGAAAAGCTTCCCGACTGGCGCTACCTTAAGGGCAGCAAGCGCGAAGAGCGCACTAACAAAAAGACAGGCTTTACGTACACGTATTCCGAGGGAGCCATGAGCTTCCCGGATGCCACCGACAAGCCGAGCCGCACCATCCTCACAGGAGAAGGCGGCACGGGAGCGAGCCGCTTCAAGCACGTCATCGAATGTCCCGATGGCCGTTTCCGCCGTCTTGTTCCCGACGAGCTCGACCAGCTTCAGGGATTCCCGAAAGGCTGGACCGATACGGGCATGACTGACGGCCATCGAGCCTTCTGCATGGGCAACGCACTCGTCACCGGCGTGCCCCATCGCATTGGCGAAGCTATGGTCGAAGTGTACGGCCTCTAAGGCAAGCAATCCGGAGCCGGCAGTTCACGCTGTCGACCCCGTTTTTCCACCCCACTCCCCTGTATACTGATGTAGCACGTGTTTCATCCGGGCTTGTTGGGCCGGATTGTTCATGGGAGGGTCTTATGGCTGCTTCGAATCCGCCTAAGGGGAGCGTTTCTTCTTCGTCCATCAAGCCGGTAACGCGCAAGGCCGTGCGCTGCCAGCGCGAGGTCGCTTGGCTTGTCACGCAGGCGGCGGGCAGGCTTGTGGCGACCACTCAGGACGTCAATGCGCCTACGCCGAGCTTTGTGTTAGCGACGGCGCTGGATTTTGTGCGCCAATTGGAGCTTGCCGAACAGGATGCCAGCGGCCACCTCGACTACCAAAATGTTATGGCGCCCGACCTGCAAACGTTCTGCCACATGGCCAAGTTGCCCGCCGCGCCCAATGCGCTTTCGGACGCAGGCTACATGTTTACGCTTTCGGGCGCGGACCTTATCCGCGACATCTATGCATACTGCAGCGAGCTCGCCGAACGCCACGTCTTTGACGCGGCTGAAGTCAAACCGGGATATGTCATCAAACTGGTTCTTAGGCTGTTCTTGATGGACGGGTTCGGGGCCATGCCGGCGTAAGCCGAGTCTTTAGCATCACCGTTGACTGAGCAACAACCGCTTTATCTTAGTGGGCGCCAATTGAGGGTCGATTATTGGTTCGCCTCGTCCACTAACGCATTTATTCCACGCGCTCTGACAATCGATACTTGCGGTTGCGGCTCGTCGCCGGCGCCGTGGGCTCAAGCTCGCCTTGAGCAATGAGCGCGTTGACGCGCGACCTAACCTGGGAAATTGTAAGCCCCGTGCGTTCTGCCAGCTCACGCGTCCCCAGCTCGCCGTAGTGTTTG
This sequence comes from Collinsella sp., assembly GCA_018367075.1. Classification (GTDB taxonomy): domain Bacteria; phylum Actinomycetota; class Coriobacteriia; order Coriobacteriales; family Coriobacteriaceae; genus Collinsella. The sequence goes on from JAGZGX010000009.1 coordinate 53,559, forward strand.
AGTGCCGTCACAATTAAGCCCCCGCCATGATCGACCGGCTCGATCTTTGAACGGTAAAGTACGACCTTGAACCGATCGAACCCCGGGCAGAACAGGGGCTCGGCCAGACCATGCGCGCGCATGGCATCGATCATCATCGGGATGCCCGAGCCATTGCCCTCAGCCGGCGAACCTGCGCCATCCGGCAGCGGGACAATCGACATGAGTTTCACGAGCGTCGCGTTACGGCATCGGGAGCTGCCGTCAAACAAGTTCTCGCGAGTCTTTCCCCCGTAAAGGCCGCCAGGATTCGTCACCTCGACACGATCGTCAAAGACGTCGACGGCAATCGATTGTCCACAGAACCGATCCCCGTATTCTCGATGGATTACGGCGTTGGCGATTGCCTCGCGCAGAACATCCTCGGGAATCTCCAGCGAGTCGACACGCGAGACGCCTTGGACGGTCGAGGTTCGCCGCAAATTCTTGGCGACGGCCGCGACAGCATCCGAAATCATCTCGCCTAGGGTGCCCTCGCAGACTGTGCGGTCCATAAACCTTAGTGGCCCCGCAGCTCCCTTTTGAGTTCCCATGTGGACAGCCACATCAATGAAGAGCTTGGGATAGAACTGCTGAGGGTAAACGCCCGCGGCAAGGAGGCCGGCCTTGGTAACATTGCCCTGGAAGTCGAGGAAATTCAGACGCTCCATCTTTGTCTTCTTGTCCGCCGCACCGCGCATCGCTCGAGACGTCAACGAATAGGCACGCTCTATCGTGCGGTCGACCAGCGACTCGTCGAGATCGCCCACACTCGTGCCGGGCACCGCATCGCGATCGCTAGGACTCGTCCGTTCATATGACGACAGTGCCAAAACCTCGGTCGACGAAAGCGGGACATCTTTGTCATCGATGCGTTTGTAGCTGCCACCTTGAGCGCCCCGCTCTATGACATAGCAAGGCTTGCTCGACGGGTCGAGCTCCTCAATCGTGATGACCAGAACCACGGTGCCCTGGAGCTCCACGCGCTCAATGGTGTATTTGGGCGGATTGGCCAGCTTTCCGCGACCGCCGGCATCGCCCATGCCCGCCACGAATTGGTTGAGCACTTTCTCGGTCTCAAAGTTTGCAACTGGGACAAAACCCGCGCGCTCGCTCACTCCGAGTACGATGATGCCGCCGGCAGTGTTCGCGAATGCGCTCACCGTTTCCCACACGTCGCGGGAAAGCGTCGTGGCGCTCTCCTTCACTTCGACGTTAAGATCATCCGAGCCCATACGCCTTAAAGACTCAAGCAGACCGGTCAGCTCGTTTTCGTTCATCTGCACGTCCTTTCGCTCGGTCCTGCGGAGAATGCCGCGGATAGATTTCCCTCGTCTCTCAGTTATCTCTCGTAATTATCTCTCATCTATCTCTCTATCTCTCGGCTTAGAGATAGAGAGATAGATGAGAGATGGAATGTCTACCATTTGCTTCATTTATACATATTTTTGCTGGTAGAACAATCGGTATTGAGACAATACCATGATTGCCTGCCTCTTTACTGCTCAGTTATCTCTCATATTTTTCTCTCATCTTCCTGTCATCTCTCATATTAGAGACGAATGAGAGACGAGAGATACGCGAGTGATGGACGAACGAGGATTTTCGGACGGTCGGATATCGAGAGTGGATATTTGGACGGTTTTTGGGGCTTTTGCGGCAGATTCCGTCCAAATATCCACTCTCGTTCAATTTGCGTCCAAATATCCACTCTCGTCAGTCCGATTTTCCACGCCCGTTCGGTCGGCGTCCGAAAATCCACGCTCGTGTGTCCGAATTTCCACTCTCGTTCGACAGGCGACCAGGACGCATCGACTTCCCATCGGTATAACCGCCAGTTCGCCGCAGAACCGCAGCCCCATATGGGTATACTCTCGAGGATTCGACTCGATTCGCCCCCGCTGGGGCGTCAAAGGAGACTGCATATGCCCGCCACCTCAACCGACCCGCGCGCCGCTGCCGCCGCACTGCTGGTGCCCGGCACCACCTGCCATGGCTTTACCGTCGAGCGCTGCGAGACCGTGCCCGAGCTCGACTCGGACGCCTACGTGCTGCGCCACACCGCCTCGGGCGCTCGCCTGCTGTACCTGGCGTGCGACGACGAAAACAAGGCCTTTGCCATTGGCTTTAAGACGCCGCCGGCCGATTCCACCGGCGTGTTCCATATTCTTGAGCACTCGGTGCTGTGCGGATCGGCCAAGTTTCCCGTCAAGGAGCCGTTTGTCGACCTGATCAAGAGCTCCATGCAGACGTTCCTCAACGCCATGACCTACCCCGACAAGACCATCTACCCCGTTGCCACCACCAACGAGCAGGATCTGTACAACCTGATGGACGTGTACCTGGACGCGGTGTTCAACCCGGCCATCTATACCAAGCCCACCATTTTTGAGCAGGAGGGCTGGCACTACGAACTGGACCTGCCGGAGGGCGACGGCGACAGCAGCGCCGCGAGCCTGCACGAGGGCACGCTGCGTTATAACGGCGTGGTGTTCAACGAGATGAAGGGCGCGCTGTCCGACCCCATGAGCGTGCTGGACGACGCCGTCAACGCCGCGCTCTATCCCGACACCGCCTATGCGTACGAGAGTGGCGGCGACCCGCGCGCGATTCCCGCGCTCACCTACGAGCAGTTCCTGGACACACACGCGCGCCACTACAATCCTTCCAACTCCTACATCACGCTCTACGGCGACCTAGATGTGGACCGCGCGCTGGCATTTTTGGACGAGCGCTATCTGTCGCAGCCGAGCGCTGCGAGCCGCCGCATGGACGCAGCCGTCGCCGCCGGCGAGGACCCGTCCACGCTGGCGCCCAATCCGCTGGGCGTGCAGGCGCCCGTGACCTGCGAGTATAAGCGCATCGAGATGGCCACCACGCCCGAGAACGCCCTGGTTGGCCTGGGCCTGGTGCTGGGCAGCGCGCTCGACCGTAAGCGCACGATCGCGGCGGACATTCTGTTCGAGGCACTGTTGGGCTCCAACGAGGCACCGGTTAAGAAGGCCATTCTGGCCGCCGGCTTGGGCGGCAACGTGGTGAGCTACACCGCGGCCGAGAGCCTGCAGCCCTACGAGCTCATCATGCTGCAAAACGCACAGCCCGGCGTGGCGCGCGAACTGCGTCGTGTGTTCCAGGACGCCTGCCGCGACCTGTGCGAGCACGGCGTTCCGCGCGAGCGCCTGGAGGCCATCATCAGCAGCAACGAATACGACCTGCGCCAGCGCGACTACGGTATCGCCGACGGCGTGGCCATCGCGTGCGATGCGCTGAGCACCTGGCTCTACGATGACGACGCCGCGACGCTGGCACTCAAGTACGGCCCGGTGTACGGGGAGCTGCGTGGCGAGCTGGACGGCAGCTATTTTGAGGACCTGCTGCGCGAGCTGGTGCTGGAAAACGACCACATGGCTCTGGTCGAGCTGGTGCCGGTGGACGCCGCCGAAGGTTCGGAGGGTGCCGAAGCCGCCGAGCTGGCAGCCAAGCGCGATGCCATGACCGATGCCGAGCTGGCCGACGTGGTCGAGCGCACAGCCGCGCTGCGTGCCGCACAGGAGGCGGAAGACACGCCCGAGACCAAGGCCACACTGCCGCGCCTGCGCGTGTCCGACATTGGCGAGGCGCGCCCCGAGCCGCCGCTGGTCGTGGACACGACCGCGCCCATCCCCTGCCTACGCCACGGCATCCCCACCAACCGTCTGGCCTACGCCATGCAGTATTTCGACCTGAGCTGCGTCGCGTTTGAGGACCTGCCCTATGTGACACTGCTCTGCCGCCTGCTCAAACAGCTGCCCACGAGCGAGCACTCGGCCGAGGAGCTCGACAACTTGCTCGCCGGCAAGCTGGGCTTTTTGAGCTTTACGACCGAGGTCATGACCCAGCCCGACGTGGACGGCGTGCGCCCTTATCTGCTGGTGAGCGCGGGCGCCCTGTCCGAGAAGATCGATGCGCTGGCGAGCCTGCCGCGCGAGGTGTGGTCGAGCACGCTTTTGCTCAATGCCGATGCCGACCGCATGCGCGACGTGCTCACGCAGATTCGCATTGGGCTTGAGCAGGGCTTTATCAACAACGGTCACTCGGCGGCGCTCGGCCGCGCTATGAGCTACAGCTCGCCTTCGGCCGTGGTGCGCGAGCAGCTTTCGGGCGTGGATTTCTACCTGTTCCTGCGCGATCTGCTCGAGCACTTTGACGAGCGACTGGACGACCTGCGCGCCAAGCTTGCCGAGCTGGCAGACCGCATCTTTGTGGCCGATGGCTGCATGGCGAGCTTTACCGGCAGCGACGAGGACTTCGATGCGTACTGGGATGCCGCAGGCGACCTGGGGCTTGGCGCGGGCGACGGTGCTGGCAGCGGCACGCTCGTGGTGCCGGCGCCGCGCGACCGTCACGAGGCTTTCGTCATCCCCAGCGACATCTGCTTTGCGGCGCGCGCGTGCGATCCGCGTCGCCTGGGCATCGACGTGACGGGCGCTTGGGCGGTTGCCGCCAACGCGCTCTCCTACGACTACCTGTGGAACGAGATCCGCGTGAAGGGCGGTGCGTACGGCTGCGGATTCCGCGCGGCCGGCGAGCGCCAGACTGCGTTCTACACCTACCGCGACCCGGCGGTCGACCCCTCGATTGAGCGCGTGGCGCGCGCAGGCGCATGGCTCGGCAGCTTTGAGCCCGACGAGGCCGCCTTCGAGGGCTTTATCGTGAGCTGCGTGAGCGGCATGGACGCGCCCGTGAAGCCGTACGCGCTCACCAAGCGCCGCAATACGACCTACCTGGCTGGGCTCGATCCGCACGCGCGCGAGGAGCGTCGCGCCCAGATGCTCGCGGCCACACCCGCTGAGCTGCGCTCGCTCGGCGCCGACGTGACGCGCATCGCAGCCGCGTCGCCCACCTGCGTCTTTGGCGGCCGCGACGTCGTCGCCAAGAGCAACTCCGGCTTTACCGTCGTCGACCTGCTGGCCTAGCCACAGCTAAGCAAAACCACCACAAAGGGGACAGGCACCTTTGTGGTGGTACGAACGCTTGTTCTATACGTACATATGTTCTATAGTAGGGTTGCTTGCATCAGCGTCAGATTGCAACTAGAATGTAGTTGCAGAATGTGAGGCCGAGATGACCCGGGTCGATAAACTTATTGCTCAACTGCTCAGTTGCCCTTCGACGTATAGATTTGCCGACTTTCTTAAAGTTATGACGTCATATGGCTTTGAGATGGACAGCAAGGGCAAGACATCCGGATCGCGCATTCGCTTTTACAGGCCATCGGACGGCAGGATGTTCGTAATGCATGCGCCCCACCCATCTGATGAGTTGACGGCGGGCACCATTCGAAACATTGTTCGTTTTCTACAGGATGTCGGAGGCTGCCATGAGTAACGTTTTAGCTTACAAGGGCTACTTTGCCCCGGTCGAGTTCGATGCCGAGCAGCATGTATTAACGGGCATGGTCGCAGGCATTAGGGACGCAATTGTGTTCGAGGGCTCTACAGTCGAAGAGGTGGAGCAGTGCTTCCACGACGCCGTTGACGACTATCTTGAGTTTTGCGCGGAAAAGGGCAAGGAGCCCGAGCGGGCTTTCAAGGGCTCGTTTAATGTAAGGACAGGCTCTGAACTCCATAAACAGGCCGCGTTGGCAGCCGCTAAAAAGGGCGAGTCACTCAATAAGTTTGTAGCTGAAGCAATCGCCGCGGCGTTATAGCGTTTACGCGTAGAGCCAAACCACCACAAAGGGGACAGGCACCTTTGTGGTGGTTTTGGGTAAGTCCGTCGCGTTTGCCCAGATAAAACCTGCCAAAATAAACCTGTCCCTTTTTGGTAGGTTTGGGAGATGAGACTGGGATGGATAAGGCTGAGTTGCGGCGGGCAGTGATTGCTCGGCGCGATGCTATTGATTTGGATGTTCGGGCGGCAAAGTCCGCCGCTATCTGCGCGCGGCTTGTTGAGCTGATGGAGCCCAGCGGCGCTGCGGGCCAACGCACCGTTGCCGTCTATGCCGCCATGGGTTCCGAAGTCGACCCCGCCGCATTTGCCGCCGCGGCCGCCAAATGCGGCTGGCGCGTGGCCTATCCGTGCATGCTCTCGACAAGCGACGCCGCTGCATGCGGCCAGCGCATGTGCATGCGGGCAGTCTCTGCCGGCGATGCGTCCGAGACCCCGTTTATCGCCCACCCTACGCGGGCCTTCGCAGCCATGGACGTCGACAGCGACCACTTCCCCATCGTGCCCGCCAAGGCTCTCGACATGATTATCGTGCCGCTCGTGGCTTTCGACCGCACCGGCGCGCGCCTGGGCTACGGCGGAGGCTGCTACGACCGCTACCTGCCCACAGTTGCGCCTGAATGCCTAATCGTCGGCATCGCCTTTGACGAGCAGCGTGTCGACCACGTTCCCACCGACGCCCACGACCTGCCACTGCCCAACATCGTCAGCGCCTAGCCGCCGCTGTATCGCACCCGCAAGATGAGCGTGGAAAATCTCCCACTTTGAGCCCCCTTACGAGCCAAAAACGGGAGATTATCCACACTCATTCAACAAGCGTCCGAAAATCCACGCTCGTCCGTCCGATTTTCCACGCTTGTGCAGCCAAACGCCCTGCAACTGCCTCAGCACGCACGCGGCACGCCGGCGACCTTGAGCTTGCGATCGAGCTTTGTCGGATCCCTTAGATCATCCCAGCACAAGCGCACAATCTTGCAGTTATCAAGCAGCGAAAGTCTCGACTCGCGCTGGCGCTCATCGAACTGCGCCTTCGCGAGCTTGCCCTCCTCCGCCGCCTTCTCGCTTTTAACGAATCCGTCGAACTCCCCGATAATCAGCCGGTCGCCCACGCGCCACAAGTAGTCGACGCGATACGGTCGTCCCGGCTCAACCGGGTCGAACAGCTCAACTTGCAGCTCCGGCGTCTGCCAACCGCGCTCGATCATCAGGGCACGCGCCTTGGACTCGCCGCCACTTTCCGACAGCCCATCGGCACATCGTGCAACCCTGCGCGCCGTCACAACGCCGCGACGATTCAGACCAAGCTTGTCGACAGTCTCAACGAGATGCTCCTTCGACAAAAGTTGCTCATGGAGCGCCGAGTCCGCGATGATCAGTCCCTCGACAAACGATGCATCGACCAAGCAATCCGTAATCGTTTGATCGATATCGGTTACGGCGATATCCATCTGGGTGGCCCGTGTTTGACGAGCATAGCGATGACGAATGACCTGAGAGCCCGGCGTCGTCGATTGGGCTGGCATCGCGGCGATATGGATGTGCGTCAAATTGGCATGCGAAACCGAAATGCCATAGATAACAGCCGCCGTATAGGAGCAAAATGTCCAGTCGGGGTGCTTTTGCGCAAGCGCCCGCACCCGATGCAGATAACGCTGCCGAAACTTGAGCTCGGACCAGTATTCCGGACGCGCATACAGCCCCGGCATGACCGCTTCGAGACTTCCCGCCTCCGCCCGCCGCTCAATCTGCTTTGCCTCCGCCGCCGTGCGCGCGTACACGCAGCTCATCTGCTGTTCGCATGCTTTAATGTGACTTGCAAGCCTTTGATTCGCCGTCATGTTTCCCATGTCGCCTCCCAAATCTTGGAACGGCGCAAACGTACCAGACGGTTTCATGCGAAGTCTGACCAAATACCGTCCAGGCGCTGACCAAATGCTTGACGGTTTTGGACGTTTTAGGCTGATGTCTTATATCTGCAGGTAGGGCGGTTGTCGAGAGGTCCCTGTCTCCACATTTTGAGGCCTTGGTCCATCGGATTATCAGAAAGAAAAACCCGTCGAGATTCAAGACTACGCCAAATGCGACTTTGCCTCTGCACGCACCGTCGCTTAGCCGAGCCATCGGCATCTACATGCCTAAAAAATGAGCGTGGATAATCTCCCGTTTTGAGCCTAGTTTCAAGCCAAAAGTGGGAGATTATCCACGCTCGATTTGTAAATGTCCGAAAATCCACGCTCGTCCGTCCGGATATCCACGCTCGTCACGCCGCCGGCACAGCAGCAGCCGTAGCCTAGTGCTCCTCGCCGGCTCGGGCTAGGTCGTAGGGCGTGGTCTGGTAGACGTAGTAGTTGAGCCAGTTGGTGTAGAGCAGCTGAGCCTGGCTGCGCCAGACGTTGCGCGGCTCGGCGGTGGGGTCGTCACCTGGGAAGTAATGCGCCGGCACCTGGGGGTTGAGCCCGCGCTTCACGTCGCGCTCGTACTCCAGGCGCAACGTGTCGGTATCGTACTCGGGATGGCCAAAGACAAAGAAGCGGCGGCTGTCGGTCGACTTGACGATGTACAAGCCCACCTCGTCGGACACGGCCACGACCTCAAGCTGCGGCTCGGCCTCCACGTCCTCGCGGCGCACATCGGTGTTGCGCGAATGCACGGCATAGAAGCGGTCGTCGAAGCCGCGGACCAGCGGGCTTTGCGGCTTCACCAGATAATGCTCGAACACGCCACTCGCCTTTGCCGGTAGATCGTACTTCTGGATACCGTAATGATGGTACAGGCCGGCCTGTGCGCCCCAACAAATGTGCAGCGTAGAGTGCACGTGCGTGGTGGACCAATCCATGATCTGGCAGAGTTCGGGCCAGTAGTCGACCTCTTCGAACGGCATCTGCTCCACCGGCGCGCCCGTGATGATCAGGCCGTCGTAGTGGATGTCGCGGATGTCGTCGAACGTGCGGTAGAACGTCTCCAGGTGGCCGGCGCTTACGTGCGTGGCCTCGTGCGTCTTGGTGCGCAGCAGGTCCACCTCCACCTGCAGCGGCGTATTGGAGAGCTTGCGCATGATTTGCGTCTCGGTGGCGATCTTGGTGGGCATGAGGTTGAGGATGAGCACACGCAGCGGACGGATGTCCTGGTGCAACGCGCGGTACTCGGTCATGACAAAGATGTTCTCGCTCTCGAGCTGCGCGGCGGCAGGGAGGGCGTCGGGGATGCGAATGGGCATGGATGCTCCTTACGAGTCAGTTGCAGCTATGGTACAACGACTGGCCCCATCCGCGCGAGCGCATCGCCCAGCGATGCCGTCAGCGGCCCAAATCACTCCAAAAGTAGAGATTAAGGCATGTCCCAAAAATCTACGGCGCTTTAGCCTAGCAAAGTGACAGCAGGAAGCTACAATGGTTCGACGCGAAAAACTCGGCCGAAAGGATACATATATGTACCAGACGCGTAAGATCGGTGTGGTCGGCCAGGGCCACGTAGGAGCACATGTCGCCAACAGCCTACTTATGCAGGGCATTGCCGATGAGCTGTACCTGTGCGATATCAACGAGGCCAAGGTGACGTCAGAGGTCCAGGACCTGCGCGACTCCCTTTCGTTTGTCCCGTACAACACCAAGATCGTCAACTGCTACGACCACTACGAGGAGCTGGCCTGCTGCGACGTCATCGTCAACGCCGCCGGCAAGGTCGCGCTGGCCGCCGGCAACCGCGACGGCGAGCTGTTCTTTACCACCGATGCCGCCCGCACCTTTGCCAAGCGCATCGTCGACGCCGGCTTTGACGGCATCTTCGTGAGCATCTCCAACCCCTGCGACGTCGTGTGCACCGAGTTGTGGCACCTGACCGGCTACAATCCCAAGAAGATCATCGGCTCGGGCTGCGGCCTGGACTCCGCCCGCCTGCGCACCGAGATCTCCAAGAAGGTCGGCGTGAGCCCCAAGTCCATCGACGCCTACATGATCGGCGAGCATGGCTTTAGCCAACTGGCAGCCTTTAAGGCCGCGACCATCGCCGGCAAGAGCCTTAACGAGCTTCAGGCCGAGAACCCCGACAAGTACGCCTTCGACCACATGGAGGTCGAGGAGCTTGCACGCAAGGGCGGCTATGTGACCTACCAGGGCAAGCAGTGCACCGAGTACGCCGTCGCCAACTCCGCCGCGCGCGTCTGCGCCGCTGTGCTTCACAACGAGCACGCCGTGCTTTCCGCCTCCACGCTTATGACCGGCCAGTATGGCGAGGAGGGCATCTTCACCTCCCTGCCGTGCGTGATCGGCGCCGAGGGCGTCGAGGAGGTCTACACGCTGGACCTGTCCGAGTACGAGCTCGAGGGCTTCCACAAGAGCTGCCAGCACATTCGCGACAACATCGCCCAGCTCGACTGGTGGGACGCCGAGGCCTACGACGCAAAGTAGGCCGCTGGCTGCCGCAACCTTACGAATCTAAGCGCGATACTAAGCGGGCTGCGCCGGAAATCCCCGGCGCAGCCCGCTTTTCGACTCATGCAACACGCTCGCACATTTAGGTCTAATACTTTCCCCGAGAAGTGAACGAGCAAAATCGAGCCCCCGGAGCATCGACACTTTATGGGAGCCATTTCCTGCAGTTTCATTGAGATTTTCCTGCGGTTTTGGCGCCAAAAAGTGTCGATGCTTCGAGGGTCCAAAATAGGTCGTTCACTTCTCGGGAAAAGTATTTGACTTCGTTTTTCGACAAACAAAACCGGTCATCGCAACGCAAACGGGGCCTGCGCTTAGCGTAGGCCCCGACGTGAGAAGTTGTTATCCCGGTAACTTAATACCGCTCGATTAGTACTGCTCGATACCCATGTAGCGACGAACCTCGGGGCTGTGGTCGAATACCTTGCCGCGAGCGGCACGCAGCTCGCAGCTCATGTTGTAGAAGAAGATCGGTTCCAGGTACGAACGCACGCTGGCAGGCACGTCGCCCACGCCGTACTCGAGCGCGTCGAGCACCATGACCGTATCGGTGTGCGTGTTGAGGAATGCAAGTGCACGTTCCTCCATGGGGCGGCACTCGCCCGATCCGAGCTGTACAAAGTAGAACACGCCGGGCTCGGTGGCTTCGAACGGGCCGTGGAAGTACTCGCCGGAGTGGATGTAGCAGCAGTGCTGCCACTGCATCTCCATGAGCGAGCAGATGGCCATAGCGTAGGTCTGGCTAAAGTTGGGGCCGGAACCCAGGATATAGAAGAACTTGTGCTGCTGGCAGAGCTCGGCAAAACGGGCGCCTAGCTCGGCGTTGACCTTCTCGCGGGCAGCGGGCAGCAGCGCATCCATCTGCTTAAGGCCGGCGTACATGTCGGCAAGCGCCTCGTAACCCTCTTGCTGGTCGAGCAGCTCGGCAGCCATCAGGGCGCCGATGCCCTGCGGCACCTCGGCCTGCGGCACGCCTTCGCCCCACGGATAGACCCAGGTGGTCCACTTGCCGTTATCGATCTTGGAGCCCTCGCAGTCGGTGAGGGCGACAACCTCGGCGCCGGCGGCCAGCGCCATCTCGCAGCCGTCGACGACCTCCTGCGTGTTGCCGCTGTGGCTGCAGGCGATGACGAGTGACTTCTCGCCAAGACTCTTGGGAGCCATCAGGCAAAACTCGCGTGCCGTGTAGACCGTCGAGGTAAACGTGGTGGCCTCGCGCTTGAGTAGCTCGTTGGCCGGCATCAGGTCGATCATCGAACCGCCGCAGGCGATCCAAAAGACGTTCTCAATCTTGCCCTTGCGCTCGATAATTTCCTGAACCAGATCATGTGCGTTCACGGTGATGTTCCTCCTTGTGTGGCGGCTTTGAACGACGACAGCTCGTACCTGCGGTCGTTCTATGTTGTCCTATTTATAGCACGCACGACGATGCACGTGAAGTCATTTCACCAAATTTGTTCTATGTTGTTCTATCTATGGACGTTAGATGTCGAACACGTAGCGCGAGCCCACGATCTTTTGGCGTCCGAGCAGCAGGGGCCGCCCGTCCGCATCGGTAAAGTATGCCTCCATATAGAAGAGCGGCTCGCCGACCGGCACCTCCAGCAGCGGGGCCGCCTGAGCATCGGCAAGCGCAATCTCCACCGTACAGGGGTCTGACTTGAGCGGCGCACGGCCCGAATGCTCGGCAACGAGCGCAAAGATGGAATTGTCCGTGAGGTCCTTGTCGGCAAGCGTCTGCAGATAGGGATGGTCGGCCAGCACAAAGGCGTTGTTCTCGAGCATGACGGGCACGCCATCTGCCGTGCGCACGCGCTCGACCACGATGAGCTCGCAGCCGGGTTCCACCCCAAAAAACGCCGCGTCCTCGCGCGTCGCCGCAACCACCGTGCGCGACACCAGACGTGCTCCGGCCACCATGTCGTTGGCGGCGCAACCCTCGGAAAAGCTCTGAACGTCACCCTTCTGGACAATCTTGCGTTTGAGCTTGGGCGCACACACAAACGTGCCCCTCCCCTGCTGGCGGTTGAGATACCCCGCGCGCGACAGCTCCTCGACGGCGCGGCGCACGGTGATGCGTCCCACGCCGTAGTACTTCGCGAGCTCCATCTCGGAAGGAATGCGCGAGCCGGATGCGTACACGCCGCGCGCGATCTCGCCCTTTAGGTCGTCCATAACCTGCTGGTACAGCGGCACGGCGGACACCTCAGTGCGCTCGGTTTTATCGTCGGATGCCATCATTACGCTCCATCCCGTGCATGCTCGGACTCAAACTCTTCAATCGCCGCCATAAACTGCTCGCCAAAGGCATCGGCCTTTTTCTCGCCAATACCGTTGACCTGGATAAGCTCGTCGCGTGTCTGAGGTCGTAGGCGGCACAGGCCGCGCAGGGCCTTGTCAGAGAAGACCATGTACGGCGCCATCTCCAGCTCGGTCGAGATCTCCTTGCGGAGTGCCCGTAGGCGCTCGAACAGCTCGGCATCGTCACCCACGCGCGGGCGCTGATCTAGCTCGGCCTCCTCACGCAGCAGATCCACCGCGCGGCGGGCACGGGCCGAGGCCTTGCGCTTGGACGCACGACGCTTGACGGTAAAGGCAAACGTCTCGTCCTCGACCTCGGTGGCACGCGGGCCCAGCCCCACGACCGGGTACTGCCCCTGCGAGGTAGCCAGATAACCGCGGCCGCACAGCTGGCCGATGATGTCCTTGATGCGCCCGACCGATTCGCTCGACAGCTCACCATAGCCGCGGTCCTCGTCCAGATGCATCTGGCGAATGCGCTCGGTGTTGCCGCCGTGAAGCACGTCGGCGATGAGCGACTTGCCAAAGCGCATGGGTCGCGCGGCCACGTAGCGCACAGCGGCGCGGGCCATATCGGTGACGTCCTCGACCTCGAACTGCGTGAGGCAATTGCTGCAGTTGCCGCAGCCCTCGGCGTCGTCCGTGGCGGTGGTGCCCGCGCCAGCCGCAGCCGCATGCTCGGCCGCGGCCTCGTCGCCAAAGTAGCGCAGCATGTATTCGCGCAGGCAACCGGTGGTATTGCAGTAGCCCTCCATCTGGCTGAGCAGGCGATATCGATTCTGGAGCGCCCACGCGCGCTGCTCGTCGTCGAGCGCCTCGTCGGCAGCATCGCCGCGGTCGATCAGAAAGCGGCGCATGCGAAAATCGTTACCGTTCCACAGCAAGTGGCAGCTGGCCGGGTCGCCGTCGCGGCCGGCGCGGCCCGCCTCCTGGTAGTAGGCCTCGATGCTCTCGGGCACGTTGTTGTGGATAACGTAGCGCACGTTGGGCTTGTCGATGCCCATGCCAAAGGCGTTGGTGGCAACCATCACCTGGATATCATCGTCGATAAAGGCGCGCTGGCTTTGGCGGCGGGCGTCGTTACCCATGCCGGCATGGTAGCGGCCAACGCGAATGCCGCTGGGGCCCAGCGCCTCGGCAAGCTCACCTGCCAGCGCATCGACCGTCTTGCGGGTCGAGCAATACACGATGCCGCTCTCGCCCGAATGCGCGATCACATAGTCGCGCACCCACGCTGCCTTGGCTTTGTCGCCCATCTCCTCGCAGCCAAAGTAGAGGTTCTTGCGATCGAAGCCCGTCACCACCGTCGCGGGGTTTTGCAGACCGAGCATCTGCTGAATATCCGTGCGCACACGCTCGGTCGCCGTAGCGGTAAAGGCCGCCACGATGGGGCGCTGCGGCAGGGAATCGATGAACTCGCGAATCTGCAGGTAGGCGGGGCGAAAATCCTGGCCCCATTGGCTCACGCAGTGCGCCTCGTCAATGGCCACGAGCGGCACGCCGATGCCGCCGTCGGCCGCGGCCTCCTGTGCAAAGGCTAAAAAGCGTGGCTCGAGCAGGCGCTCGGGCGCCACGTACATAAGCTGGTAGCGGCCCTCGCACGCCCGCTTGAGCACGGTGTTTTGCTGAGCCGGGGTAAGGCTGGAGTTGAGATAGCTGGGTCGCGCACCCGCCGCAAGCAGCGCACGGGTCTGGTCCTCCATAAGCGACAGCAGCGGACTCACCACAAAGGTGATGCCGGGCAGCATGAGCGCGGGCACCTGGTAGCAAATGGACTTGCCGGCGCCCGTGGGCATAACGCCCAGCGCATCGCGACCGGCAAGGATCGCATCGACCATGCGGTCCTGTCCCGGGCGAAACGAGGTGTAGCCAAAATAGGCGCCGAGCGTGTCGAGCGCCATCTGCTGCATGCTATCGGTCATGGTTTCCTAACGTTCAAGTCATCTGCCGCCGATTATACGCCGCCACAGGGACAGCGGCACACGACCGCAGCCCAGACTAGTCGATGGACGTTCTTAAACGACTAGTCATACAAGAACGTCCATTACAGTCGAAATTGTCAGCCCGGGCCCGTCTCGGGCTACGATTGAGGCGCGCCCAGAACGGGCCGCCGACCGGGCGCCCGCGCAC
>JAGZGX010000041.1:0-10878 GCA_018367075.1 Collinsella sp.
TTGCTGCTCTACAGTCCTGCGCAAGACGGAAAGCACATTAAGTGCTTTCCTTTGCGTGCGGAACTCGCGACAAACTTAACCCCCGCCCTCAGCCCCGGAAGCCCTCCCTGCCGTCACATTATTCAACCAGTTTTGCGGGCGTGCGCCGCTGCGCGGCTAGCCCGCGTGCTCCTCGGCGGGGTTGGTCTGATTGTTTTTGTTGAAGCTCTGCCTTTGGCTCAAATGGAAACGGGAGACGCATCTGCATCCCCCGCTTTTGTTGTGGTTACTCTAGGTCAATAAATTTAGTGCTTAGGATCTTGCCGTCTTTTACTAGCATTCTGGCCATGGTGGGGCCTCGGGTGCCTCTGGGGTAGCTGGCGCTGCCCGGGTTGAGGACTAAGCAACGGCCCGCTTGGGCTTCTTTGGTTACGTGGGTATGGCCGTTGATGGCTACGTCTACGGATCCCACCGGAAGGTCTTCGCGGTAGTGGGCTACGGCGAATTTGAGGCCTTCGTAGGTAAAGAGCGCAAGACGGTCTACATCGGGGCCGTAGTCGCGGTAGTAATCGTTGTTGCCCAGTACGGCCCGAACGGGGGCGATGGTGCATAGGTGCTCGTAGTCCATCTCTGACGTGAGGTCGCCGGCGTGGATGATCAGGTCTGCGCCCTCAAGCTCATCCAAGAGCGCAGGCGATAAATAGCCGTGGGTGTCCGAGATGATGTCGATACGCTTGGCGCTTGCACTGTTCATGGGATCCCTTCCGCAAAAAACGATTCGGCAGATACATACAAAAAGGCCCCACGGCTCCGCAGACGATGGGTCTACAGGGCTGCGGGGCCAGTGTGCTAGAGACTCAGAGCCTTCTTGAGCGGCACGACGCGGCGGCGCGAAACCGGCACGCGTTCGTCGACGCCCGTAATGCCCAGCTGGATGGCACCCGAGGGCACCGTCTCGACGTCCGTGACGCACGCCAAGTTGACGATATAGCGGCGGTGAACACGGAAGAAGCCAAAGTCGCAGAGCTTGGCCTCAAACTGCGCCAGCGAGGTTGTCGACAAAAAGCGATCATCGACGGTATAGATGCAGGAGTAATCGTCCTTGGCCATGATAAAGCGAATGTCGTCCACGGGAATGAGCACCTTGCGGCCGCCCTTTTCCACCGGGATACGCTCGATGGTCACCTTGCTGTCCGTAACCGGCTTGGCACGTTGCATGACCTTCTCGATCGCGCGATCCAAGCGAGCTTCCTCGACCGGCTTCATCAGATAATCGACGGCATCCACGTCGAATGCCTCGACCGCATGGTCACTATACGCAGTCACAAACACGATCGCCGGCGGATTTTTGAGCTTATGCAGCGCCTCGGCAAGTTGCAGGCCCGAGGCACCGGGCATCGAGATATCGAGAAACACGACATCCACGCGACTTTCCATAAGCATCTCGATGGCGGAGCGGACGCTCGACGCCTCCGTGATCGTGCCGATCTTGCCCGTTTGCTCGAGCAGGAAGCGAAGCTCCGAGCGAGCCGGCGCCTCATCATCCACAATCATCGCACGCAGCATAGGGATAAAACCTTTCGTCAACTAACTACGCCGGGCATCCGTCGCATGACGTTGAGCCCGTAGCCTTTTATTTTACTCTTGAATGTCAAAGATGCTCTCTGACAAATCAAGATGAAGGAGCACTTTGGTGCCCTTGCCCGGCGCCGATTCGACGCGCGTATAGGAGTGCGGCCCATAAAAGCGATGGATGCGCTCCGAAATATTGTGCATGGCCACACCGGCGCCGCCACCCTGGGGAGAGCTGGCGTCGGGACGGGCAGAGCGCTCGTCAAACAGTCTGGCGGCGGTACCCTCATCCATGCCCACGCCATTATCGGCCACGGCAATCAAGATTGCATCCTCGCCGTCTTGGTGAACGGTCACGTCGATCCTCAGGGCGTCGTCATCGCCCATACCATGACGCACGGCGTTCTCGACAATCGGCTGGATCACGAACGCCGGCACCAGCGTATCTTCCACGTCCTCGGACACATCGAACGTCGCAAGCACGCGATCCTCGCCAAAGCGGGCCTTCTCAAAGGTAAGGTAGCGCTTGGTCTGTGCGACCTCGCGCGAGACCGGAATAAGCGATCCCGAGTTGTCGAGCGTGGCACGATAGAACGATGAGAACTCACGAAGCAGTTCACGGGCCCGCAGCGGGTCGGTGCGCGTAAACGATGCAATGGTGTTCAGCGTGTTGAACAGGAAGTGCGGGTTAATCTGCGCCTGCAGCGCACGCACCTCGGCGCGCGCCGTGAGTTCCTTTTGCACCTCGAGCTCGTGGATGGCGAGCTGCGTGGACAAGATCTCGGCAAAGCCCGAGGCAAGCGCATACTGGGTACGGTCGACGGCGCGCGGGGTCTTGTAGTAGAACTTGAGCGTGCCGACGGTACGATCGCCCACCTTGATGGGGGCGATAATGCCGGCGGGGACTTGGTTGTGCGAGCCGTCCGAGCCCACGACATCCACCATACGGTTGAACGACTGCACGATGCCATGTTCGATAACGTAGCGTGTGGCAAGCGTGTGGATGGGAGTATCGGGCAGCAGTTTTTCCTCAAACTCGCCCGCGCAGGCAAGCACGTTGTCCTCGTCGGTGATGGCCACCGTCATGGCGCGCGTCTCGGGCAAAATGCGCCGGCACACCAAACGCGCCGACTCCTGCGTCAGACCGCCCTTAATGTCCTCGAGCATGGCCGAGGCCACCGAGAGCGTCTCCTCGGTGTACTGGGAGCGCACCGAATCGGGATTGAGCGTCAAAAAGATAAAGATGCACAGAAAGATGCACAGCAGCGCGCAGGCAATCACCGTGGCGATCGGCTCGATACCGGTCACCAAGGCAAAAATAAAGTACACCAGCACGCAAATGGCGCAGGCAACGGCAATGATGCGAAAGATTGATATTGAACTATCGCGCTGGGCGCGGCGGTCGATCATTCGGCCCCCTCCAGGATACTGATCAGTTGTGCGTCACGCCAAAGCCCGTCCATGATCTTGGGCCAAAAGCTCTGGAAACGCAGGTAGCTTGCAGCGTTTTGGCGCGCATAGGCCTTTGCCTCGTCGATACCATGGCGCCAGATGCGCAGGTAGCCCTCATGCTCGCGGGTAAACACGCTGCGGACCATAGCGGTCTTGCGCACGCGGTCGTCGAGCTCGCGCGAAATCCACGGGCCCGGGTAGGGCATGAGCGATGCCGCCGTAACGGGAATGAGCTCCTTTTGATGCGCGGCGAATGTCAACTTGGCCCGTTCGTAGTACCAACGGTATACATCCTGCATAAAGCGCGGTGAGCGCTTTTCGGACTCCGGAGGCAGATGGCGCACGGTCCACTCGTTATCGAACCACACGTCGTAGCCAAACATGCGCATGTTAAAGAGGTAATCCAAGTCCTCGCCGCGGGTGATAAACGGGTCAAAGGCCACACGCGTAAAGGCGCGGGCGTGCAGGGCCATCAGGCCGCCGCACACGTAGTTGGAGCGCGAGATGCGGGTGCCCGAGAGCGCCTTTTTCATCCAACGGTTGAACTCGATGCGCTTGGTCCACCACCGATGGCAAATGCCCACTTTGTCGGTGGGGGCAAGCGGCGATCCATCGCGGTCGTAGAAATAACCGCTCTTGACTAGAATCGGCAGGCCCTGGCGCGTCTGCTGCCCCAGCGCATACGTCGCTCGCTTCATAAAGTCGGCATCGATGACGGTCTCATCGTCGTCGACGAAGATGACGGCATCGTGGCCCAGCACGGCGGCACAAGCCAGCCCCATGTTGCGGATGGCGCCATAGCCGCGAAGGCTCACACATTCGCCTGAGCCCTTGGGCGCAATCTGCGCCACGCGGTCCGCGATGCGCGACGCCTCGATATTGGTAACGACGGTCACGTTGAGCGTAGAGTGCGCGTCAACGATCTCGCGCACGCGCTCTGATACGTCCGCCGTAACGGACGCCGGACAAACCACCAGCAAGATAATGCGCGGGATGTCGCGCGCCTGCTCCAGCGAACCCAGGCAGCGGTCGAGCTCGGGGTTGGCGGCGTTGAGCTTTGTCGAATGGTCATAGGTTCCGGGGGCATTTGCACAGGCATCATCGCCCGCCCAATACGTTGGAATCACGACCGTGGCGTTCATGCCTTACCCTCCCTGCAACACAAAAACGGGGCGCCGCCAAACACAGGCGACGCCCCGCGACCTAGCTGATTCCATCATACCCACTTGGGCAAATCATTGCTCGCAAGTCGCAATGTTTATTGCGGATAACCCCAAAAGAGTACCGTGGACAGGCACAATAGCCGCTCGCTCCTATGCGGCATGCTCTGCCGCCCGAGTCATGCGGGACAGGCGGACCAGCAGCATAAAGCCAACGACCAGCAGCACACCAATGGAAAGGACGCCCAGCGACGGGTTGCCGGTCAGCGAGGTTACGACCGACACCAGGAAGGTGCCCATAACGCTTGCATAACGACCAAAGATGTCAAAGAAGCCGTAGTACTCGTTGGACTTTTCCTTGGGGATAATGCGGCCAAAGTAGCTACGGCTGAGCGCCTGCACGCCGCCCTGGAACAGGCCGACCATAATGGCAAGCACCCAAAACTCAAAGGCGGTCTTTAGGAAGAACGCGGCGAACAGCACAATGCCCATGTAGGCGGCGACGGCCACCAAGATCATATTGAGTGTGCCCACGCGGCCGGCGAGCTTGCCGTAGATGATGGCGGACGGGAAGGCCACAAACTGCGTAACGAGCAGAGCCAGCACCAACTGCGTCGAATCGATGCCCAAAGCCGATCCGTAGCTGGTTGCCATGGAAATGACCGTGTGCACACCGTCAATGTAGAAGAAGAACGCGATCATGTAGACCAGCACGGTCTTGTTGTGGGCGATCTCGCGCATGGTGTGTCCGACCTCGGAGAACACGCCGCCCACGATGTGGCCGATGGTGTCCTCGGGACCGCGCTCGCGACCGTACTTTTGCTTATAGGTGCGAATGAGCGGCAGGGTAAAGATGAGCCACCAGGCACCAGTGATGATAAACGACAGACGCGTTGCCAGCATGGTGGGGACGCCAAGAGCGGGGCCGCCCATGATGAGCGCCAGGCAGATGACGAACGGCACGGTGGAACCGATATAGCCCCAGGCATAGCCCGAGCTGGACACGGCGTCCATGCGCTCGTCGGTGGTAATGTCGGGCAGCATGGCGTCGTAGAACGTCATAGAAGAGTTAAGGCCGATGGTGCACAGCACGTACACGGTCAAAAATGCCATGGCGGACATTGGGATAGCCTGCGCCAGGCAAAGCACCAGGCCCGTGAGGAAGAAGCCCAAGAAGAACTTGATCTTGTTGCCGGCGTAGTCGGCAAGCGCGCCCAGAATGGGCATGAGCATGGCGATGACCAGCGAGGCGATCGTCTGCGCATTGCCCCAGGCGACCACCAGGTCGGCCGAGGAAGCGCCGGTATTGATGGCGTTAAAGTAAATGGGCACCACCGAGGTATTGAGCAGCACAAGGGCCGAATTGCCCACATCATACATAACCCAGTTACGCTCGAGCTTGGTGTATTTCATGGACAGGGACCCTTCGTATTCGCCCGATATGCAGTTAGTTCATCGTACCCCAATTGTCCAGAACCGCCGGTAAGGATTCGGCAAAGGGGCACGCACGGGCCCTATTCCTCGCGGTCGAACTCCTCATCGGCTTCGAGCACGCGACCGCTGTAGTTGACGTGACCGGTCACGGCATCCATGTCACCGGTCTCGATAAAACGTGCGACCGTGCACTCGTAATCGACCAGCGCGCGATCAAAGACCTCGGGGAAACTCTCGTTCGAGACCTCGTCGGTAAAGGGATTCTTCCATGTCAGGTGGCCCAGGTTACCGGTGCGCTCGGGCAGCTCCGTCGTCACGCGATGGGCAAGGCCGTCGAGCAGCGAGTAGTCGTGCACCAAGCCCTCAACCAGCGAGATCGCGCGCGTCTTTGCGGAGCCGGCCGGCTCAATCGCGCGGTAAAGTCGCTGCATATTGGCAACGGCAGCGCCGTACTCCCCCGCCGGAATGTCAATGCCGTACACGCGTCCGGCAACATAGCTCATCAGCACGCCGGCCACGCGATTGATGCGATCGGTGGTGACGATCTCGCCCGCCGGCGGGTAATCGTCGACCGTGGCGCCATCGCGTTTAAGCTGCAGCATCAGTACATCCAGGTCGCTCTCGATCACGGCATGGACCTGACTGCTCGAATCCTCAAGCTCTGAATCGGACTCCACGATGCCAAACTGCTGCTCATAGACAAAGGGGTGGGCGTTGCGGTCGAGCACGTAATGAGACAGCAGGCCCAGCGCAAAGGCGCGACCCAAGCTGGCGTCGCGCGGCAGCAGATGCGACACGCCGTCGCGCAGGCACGCGAACTGGCGAGACATGCGCGACCGATGCATGACCTGCGCCAGCAGCGTGCAGTCGGAAACACGCGGTGTCAGAATGTGAAAGAAAAACGGGTCGGGGCCTTGGTTGCCCAAGATAAAGGCAATGCGCTCTTCATCGGACGTGATGACGCCCTGCGGAAGACGGTCGATGCTTTCCTCGCCAAACAGATGATGGGTGATAAGCGCGGGCATAATGATCCTTTCGATTTCATTCGATGCCACCCATTATGCCCACCGCGCGCCCATGCCAAACCTGCGATGGTAAACGACGGCACGCAAGCCTCTTACGCAAGCCCCAGGTGCGACTTGACCTCGGCGGCACGACGACGGGACACCGGTACCGTCGAGTTCACGCGGTCGAGCCTGAGCTCCATCAACCCCGTGGAGCCAATCTCAACATTGTGCACGTCTTCCAAATTGACCAGGTAGCTGCGATGAACGCGAATAAAGCCCTCGGAGTCCAAGCGACGCTCGAGCGAAGAGATCGACTCATTGATCAGGTACGTTCCCTCGGCGCAGATGGCGTTGCAAAAATCGGCGCGCGCCTCAAAGTAGCAGACGTCTGCGGCGGGAATGAACACCTTTTTGCCCCCGCGGTCCACCGTCAGACGCAAAGGTTGGCGCGGAGCATGGACAACACGACGGGCACCCAAGGCTGCCTCGATCTTGTCGAGTGCCTTTGACAGGCGTGCGTCCTCGACCGGCTTGACGACATAGTCGACCGCATCGAGGTTATACGCATCAGCGGCAAATTCGGCAAACGCCGTCACAAACACAACCACCGGCGGCGTCTTTAGGTTCTGCAGCGTCTCGGCAAGCTCAATTCCCGAGCGACCGGGCATGGTAATGTCTAAAAACAACACGTCGGGCTTGTTCGACAGAATCGACTCCACGGCTTCGGTGACATTGCCCGCCTCGGCAATCTGACCCACACGCGTATCCTTTTCCAACAGATAGCGTAGCTCAGCCCTAATGGGAGGCTCGTCATCAACCACCAAGATGTTCCAGCCTTCGGACATATGTGCTTCCCCTCTTTTTCTCTCAATCCAACCGCGTGCTACGCCGTCAACGGCGCAGGCTCATGCGGCTCGCCGTTCAGCTCGACGATGACCTGCGTTCCCACGCCCTCCTGGGACTTCACGCGCATGCCGGAATCTTCTCCGTAAAAGAAATGGATGCGCTGAAGCACGTTGAAGAGCGCCAGGCCGCAACCTCGCTTGACGGAGCCGTCGGCGGTAATGCTCTCGGGCTCCTCCAGGCGATGCTGCTCAAACAGATGCGCGCAGACTTCTTCGCTCATACCGATGCCGTCGTCCTCGACGATGATCTCCAAACCGTCATCGGTCTCGAAAGCCCTAACATGAATAGAAAGCGGCTTGGTCTCGCGCTGCGCGTGCTTGATGCAGTTTTCGAGCAACGGCTGCAAGATAAACGGCGGCACCAGGCTGTCGCGCACCTCAAAGTCGATATCGACCGAGACGCGCAGACGGCCGTCGCCATAACGAGCCTGCATAAGATTGATATAGCGAGTGCCCTGTTCCACCTCGTGCTCGAGCGTTGTGAGGGTATCGGAATCAGAAAGCGTCTGACGGTAGTAATTGGAAAAGTCGATCAGCAGCGACCTGGCCTTGTCCGGCTCGGTACGCACGAGCGACACGATGGTGCTGATGGTGTTAAACAGAAAATGAGGATCGACCTGCGATTGCAAGGCGCGCAGCTCCACGCGGGCCGTAAGCTCGTCCTGGCGCTCGAGCTCAAAGCTCGCAAGCTGCGTGGAAATGAGGTCGGCAAAGCCCGAGGCAAGCGCCGTCTGGCGCATATCGATGCTGCTCAGACGGGGATAATACAGCTCGAGCGTGCCCACGCAATGCCCGCGCACGGTAAGCGGTGCGACAATACCGGCGCGCAGGCGCGGAAAGTAGCCACCTGTCTCGGTCGAGGCATCGCGCGAGAACACGCTTTGCTCACCGCTGTTGATCACGTTGAGCGTAGTCCGCAGCACCACCGGGGTGCCCGCGGGGCATTTTGCCGAGTCCTCGCCCCAGCTTGCCAACACCTGCTTGCCGTCGGTAAAGCAGATGGCAGAGGCGATAGTTTCGGACAGGATGATCTTAGAGGCGCCTAGGGCAGCTTCGGGCGTAAGGCCGCGCGACGTGTAGGCGAATATTTTTGAAGCGATGGCGAGCGTGCGGTCGGTTGCGCTCGATGTGAGGTCGTCGGGAACGACAAAGACGTACGAGAAGAAGAAGCACAGCATGACCAAGCCGGCAATGACGACAACGGCCGGAACGGGATTGGGATTATCGGTTAGATCCCAGATGAGCAGCAGGATAAGCAGCGGAACGACAATACCGAGCAAGATGGCTTGAACCACATGCTGAGCGGTACGAAAGACCTTGGTAGAGTTGTAGCTCTTGCCCAGAATCAGCCTATTGAGATCCACCGTCATCTCCTTCTTACCGACGCACCCCATAGCAATAAAGAGGGCCGCAAGCGACCCTCTCCATTGCATTATGCAATCAAATACTGTGTTTTACATCAAGCAATCGATGAACGGTAGCTTAGGCGCTGTACTTGTTTGCCTCGCCGAAGGTGCCGCCCTCGACAATCCAGCCGTCCTTCATGATGACGTCCATGTTGTCGGTGTTGAGCACGTGGATGTCGGCGGCGACGTCACCGTTGACGACCAGCAGGTCGGCGCACTTGCCGGCCTCGATGGACCCGGTCTCGTCCTCGATGTGGCACATCTTGGCACCGTTGAGGGTGGCACAGGTGATGGTCTCGACCGGGGTGAAGCCGATCTTGTCGACGAACTCGTACATCTCCTCGATGGAGCAGGTGCCGTACGGGGTGACGAAGGAGAAGGAATCGGAGCCGATCGTCATGACGACGCCGCGCTTCTTGGCCTCGCGCAGGCAGTCGTAGTTGCGCTGCAGCTCCTTCTCGACCAGGGTGCCCTCGTACTTGTCGTGCAGCTCGGGGACGTAGACGGGCGGATAGGTGGCGTACCAGGTGGGCAGGAAGGCGATCGTCGGGGTGAAGAAGGCGCCCTGCTCGGCCATGAGGTCCATGGTGCGCTCATCGATATCGAAGCCGTGGATCAGCTGCTCGCAGCCAAAGCGGACGGAATCGTAGGCAGCGGCGTGGTTGTTGTAGCAGTGGCTCCACACGGGGATGCCGACCATCTTGGCCTCTTCGACCACAGCCTGAATCTCCTCGGAGCAGTAGTGCTGGTCGCGGCCGGAGTCCCAGCGCCAGATGCCGCCACCGGTAGCCCAGATCTTGATGGCATCGGGGTTCTCGCGCAGGCGACGACGGACGGCCTTGCGCAGATCCCAAGGACCGTCGACCTGATCGCCCCAGGGGTGCGATTCCTTGTTGAGCTCCTGGCTGCAGTGGTGGGAGTCGCCGTGGCCGGCAACGCGGCAGAAGCCAAGGCCGGTGGCCAGAACGCGCGGGCCCTTGAAGACGCCCTTGTCGATGCAGTCACGGATCTGGATACCAAAGCGGCCGATCTCGCAGACGGTGGTGAGGCCGTGGGTGAGGCAGTCGTAGGCCTGCTTGACGGCGACGGCCTGCTTCTCGAGAAGCGGCTGCATGACCCAGTCGGTGTCATCGTCGGTCAAGTTGCCCGAGAAGTGCAGGTGGGTGTCGATCAGGCCGGGAAGGACGGTCTTGCCGGCGGCGTCGATGACCTCAACGCCCTCGGGAAGGTCCTGCATGGCGCCGGCGTACTCGATCTTGCCGTTGTCGTCGACGAGAACGAGGGAGTTCTCGACCGGCTCGGCACCGGTACCGTCGATGAGCTTGCCGCCAACGATTGCATACTTAGTGGACATGGTTCCTCCTTATGGATCCATATAGTGGGCGAGGCCGTGTTGGGTTAAGGCCTCACAAAGCTACCCAAGTGGCGCCGGGTTCGGCGCGCGGAAGAGAGGGTCCCGCGCACCTGATCCGCCCCGGCTCGGCGTTACTTTTTGCGGGAATTGGTGAAAGCCATGAGGGCCAGGCCAATAGCCAACCAGCCGATCACGATGCTCCACTCCACCATGTTGAGGGAGGCGGGAGAGAACGGAATCACAAGCAGGCCGATGATGATGGCGCAGGCAGCGATAGCGAGGGAGATGCCAAACTTGCCACCGGGCACCTCGTAGGGACGAGGCAGGTCGGGCTCGGTGAAGCGCATGCGCAGGCAGGCGAGGGCGACCATGCCGCAGGAGAAGATGAAGGCGAGAGCCGACACGTTGGTCAGAGGGATAAGCATGTTCTTGCCCAGGAACGGACCGACGACGGTGATGACGCCCAGAACAACGCAGGCGAGCTTGGGAGCGCCGGACTTGGGGTCGACCTCGGCGAACTTCTCGGGCAGCTGGCCCTTGCGGCCCATGGCGAGCATGATGCGGCTCGTTGCGCCGTAGAAGGAGTTCATCGGGCCCATGGGTCCAAGC
>JAGZGX010000010.1:0-66837 GCA_018367075.1 Collinsella sp.
GCCGGGCGGCGGGCGGAGCATGGCCACCGGACCCATCGAAACACATCTCCACCGTTCCTTCAACTGGGAAAACGGCGCCCCCGGACCCCAGGAGGGGCCTCGGGGGCGTTCGGCTAACTGCGGGAATGGCCTATCCGCTCAATGTGTTCGGCTGAGATCGGAAATCAACCGAAAACTCAAAAGCTGGCCTACGCACGAACGAAATCTCGTTAATTCCGAAAATTATGTATAATTCCAATATGAAATGGAATCAAACGAAAACGATGGAAATGAACGAAGCGCTTACCTACTTACAAGAAGCACTAGGCCTCTCCGCCAAGGCTAAAACTTGGCCTGGATCCGCACACTTGCCACTGCATCTACGGTCGATTGAGGTCCGCGCCGTTGACGCAAATGGTTTTTCTTTTTTGCTTGCAAGTTTGCCTGCTGGCGTAGGACTTCCCGAGGCTAAGAGAGTCTATAGCCAGTTAGCCTTGCGTGCGGAGGCTCCTGTCGTCGTTTCGTTTCCTGATGCCGATGCGCGCCAACGCAAGGCATTGGTCGCACAAGGAATCCCCTTTGTTTGCTCTGGTAGACAGGCCTTTCTTCCATTTATGGGCGCGGCCTGCACGGAGAGGGGCGGCACTAGATTTCATAATCGCGCGACCAAGATGTCACCCAACGCGCAGGCTGCCGCAATCTGGGGGGCAGGGCAGGAGTCATATCATTCCGATGACCTTTGTCGTGCGCTTGGGATTTCGGCAAGCCGCGCGAGTGAGGCCATAACCGAGCTTGTAGACAGGGGGCTCGCAAAGCGCGAACGGCGCGAACGACGTGTCATTGTGTTTCCCGTGGCCGTGGATCTTCTGCTCAGTGAGCACATGGCAGAGCTCTTCTCGCCTGTCTCGAAGGTCTTTTTTGCAAGGAGGGCACCACAGATCGACTGTCTCGCTGACGCTGGGGAGACAGCGCTCGCTGCGCGTTCGATGCTCGCGGCTCCGGGCATGGATCAAAAGGCGGTCTTAAGAAGCGTATGGCGTGAACTGCGTGGCCTTGAAGTCGCAGATGGGGAATTGTCGGATAACGAAACGGCGATGATCCAAGTGTGGCGCTATGCGCCCGTGTTTGCCGACTCCTCCCGCGTCGATGACATTTCGCTTGCGCTATCTTTGGCGGCGATCGACGATGAGCGAATTCAGCTCGAAGTCGATCGCATGTTTGGAAAGGAATATCCATGGCGAGAAGCGCTGTAGAAGGTCTCCAAGAATTTCAGCAGCATATGCAAGAAGCTGCAGGATCGTATGCCCTTATCGGCGGCACGGCATGCGACATTTTGCTCGCGGAGGCGGGGCTTTCATTCAGGGCGACTCACGATTTTGATGTGGTAATTGTCGCCGATGACCGGTTGCCTCAGACGGCAGAAGCCATATGGACTTTGGTGCGTGATGGCGGCTACCGCTGCGGCTGGGGCGAAGGTAAAGGCTCATGTTTTTATCGGTTTACAGAGCCAAAGAGGCCGGGTTACCCCCATATGATCGAGCTCTTCGCGAAGTGCCCCGACTTTCTAAAGGGTCGTGAGGGGATTGATGTGGCGCCAATTCACGTTGATGAAAACATAAGCAGTCTTTCGGCAATTTTGTTGGACGATGCTTACTACAGCTTGTTCCTTCAGGGAATTCGGACCGTAGGCGGCGTTTCGGTCTTGGGCACGGAATACATTGTCCCGTTCAAAGCGAAGGCGTATCTCGACCTAAAAGCTAGAAGGGAAGCGGGGGAGAACGTTGATTCGAGGAAGGTAAAAAAGCATAAACGCGATGCGCTGAGGCTTGCTCAGCTGCTTGGCGAGTCGGAAGGCGTCGACCTGCGCGGAGAACTGAAGGACGATATGCTTGCGTTTGTTAAAGATTGCGAGGTGGGCGACGTCAATCTGAAACAGATTGGGGTTGCGGGCGCAACGATGGTGCAGTTGCTCGAGACGATGAAAGCAACATATGGCTTGATTGGTTGAGTGGGGTTACGTGGCCCGGACGGTGCAATCTGGCTGCGTTATCCGGCGCGGGGCTCGCTAATCGGCTATTATTTGTTTAGACAACTTGAGTTGTAGAGGAGTGACTGGCGATGGTGCAGGGCGCCAAACATATGAAGAGCAATAACGCCGCGGACAACGGCGGCTCAAGCCCTCAGCCCAAACCCAAGCGCCGCCGCAAGCGGCTGCCGCGCTGGGCCGACCGGCTCATCACCATCGTCATCATCCTTATTGGCGTGGGCCTTATGACCTGGCCGTGGATCTTGGACCGGCTCGAGGCCTCGGGCGTGTTCAACCAGATCAGCACCGTGTCCAGCACCGTGGATGCGCTGTCTGAAGAGGAGCGTGAGCGCATCCTGCTCCAGGCGCGCTCCTATAACGAGCAGCTGGCGGGCGAGGCCACCGAGCTTCCCGCCGACCAGATCGAGCCCTACGCCCAGCAGCTCATCTTTGACCGCGACCCCATGATGAGCTGGGTCGAGATCCCCTCCATCGATGTGAGTATGCCCATCTACCACGGCACGAGCGAAGAAGTCCTCATGGCGGGCGTCGGCCACCTGGAGGGCACGAGCCTGCCGGTGGGTGGCACCTCGACGCATTGCGTGCTCACCGCGCACTCGGGCATGCGCAACCTGAGTATGTTCGACGACATCCATTCGCTGGAGCCCGGCGACCTGGTGCTGCTGCACACCATGAATAAGACGCTCGCCTACAAGATGGTGGACTCCGAGGTGGTGCTGCCCGAGGAGATGGAGTCGCTGACCATCGAGCCCGGTGCCGACAAGGTGACGCTCGTCACCTGCACGCCCTACGGCGTGAACGACCATCGCCTGTTGGTGCATTGCGTGCGCACCAAGTACAACAAGAAGGACGTCGACAAGCAAAAGTCGCTGGCCGGCCGCCACTGGGGCAAGCGCGAGTTCGCCGTGCTTATCGTGGTCGTGGCCATTGTGCTGTTGCTGCTGGACATCGTGATCCATGCGGTCCGTAAACGCCGCAAGGCTAAGGTCTCGGCATAAGACATCGTTCGGAACCACCACAATGGGGGCAGGCACCTTTGTGGTGGTCGGGGCTTTCAAACCATCACAACATTCGATGAAAATCGCGTTTTTGGCGAAAAGCGTCGAATGTTGTGATGGTTTTCGCTGTGGGCGAGACGGTCTTCGCTGTGGACGATGCGGTTTTCGCTTCAGAACCGCCAGCCCGCCGCCTGCCAGCCGCCGCCCTCGTTACGTTTTCGCTGCATTTAGGTAAAGCACCTGCTCCGAGCGGCGTTGCCCTGTATACTAGAGCGGTTTAACTGTTATGCGGAAGGGAGCGCCTATGGCACTCAGCGAGAAAGACGTGCGCGGCATCGCCGAGTACGCAAAGATCGCACTGACCGATGACGAGCTCACCCAGATGACGTCCTACCTGAACGACGCCGTCCAGATGCTCGAGCCCGTCTTGCAATATGACTTGCCCGACGTGGAACCCACGTTCCATCCCATCGGAAGCCTGTCCAACGTGATGGGCGATGACCTACGCGAGCCCGAGCGCGACCTGTCGCTCGACGTCGCGCTCGAAAACGCCGGCAGCGCGCGCGACCGCTACTTCCGCGTGCCGTCCATTTTGGGAGAGGGGGAGAGCGAGTAATGGCGCAGAGCTTCGATTCCCTTACCGCCGCCCAGATCGCCGCGGGCGTTGCCGCCGGCGACTTTACCGCCACCGAGGTGGCCCAGGCCTCCCTTGCTGCCATCGAGGCGCGCGAGGGCGGGGTTCAGGCATTCCTGCAGGTGTCGCCCGAGCTCGCGCTCGAGGCCGCCGCGCGCGTGGATGCCGACCGTGCCGCAGGCAAGCCGCTGCCCCCGCTCGCGGGCGTGCCGCTGGCCATTAAGGACAACATGAACCTCGTGGGCACGCGCACCACCTGCGCTTCCCGCATGCTCGAGAACTATCAGAGCGTCTACACCGCTACCTGCGTCCAGCGCATGCTCGATGCCGGCTGCCTGCCCATGGGCAAGGCCAACATGGACGAGTTCGCCTTTGGCAGCTCTACCGAGAGCTCGGCGTTCCATCGCACCAACAACCCCTGGGATACCGAGCGCGTGCCCGGCGGCTCCTCGGGCGGCTCCGCTGCCGCCGTCGCCGCGGGCGAGGTCGCGCTCTCGCTGGGCTCGGACACCGGCGGCTCCATCCGCCAGCCGGCGTCGCTGTGCGGCGTGGTGGGCTTTAAGCCCACGTATGGCGCCGTGAGCCGTTACGGCGTGGTTGCCTTTGGCTCGTCGCTCGACCAGGTGGGCCCCTTTGGCCGCACGGTCGAGGATGTCGCGCTGGCCATGAACGCGCTTACCGGTGCGGGCCACGATCCGTACGACTGCACCAGCCAGGATTGCGCCGTCGACTTTACCGAGCACCTCAACGACAGCATCGAGGGCAAGCGCGTGGGCATCATCCCCGCGTTTATGGAGGCCGAGGGCCTGACGCCCGAGGTCAAGGCCGCTGTTCAGCGCGCCGCCCAGGAGCTGCAGAACCAGGGCGCCGAGCTGGTCGAGGTCGACCTGCCGCACCTGGACGCCGCCATCGCCGCTTACTACGTCATCGGCCCGGCCGAGGCGTTCTCCAACCTGGCACGTTTCGACGGCATTCGCTACGGCTATCAGGAGGAGGGCTGCGCCAACTTGTCCGACCAGAGCTCGCTTTCGCGTGCCCACGGCTTTGGTGCCGAGGCCAAGCGCCGTCAGATGCTCGGCGCCTACCTGCTGAGCTCGGGCGTGTACGACAAGTACTACTACGCTGCGCAAAAGGCCCGCACGCTCATCACGCAGGACTACGACGCCGCGTATGCCAAGGTGGACACCATCCTCATGCCCGCCTCGCCGCGCACGGCCTTTAAGTTTGGCGAGATCAGCGACCCCACGCAGATGTACCTCTCCGATCTGTACACCATCTCGCTCAACATCTGCGGCAACGGTGGTATCTCAGTGCCGCTGGGCTTGGGCGAGGATACTCAGTTGCCCGTTTCTGCCCAGCTGGTTGGTCCGGCCTTTAAGGACCGTCAGCTGCTCACGTTTGCCCGCGCCCTGGAGCGCGGCTTTGCCGATGCCGCCACGGGTGCGCCCGCGCTTTCCGTCGCGCCCGATTTTGCCGGGAAGGGAGGCGAGCTGTAATGAAGGAGCTTTCCGAGGTCCTGCAGGATTGGGAGGCCGTGATCGGCCTGGAGATCCACACCGAGCTCACCGCACTCGATACCAAGATGTTCTGCAACTGCAAGCTCAGCCACGATGACGAGCCCAACGCCAACGTGTGCCCGGTGTGTCTGGGCCTGCCCGGCGCCCTGCCGGTGCCCAACAAGCGCGCCATCGAGAGCATCGTCAAGGCCGGTCTCGCCACCAGCTGCGAGATCCAGCGCCACTCGATGTTCTACCGCAAGCACTACTTTTATCCCGACATGGCCAAGAACTTCCAGACCACGCAGGGTCCGGTCGCCTTTGCCATGTACGGTCACCTGGATCTTGACGTGACAGGTCGCGGTGCCGCCGAGCGCCCCGACTGCGCGTTTGGTGAGGCCGAGGCGCAGAGTCTGGCGAGCGCCTCGGCCAACGCCGAGGGCCTGTCCACGTCCATGACGTCGACCATGCGCGAGGGCAACCAGCGCGCCGGCCACCTGGCCAGCTACGATGCGTCCAACTTGCAGATGCCTGAGCGTCGCGAGGACGGTTCCTACACGGTGCCCATCCGCATCCTGCGCATTCACATGGAGGAGGACGCCGCCAAGATGGTCCATGTGGGCGGCGCCGAGGGCCGCATTACCGCCGCGGCTGAGTCGCTCGTCGACTACAACCGCTGCGGCACGCCTTTGATTGAGCTCGTGACTGAGCCCGACTTGCGCACGCCCGAGGAGGCTCGCCTGTTTATGGAAAAGCTCCGTCGCATCTTTGTGACGCTGGGCATTTCGGACTGCTCCATGGAGAAGGGCTCCATGCGCTGCGACGGCAACGTGTCGCTGCGCCGCCGCGGCGAGACCAAGCTGGGCACCAAGACCGAGCTCAAGAACCTCAACTCGTTTAAGAGCCTGCACGATGGCCTTGCCTACGAGATCTGCCGCCAGGCCGAGGTGCTCGAGGAGGGCGGCATCATCTATCAGGAGACCCGCCACTGGGAGCCCAGTCGCAAGCGCACCGTGGTCATGCGTGTGAAGGAAACGGCAGACGACTATCGTCTGTTCCCCGACCCCGATCTGGCGCCGTTCGATCTGGACGACGAGTTCATCGACCGCTGCCGTGGCGAGATCCCCGAGCTGCCCGATGCCAAGCGCGTCCGTTTTGAGGCCGACTTTGGCATTAAGGCGGCCGACGCCGAGCAGATTGCCGGCGACCCCGAGTTTGCCGAGTTTTTTGAGGCCGCCGCTGCCGGTATGGCTGGCAAGGAGGCCCAGACGGTTGCAAACTTGCTGGTGAACGAGATGATCGCCTATCTTAAGGGCGCGGGCGTGTCGCTGACCGAGTCCGGTATCGCGCCGGCTCAGGTTGCGGCGCTGGCTAAGCTGCTGGCGACCGATGCTATCAGCTCCAACCAGGCGCACGAGGTCTTTGAGGCCATGGCCCAGACCGGCGACGACCCCAACAAGATCGTCGACGAGCGTGGTATGCGTCAGGTGAGCGATGCCGGTGCGCTGCAGCCGATTGTGGACGAGGTGCTGGCAAACTGTGCCGAGCAGGCGCAGCAGTATCGTGACGGCAACCAGAAGGTCATCGGCTTTTTGGTGGGCCAGTGCATGAAGGCGAGCCGCGGCAAGGGCAACCCGAAGCTCTTCAACGAGTTGCTGAGAACGTCGCTCTCGTAAGCGGGAACCGAGGGGCCGGGCGCAGGGCCTTGCCTCTCAATTTCGGACAGTCCTGACTCACGACGGAGGCGCCACTGGCGCCTCCTGTTCGTGCGGAACTCATTGAGAGGCAAGGCCCTGCGCCCGGCCCCTCGGTTCCGTGACGACTCGGCCGTTCGGGTCAGGCGGGCTGATAGGAAAGATGGTGACGGAGGCGCAAAATGCGCCTCCGCCTTTTGAATGTGATGAAAGTGTGGCGAAATGAGCTTAAAACTTCCGTAAATGTGATAAATGTCACGTTTTACCTAGGGTAAAATGTGGGAAATATCACGTTTACGGAAGATTCTTTGCGGGAGGTTCGGCCATGCAGCGAGATATCATTGCCAAGCTTAACGCTTGGAAAGCGTCAGAATATCGTAAGCCGCTTATCCTTAAGGGGGCGCGCCAGGTTGGAAAGACGTGGGCGCTTAAGGAGTTCGGTCGAACCTCGTACCGCAATTTTGTGTATCTGACGCTCGAGGAGCCGTCACCTGGGGTACAGAGCGAGTACGCTCAGTTTTTCGAAGGTACGCGCGATCCTCGACGGATCATCTCAAATCTTTCCCTGGCACTTGGACAGCCTATCGAGCCCGGCGAAACGCTGCTTATTATTGATGAGATCCAGGATTGTCCTTCTGCAGTCGGCGCCCTTAAATACTTCTGTGACGAGGCCCCCGAGTATCACGTCGCATGCGCAGGGTCTTTGTTGGGCGTTCGCTTGTCCCGTGAGACCAGCGCTTTTCCGGTGGGAAAGGTCGAGTTCATGGAGATGCGCCCCATGAGCTTTTCCGAGTTTCTGAAAGCCGAGGGCGCTGCAAACTACGACGAATACCTTGGCGGCCTGGATCAGATCGAGACAGTGCCCGATTTCTTCCATGTCCGTCTCGTCGAGCATCTTCGTCGTTATTTTGCATGCGGCGGCATGCCAGAGGCTCTTGGCCGGTGGGTGGAGACGGGCGATATCGTTCAGGTCGATAAGGTGTTGTCTGATCTCTTGGATTCCTACGAGCGCGATTTTGCCAAGCATGGTGGCCGTGCGCAGTTCGCCAAGCTTTCGCAAATATGGAACTCGATTCCAGCTCAGTTGGCGCGCGAGAACAAAAAGTTCGTTTGGGGTGCGGTGCGCGAGGGGGCTCGTGCTCGAGAATACGAGGATGCTCTGGAATGGCTTGCCGATGCTGGGCTCATCACGGCGGTTCGCCTTAATGCTGCCGGTGGTGTGCCGCTCTCTGCGTACGATGACCTCAAGGCATTTAAAGTCTACTGTCTTGATGTCGGCTTGCTGCGCCGCATGGCAAGGCTGGATGCGTCCGCTTTTGCCATCTCGGATGCGCTATTTTCGGAGTTCAAAGGTTCGTTCGCCGAGAACTATGTGCTTCAGGCATTACTTTCACAGTTAGATGCTGCTCCGCGTTATTGGACAAACGAGAAGCCGAAGCACGAAGTCGATTTTTTGATTCAGGTCGGAAACGAAATCGTTCCCGTCGAGGTCAAATCGGGAGAGGTCGTTCATTCCAAGAGCCTTAAGTACTATGCCGACAAGCATGCGGAGACGACTCCATTGAGGGTCCGCTACTCACTTAAGAACCTAAAGCTCGACGACGGGGTGCTCAACATTCCGTTGTATTTGGCTGATCGATCTGTCCCTCTTATCAAAAAGGCGCTTGATTGTGCGCATCTTGACGTTTAGATCCCGGGTGAGCTGACGGGCGGCGGCTAATTAATCGCTCCGTTACGGCCAGGGAGCTTGGGCCTTAGCGATGCTTGCTTCGCCAAGCCGTGGGTGTCATGCCGGTGTATTGCTTGAAGGCTTGGGCGAAGGCGGCCTGCTGAGGGTAGCCTAGACGCTCTGCCACCTGCGCTATCGTGAGCGCGCTATCTGCCAAAAGGTCCTGCGCTCGCTCCATACGGCGTCTGCGAATGTAGGCGCCCAGGGACTCGCCGGTTTGGGCCTTAAAGGTGGCGCATAGTTTGGAGCGGCTTGTGTAGAGCCTCTCGGCCACCTCGTTGATACCCACATGTCTGCCTTTGTCGAGCGTGCGCTCAATCATTGCCGTTGCTTCTTCGGCCATGGTTATGCTGACGCGTGTGTCTGCCGCCTGCCGCGCCTGCTTGTGGGCCGCGCGCGAACAGGCGAGCTCCGCGACCATGATCTCCACGATGCCCTGCATATAGACGTGTCCGCCTACGGTTTGGGCACGGTCCTCGTTAATCCGGCGCAGCGTGTGATAGATGGCAGACGTCGCTTCCTCGTGCCATGGCTCGGCAAACGCCTCAAAGATTCCCGCGAACTCGGTGGGATAGCGGTGCTCCAGTTCGTCAAAATATCCAGGCAAAAAGAGCACCGAGCGCGAGTGATAAAGTTCCCCCGCAAACAGCGGGCTTAATTCCTCGCCACAGCTATCTTGGATAAAGCTGCAAACGGCATTGTTTGGCCACGGTCCATGCGATGGTTTGAGGTTCGCGGGCGTTATGCCAGTCTCGGGCATGCATGTAAGTGTGGGCGCGCTGACTTCGCTCACGCAGGCGTACGGCTCGGGTGTGTATTCGGCCAGGTACATATCGTGCGTCGGGGTGATGAAATGCTCCATGACAATGCAGGCAGGGGAGAGAGGCATGATCCATGCGCGTCCGTGCGCCCGATCGTTTGCCACCTCGCCGGTAAAGACAGCGCCCTTGCCGGAAAGCTCCAGGCCAAACTGCTCAAACTGTGGTGCGTAGAGCTCAGTTATGTCGGTCGCAGCCCGATGCATTTTCAAAAGCGTCCCCTTCCTTTGCGAAAACGTCCACGCCTGGCTCGATTGTGTGCCTTGGCTAACATATCAATGATAAGTTGAGAACGGTTAACTCTCAAGCCGTTAGAAAGGAATCTCATGGCAAAGGGATCAAAAAGGGAAGGTGGAGGCATCGGCGAGTTGCTCGCGTATGCCGGTGACCGCAAATTCCTAACGTATTTGGGCATGGCGCTCTCGGCGCTCTCGCAGCTGCTGAGCTTTGGCCCGTACGTGTGCATTTGGCTTGTCGCGCGCGATCTGATCGCCGTGGCGCCTAACTGGAGCGAAGCCTGCGACATCGCGATGTATGGCTGGTGGGCCGTGGGTTTTGCCCTGGCAAGCATCGTAGCTTATTTCGTGGGGCTCATGTGCACGCATCTGTCCGCGTTTCGCTGTGCGTCCAATATCCGCAAGACTACGAGCGAGCACCTGCTTAAGCTGCCGCTTGGCTACTTTGACACGCACGCCACCGGTGAGCTGCGTCGTGTTGTAGACGGATGTGCCGCCTCCACCGAGACTTTGCTCGCACACATGCTGCCCGATATCGCAGGCGCCGCCGCCATGGTCGTGGGCCTGCTCGTATTGCTTTTCGCCCTCGATTGGCGCTTGGGCGCGGCATGCCTCATCTCGGTGGCCATTTCGTTTGGCGCCATGGCCACCATGATGAGCGGCAAAGGCGCCGAGTTCATGAAGGCCTACATGGGAGCGCTGGTCAAGATGAACAAGACCGGCACCGAATACGTACGCGGTATTCCCGTGGTCAAGGTGTTTCAGCAGACGGTCTACTCCTTTAAGGCTTTCCACGATGCGATCGCCGAATACGCCGACATGGCACAAAACTATGCGGGCACGTTCTGCCGAGGTCCGCAGGTACTCAACCTTACCGCGCTCAATGGTCTTGTGGCATTCCTGTTGCCCGTGGCGTTGCTGTTGGCGCCGGGCGAGACGGACTTCGCACATTTTATGGCCAACTTCACGTTTTACGCGATATTTTCGGCCGTGGTACCGACGGCCCTGACCAAGCTCATGTTTGTGGGCGAGGCCTCTCAGATGAGTGCCGATTCGCTGGCTCGTATTCGAAGTATCATGGATTCCAAGCAGCTCTCCGTGCCCGCCCAACTCAAGCACCCTGCCGGCGGCGAAGTGCGATTTGAGGACGTAAGCTTTACGTACGAGGGTGCCGAAGCACCTGCCGTTAGCCATGTAAGTTTCAGTGTTCCCGCTGGTAGCACCCTCGCCCTAGTGGGTCCTTCGGGCGGCGGCAAGTCAACCTGCGCAAGCCTGATTCCTCGTTTTTGGGATGTCTCTTCGGGCCGAGTGCTTGTAGGCGGTGTGGACGTTTGCGATATGGATCCGCACGAGCTTATGGACCAGGTCGCTTTCGTGTTCCAGACTAACCAGCTGTTCCGGCAAACACTTGCCGATAATGTGCGCGCCTCCAAGCCTACGGCCACTGACGACGAAGTGCGTGCGGCCCTCTCCGCAGCTCAGTGCGACGACATTGTGGCCAAGCTCCCGCAGGGCATCAATACCATGCTCGGTGCCGGCGGAGCATATCTTTCGGGCGGCGAGGTCCAGCGCGTGGCGCTCGCCCGCGCGATCCTTAAAGACGCGCCTATCGTGGTGCTCGATGAGGCCACGGCGTTTGCCGACCCCGAGAACGAGGCGCTCATCCAGCGCGCCTTTAGCAAGCTGGCGGCGGGTCGCACGGTCATTATGATTGCTCATCGACTCTCGACTGTAGTGGGCGCAGATCAAATCGTGGTGCTCAACCAGGGCAGGGTGCAGGAGTCGGGTACTCATGCCGAGTTGCTGTCCCAAGAGGGTTTGTATGCCAAGATGTGGGCCGAATACGAACAGGCCGCGAGCTGGAAAATCACTGCAGCGACCGCGGATGCCGCCGTCACGAAGGGAGGCGAGGCCTAAATGTTCGCCTCATTCCAAAAGAAGTATTTCCTATCCGATAAAGGCGTCGCCGGCGTAAAGCGCGGCATTTTCTGGACCACGCTCACCAATCTTATTACCATGGCCGGCATGGGCTTTTTATTCCTGGTCATGGCCGGTTTTGTCGAACATCTCGCCACTGGCGCTGACCTGCCGGATGCCCTGCCGATCGTGGGCGGCCTCCTGGTCTTTTTCGTGTTGCTCTTTGCCTCTAACTGGCAACAGTATTACTACACCTACTGCATCTTTTACGAGGAGTGCGGCAAGCAGCGTATGGAGATCGCCGAACGCTTGCGCAAACTGCCGCTGTCGTTTTTCGGTCGTCGTGATCTGGCCGATTTAACCGAGACCATCATGGGCGATGTCCAGACCATGGAACATGCCTACAGCCACGTGTTGGGAGAGCTTTGGGGCGCCATTATCGCAAGCGCTATTGTGTTCGCAGCATCGCTGTTCTTTTGCTGGCAGTTGGCGATCACGGCGTTCTGGAGCGTTCCCGTGGCCTTTGCCGTGCTGTATTTGACGCGCGGCCCCATGGTCCCGGTGTTCGACCGTGTTCGCGCCGAGAAGGTCAAAGTCACCGAGGCGATCCAGGAGACGCTCGATTGTGTGCGCGAGATCCGCGCTACCAACCAGGAGGCCTATTATCTTGAGGGACTCGGTGCCGTGATCGATGACGAGGAGCGCGAGACCACTAAGGGAGAACTCGTTAACGGGCTTTTGGTCAACTCTGCCTTTGTCATTTTGCGTCTGGGGGTCGCTTCCACGCTGGTAACGGGTGCCGCGATGGTTGCCTCGGGGCGGGTCGACTATTTGGTGATGTTTGCCTTCTTGCTTATGGTGAGCCGTATCTATGCGCCCTTTGACCAGGCGTTAATGTTAATGTCCGAGCTGTTTGCCGCCGAGTCGTCTGCCAAGCGCATGCGTTCCATCATGGAAGAGCCTGTGGCGCGGGGCAGCGAGAAATTTGAGCCCGCGGGTCACGATGTGGTGTTCGATCACGTGGCATTTGGCTATGGTGCGGGCGAGGACGGCCGCGCCGGCGAGAAAGTTCTTACCGATGTGAGCTTTACCGCCAAGGAAGGCGAAGTTACGGCGCTGGTCGGTCCTTCGGGTTCCGGTAAGTCTACGGTGAGCCGCCTGGCCGCGCGCTTTTGGGATGCCACTGCGGGCAAGGTTACCGTGGGCGGTGTGGATGTTGCGGGCGTCGATCCCGAGGTACTCCTGCGCGACTACGCTATCGTGTTCCAAGACGTGCTGCTCTTTGACGACACGGTGATGGGAAACATCCGCCTCGGGCGTCGTGATGCCACCGATGAGGAAGTGCTTGCGGCCGCGCGTGCCGCCAACTGCGACGAGTTTGTGTGCCGCATGCCGCAGGGCTACGACACCATGATCGGCGAGAACGGCTCCAAGCTGTCCGGTGGCGAGCGCCAGCGCATCTCCATCGCCCGCGCGCTGCTCAAAGACGCACCCATCGTGCTGTTGGACGAGGCGACGGCAAGCTTGGATGTGGAGAACGAGACCGTGGTACAGCAGGCACTCTCCCGTCTGCTTGCAGGTAAGACGGTTATCGTTATTGCCCACCGTATGCGTACGGTGGAAAATGCCGACAAAATCGTTGTGCTCAAGAATGGAGTGGTTGCCGAACAGGGCACCCCGGCGCAGCTCAAGGCGGCAGGTGGAGAATTCGCCCGCATGGTTGCGCTGCAAAAGGAGGCGGCGGACTGGCAGCTGTAGGAATATGACAAAGGGGCAGTCCCTTTGTCATATTGAGTTCACCCCCATAGTTTCCAAAAAGTTAACCATTGTTGAACTTAATAGTTAGATAAACTAAACTATTTTCCAAAAGTGTGCTCGAGCAAACTTGTTTACTCGGGTGCTGAGGCACCGTGCCGCGTCCAATGCGGCAAAAGGGAGAAACAACATGAAGAAGTCGACGTTCAATACCCTGCTTGTCGGTGGCGGTTTTCTGCTTGGCACGGCCGGCATCAAGCTGCTTACCAGCGCTCCGGTCAAGAATGCCTGCGTGCAGGGCATCGCGTGCGGTATGCGCGTCAAGAACTGCTACCAGGACATGGTCGAGCAGGCCAAGGCCAATGTCGATGACATGGTTGCCGAGGCTGCCTACATCACCCAGAGCGAGGCCGCTGCTGACGAGGCAGCCGAGTAACGCTCCCAGGCACAAGCTATGAGATTCTCGATTATTAGCGAGATCCCCGGCAGGACCCGCCTTCAGTTGGCGGGTCCTGTGCCAGAGAGTGATCTCGATGCGCTTCTTAAGCTCAGCGGCGACATCGACGGCGTGCACAAGGTGCGCGTTTACGGCCGTATTGGCCAGATGGCGCTCGAATATGATGAGCAGTGTCGTGCGGGCGTGCTCGACGCTTTGTGTGCGCTCGATGCCCAGGCCATTGCCGACGCAAAGACGGGTTATGTGATGCAGCTTGAGCCACGCAAGCACAAGCTCGTCATGGATCTTGCCACACTTATCGGCGCCCACTACGCGCGCCGCTGGTTCTTGCCGACGCCTCTGCGTGCGGTGTTTGTCGTGGCCGGTTACATGGCATTTTTGCGCGCTGCCCTTCATGAGCTGGCGCAGCCGCGCCTAACCGTTCCTGTGCTTGACGCTTCGGCCATCGGCATTTCGTTCGTCAAACGTGATGTCGACACCGCGGGCCAGACGATGTTCCTGCTCAACGTGGGTGAGCTGCTCGAGGACTACACCCGCGCCATGAGCGAAAACGAACTCATCAACTCGCTGCTCGATGTGCCCGACAAGGCGCAAAAGGTCGTCGGCGACACCGAGGTAAGCGTTGCCGCCACCGAGCTTGAACCCGGCGATTTGGTCGCCGTGCGCACCGGCATGTCTATCTGTATCGACGGCGTGGTCGAGCAGGGGAGCGCTATGGTCAACCAGGCGACCCTGACCGGCGAACCGCTGGCCGTCGAGCGCAGCGTGGGCGACGACGTGTTCGCCGGCACCGTTGTGGAAGATGGCAGCATCTTGGTGCGTGTGCGCGCCAACACGGCTCAGACCAAGCTCCGCTCGATCGTCTCGCTCGTGCAGACGGCCGACTCGCTCAAGTCCGAGGGTCAGTCGCACATGGAGGACCTCGCCAACAAGATCGTCCCATGGAACTTCCTGCTCGCGGGCCTGGTTGCGCTCACCACGCGCAGCCTCATCAAGACCTCAGCGGCGCTGATGGTCGACTACTCGT
Source organism: Collinsella sp. (assembly GCA_018367075.1). Lineage (GTDB taxonomy): Bacteria > Actinomycetota > Coriobacteriia > Coriobacteriales > Coriobacteriaceae > Collinsella. Next base: position 14,788 of record JAGZGX010000010.1, read on the forward strand.
GCGCACTCAAACTCACGGGTTCCGTCGCCGTCATGACTGCCATGAGCGATGCTGCCAAGATGGGCGTCATGGTCAAGGGTGCGAAGTACTTTGAGTCGTTTGCCAAGGCCGACACCATTGTGTTTGATAAGACCGGCACGCTCACCGAGGCACAGCCGCGTCTTGCCTGCGTGCTCACCACCGATGGCTGGAGCGAGGATGAGGTCCTGCGCCTTTCCGCTTGCTTGGAGGAGCATTTCCCGCATCCGGTGGCGCGTGCCGTGGTCAACGCCGCCCGCGAGCGCGGGCTCGAGCACCGCGAGCGCCATGCTGCCGTCGAGTACATCGTGGCACACGGCATCGCTTCGTCCATCGAAGGACGTCGCGCGATTATCGGCTCGGCACACTTTGTGTTTGAGGATGAGGGCGCGCAGCTCGAGTCCGACATAAAGGAGCGCATCGAGTCCCAGATGCAGGGCCTGTCGCCGCTGTATCTGGCGGTCGACGGCACCGTTGTGGGCGTGCTTGGTATCGAGGACCCGCTTAAGCCCGGGGTCCGCGAGGCCATCGCCGACTTGCACGCGTTGGGCGTTAAGCACGTGGTCATGCTCACGGGCGACTCGGAGCGCACGGCCGAGCGCATTGCTCGCGAGGCAGGTGTCGACGAGTTTAAGGCCGAGCTGCTGCCCGAGGACAAGTACGCGTATGTGGAGCGCATTAAGGGCGAGGGGCGCCACGTTGCCATGGTGGGCGACGGCGTCAACGACTCACCGGCGCTGGGTCTGGCCGATGTGGGTCTGGCCATGGGCGGTGGAAGCGACATCGCCAAGGAGGTCGCCGATATCATCCTGACCGATACAGATCTGGCCGCAATCGTGCGCCTGCGCCGCATGAGTCAGGGGCTTATCGACCGTCTGTCGAGTTCGTATTCCAAGGTGATGCTCACCAACTCGGCGCTGTTGGCATTGGGTATTACCGGCATGATCACTCCGCAGACGTCGTCACTGCTGCACAACGGCTCAACGATCGCCTACAGCCTGGGCAACGCAAAGGCGTACCTGCGTTAGCGTTTTCGATTGAGTATATGGCCTGCATTCGGGCGGCACCGCAGCCGTCAGGGTGCAGGCCTTCTTTTGTTTGACGATATGTTAGCTCGGATATATGCTCGTGCTAGCAATGCTAGTAAATGCTGAAGGTGAGGTTGAGATGGCTACCGTTGGCAGCATGGCACAGGTGAATGTTCGCGTAGATCGCTCGGTTAAAGAGCGCGCCGAGGAAGCGCTGCGGCTTTCGGGCGTCTCGCTGCCCGAGCTCATCAAAAAGGTCGTGGCCAAGGTCGCGCAGGGTGGCGGGCAGTGCGAGGAAGTGCTTGCGGCCGTCGACGACCGGCAGCAGACCGTCGCGCCCGATACTCCGTTCGCCGCGTCGTGGGCAGCGGCAGACCGGCTTTATGCAGATTTGGGCATCGCTACGTCGCCCGTATCCGACGATCGCGGTTGGGACACAATCTATTCCGAAGCCATGGACGAGCGCTATCGCCAAAAGGGGATGATCCTGTGAGCGGGGCTCCCCTCAAAATAATGGTGGACGCCAACGTATGGGTTGATTCGTTTTGCGTCGACCATGCCGAGTCGCTTGCCGCGCGTGCGTTTATTGGGCAGGCGGCGGAGACGGGGGCATTGCTGTTCTTTCCGGTGCATATCGCCAAGGACGTGCTGTACGTTGTCCAACACGAGCTGAAGCGTAGCGTTCTTGCCAGCGGGGGAGCGCTCGACGAGGCATCTGCCCGTGCAATTGGCGATGCGGCGTTGGCGTTTGTTCGGAACATGACCGAAAACGCTACGGCCGTGGGTGCAGACGCATCCGATCTGTGGCTAGCCGACAAATATCTGACGCTCCATCGCGATTACGAGGACAACTTGGTGCTCGCCGCGTGCAAGCGCGCACAGGTCGATTACTTAGTGACCAACGATCACAAGCTGCTCGAACATGCCGATCTTGCAGCGAAGACCCCGCGCCAAATGATGTCGATTCTTGCTTTGGCCGAACGCGGCGGCGCGGCTATCGGCTGACGCGAACTGTTTGCGGGCCTCTTGGACGACGATGCGCCAAGGGACTCGCGTCTGCTATTTACAAAAGCTCGGCCTTAATGGTGGGACTTTCTGCGAGCTGCTCGGCTGCCTTTTCGTCTGAGCTGTCGAGTGCTGCCAGACTGCGGTAGACCCACTCGTTGACCTGGGTGTTCTTGACGCCTGCAGTCTGCATAAGGGTACCTACCTCGCGGATTGCTGCGAGCAGATCGGCCTTGGGACCTGCGAGCTCTACCTCGATGCCGTGGTAGGCGGCCACGCCGCGGTTCTCACTCACGTGGTCGATAAAGCCCTCGACGGTCTCAAGCTGCTGGGCGAGAGCTGCATCATCGTCGGCGTCCAGCGCGACGAGTGCGTTCGATACCGTGAGGGCGGGATGTCCGCAGGGGACAAAGCCTTCGATGACATCCATAGCTTCGGTAATGGTTGAGCCCAGGCCTGCGAGGGCATTGACGAGTTGCTGCTTGGTATCCATGGCGGTCCTTTCGACGGGTCAATTTTGCTTGGCGAAAATATACGTGACGCGATCGGTAGCAAAAGTGCGAAGTGCGGCGCACATTGGGGTCTTCACAGCTCGTGCATAGAACAGCTGTCCGCTTTCAGAACGTGGTAAGATAACACTCCACAAGCGGGGCTCGCCCCGCATGTTCCTTGAAAAGTCGACGGGTGTTGGGTGCTCGTGCCCAATGCCATCCAGACTTTCCCGACATTCGGGGGCGACTGGTTTCGACACGATAGCTCTGAGAGAGGAAGCAAGCCGAGGTCTCCTCGCCTCGTTAAACAGGGGTACCGTCAAATTGAATTGACAACAACTCTTCTTTTGAGCCTATGGCTCTCGCTGCTTAGTTTATAGCGGCGCGTCAACCCGGTGATTTCCCCGACACCGGCGCGACGTCATGTTAGGGGAATGCTCCTGCGCACGTAATCGGTATGGCGCAGGCTAAGACCGAACCGGTTAGGACGCCGCGAGCGTGTCGCTGCGCGCAAAGCGTCCGAGACTAAACCAGCGACTGAGCTTGGAGATGCCAATCAGGGGGCTTTCGTGGACCGGAGTTCGATTCTCCGCGCCTCCACCATAAGCAACAGACAGGTAGATATTCGTATCTGCCTGTCTTTTTATTTCTAGTCCGTACCGCGGAGAATCGAACTCTGTGCAGGGCGCGGGCGTAAAGAAAACGCGTAAGCGTTTTTAGCCCGCGGGCGAGGACGCCGGTAGGCGGCCGAAGCCGGTGCGTATTTGCGAAGTAAATACGCGGATTCTCCGCGCAATGCCTCAGCCCAAAACAGATGCGATGTCGATCGGATGACAGCCGACAATGCCCCCGCGCCAACGTCATCTCTACCCGCGGAGAATCGAACTCTATGCAGGGCGCGAGCGTAAAGAAAACGCCTTGGCAACGCAGACCGGGACGCGCTTTCCCAATGGCGGCCCAGGCGGAAAGCGTGTCCCGGAATCCGCGCTCAGACTGGGACGTAGTTTCCGGATGGCGCCTCAAGCGGAAACTGCGACCCGGAATCCCGCCGTAGAGTGGGACATGCTTTCCCAATGGCAGCTCAAGCGGAAAGCGCATCCCGGAATCTAAGCTCGGAATGGGATTCATTTTCCTGATGGTGGGCTCAGCGGAAAATGAGACCCGGAATTTGCTCTGAGAACGGGACACACTTTCCGCTTCACCTGCCGCCTCGAAAAACCTGCGCTCTCACCATCCCAAAACTGGGTAGAAGAAAGCCAAAACGCAATCGCAGGAGGTCAACATGACTGCAGAAGATAAGGCAAAGAACGCCGGCAAGGTCGCGCTCGTCCTGGAGGGCGGTAGCTTTCGCGGGCAATTTACCGCAGGCGTGCTCGACGTCCTCATGGAGGCTGGTGTCGAAATCCCGGCGGTGTACGGCGTCTCGGCCGGCGCCCTCAACGGCGTGAACTATAAGTCGCACCAGATCGGCCGTGCCAACCGCATCAACCTGGCTTTCTGCAACGACAGTCGCTTCATGGGCGCCGCATCGTTTGCGTCCACGGGCTCTATTGTGGGTTACGACTTTATCTTCAACGATGTCCAGGACCGCCTGGACCCCTTTGACAACGAGACGTTCGACGCGAGCCCCATCGAGATGTACGCCGTCGCGACGGACATGCTTTTTGGAACCGCCGCGTACCTGCCGGTCAAAAGCGCCGTGCTCGATCTCGACGCTGTGCGCGCATCGACGTCGCTGCCGCTGGTGACGCCGCCGGTCGAGATTGACGGGCACAAATACGTCGACGGCGGTGTGGCCGATTCGGTTCCTATCGAGCACGTGCTGGAGGAGGCGGGCTTCGATCGCGCGGTTGTCATTGTCACGCAGGACCGCTCGTACGAGAAAAAGCCCTACGAGTTTATGCCTGCCGCGCGCGCCCGCTATGCCGACTACCCCTATCTGCTCGAGGCTATCGAGACGCGCCACGACCGTTACAACATCCAGCGCATGCACCTGTGGAAGTATGAGCGCGAGGGCCGTGCGTTGGTCGTCGCTCCGCAAAAGCCGGTCGAGGTCGGCCATGTCGAGCACGATTCGGCAAAGCTTTTGGACCTGTATATCCAGGGCCGTCAGGAGGCAAAGCGTCTGCTCGCGGAAATCCAAGAGTTCGTTGAGCGCTAACGACGGCGAACCCTCAAAAAATGGCAACAGCTAAAGAGCTGGAAAATCACGGCTCGTGGATGACATGTGCAGAAACTCTGGTCGGAGCCAAAATACCTGTTGACTCGTACGGCGAGCGGGGTAATATGGACGGGTTACTTGCAGAGCCCCGTGAATCTCTGTAACAACACGTACTGTACATGGAGGAGTCTAAGTGATTTCGAAATCGACTCACTACGCCAAGCAGGGCGAGGTCCAGCGCAACTGGGTTCTCGTTGACGCCGATGGTGCTGTCCTGGGCCGTCTTGCCACCCAGATCGCAATGATCCTGCGCGGTAAGAACAAGCCCCAGTTCACGCCCAACAGCGACTGCGGCGACTTCGTTGTCGTCATCAACGCCGATAAGGTCCAGCTTACCGGTAACAAGGCCGATACGAAGACCTATTATCGCCACAGCGGCTACAACGGCGGCCTCAAGGCTGAGAGCTTCCGCCAGGCTATGGAGAAGCACCCGGAGAAGGTCATCGAGCGCGCCGTTCGCGGTATGCTGCCCAAGACCACCCTCGGCCGTGCCCAGATGACCAAGCTTAAGGTCTACGCTGGTGCCGAGCATCCGCATGCTGCCCAGAACCCCACGAAGATTGAGCTGGAGGCTTAAAGATGGCTGAGAACACCGTTGTCTACCAGGGTACCGGCCGTCGTAAGAACGCCGTCGCCCGCGTCCGTCTCGTCCCCGGCACCGGCAAGGTGACCATCAACAAGCGTGACGCCGAGCAGTATTTCGGCCGTCATCAGCTCGTTGAGAACGCCCTTGCTCCCTTCAAGGTGACCGACACCGCCGGTCAGTTCGACGTTATCGCTCTGTGCGATGGCGGCGGCATCTCCGGTCAGTCCGGCGCTCTGCGCCTGGGCATCGCTCGCGCTCTTCTGAACGCTGGCGACTACCGTGCTGACCTCAAGAAGGCCGGTTTCCTTACGCGCGATGCTCGCGTGGTCGAGCGCAAGAAGTACGGCCTCAAGAAGGCCCGCCGCGCTCCCCAGTTCTCCAAGCGCTAAGGTTTTATCTCCTTTCGAGATACAATGTACAAGCGGGGCCTGCCGATTCCTCGGCGGGTCCCGCTTTTCTTTTTCGACTAGGGTGGGCGGTTGCATATCGCCTACTAGGGAAGGAGCGATCCTATGCCCCAGAACATCTTCGGCACCGATGGCGTCCGTGGCGTCGCCAACGCCGATCTTTCGTGCGACCTCGCGTTTCGCCTGGGCCGCGCGGCGACCAAGTTTCTTGGTCCGGACATCTGCATCGGCCGTGACACGCGCCTTTCGGGCACCATGCTCGAGAGTGCTCTGACCGCCGGCATTATGGCCGAGGGCGGCCGCCCGCACTGCTGCGGCGTTATCCCTACGCCGGCCGTGGCGCTGCTCACCGTCCAAAACGAGCTCGATGGCGGCATCGTCATTTCTGCTTCGCATAATCCGCCGGAGTTCAACGGCATCAAGTTCTTTAGCCGCAAGGGCATGAAGCTTCCCGACGCGGTTGAGGAAGAGATCAGCGCCTGGGTCATGTCCGAGGAGGCCATGGCTGCCGACACGCTGCCGACCGGCGCCGGTGTGGGTCACATCATCAAGATGAAGGACGCCCGCAAGGCATATGTCGATCATGCCATCAGCACGCTCGACGGCCTTAAGCTCGACGGCCTGGTTGTTGCCGTCGACTGCGGTCACGGTGCTTCCTGCCAGACCACGCCCGCCGCGCTGCAGCGCCTGGGCGCCACGGTCCATGCCATCAACACCGATTACTGCGGCACTGACATTAACGTTGAGTGTGGCTCCACGCACCTTGAGCCCCTGCGCGAGCTCGTGCTGCGCACCCATGCTGACATCGGTCTGGCCCACGACGGCGACGCCGACCGCGTGCTGTTCGTGGACAGCGAGGGCAATGAGATCGACGGTGACTACATCCTGGCTATCTGCGGATCTGACCTCGCCGCTCGCGGCAAGCTCGCCAACTCCGAGATCGTCTCGACCGTCATGTGCAACCTGGGCTTCTCCATCGCTATGAAGGAGCAGGGCTTCGAGATGGTTCAGACCGCCGTGGGCGACCGCTACGTTCTGGAGCGCATGCTCGCGGACGGTGCTGTCATCGGCGGCGAGCAGTCCGGTCACATCATCTTCCTGGAGCACAACACCACCGGCGACGGCCTGGTGACGGCTCTGCAGCTGCTGGCTGTGCTCAAGCGCACCGGTCGCACCCTCACCGATCTTGCCGGTATCATGAAGAAGTACCCGCAGGTACTCGTCAACGTGCATTCCGACAACAAGGCAGGTCTGGACGATTGCCAGCCCATCTGGGATGCCGTCGCTGCTGCCGAGAAGGAGCTTGACGGCCGCGGCCGCATTCTGGTGCGCCCGAGCGGTACCGAGCCGCTGGTCCGCGTGATGGCCGAGGCCGAGACGCACGAGCTGACCCAGCGCGTTGTTGACGACATCGTCGAGGTTGTCAAGCGCGAACTACCCTAATGGTCAAAAACCGTTGCCAAGTGGTAAACTGTTAAGGTTATTTTGATTGATTGGTATGTCCGAGGGGGAGCATGTTCACTAAAGTCCTAAGGTCTTTTGGTATGCGTGGTCGAGTCCTTACGCTGGATGCTCCCATCTCGGGCGACGTCATTCCGCTTTCCGAGGTAAACGATCAGACGTTTGCCACTGGCCTTTTGGGCCAGGGCGTGGCGATTCAGCCCACCGGAACGCGTGTGATTGCACCGGCTGACGCCAAGGTCGAGGCCATTTTTCCCACGGGACACGCCGTTGCGCTTAACACGGTCGATGGCTTGGACGTGCTCATCCACGTTGGTTTGGACACTGTTCAGCTCGAGGGCAAGCACTTTACCGTACATGCGCAAGTGGGTGACATTGTCCATAAGGGCGATGTACTCATTGAGTTCGATCGCGAGGCAATTGCTGCCGAGGGCTACGATGTGACGGTTCCCATCTTGGTGTGCAACTCCGTTGAGTTCTCGAGTATCAAGGGCTCCGTTGGCGTGCATGTCGAAGAGATGGACCAGCTCATCGTTGCTCGCGAGCGCTAGCAAGTGCACGTGGCCATTAGCCTACAATTCAAACACGTTTACGGAGGGCGCCCTTGAAAGAGGACGCCCTCCGTGGCAAGATGGGAAACGTCCGAGGCTAAACAGCTTCGGGTCACCGTGGACGGGCAGGGGCCTCGACGCGGCTAGACACGAGACACATACATTACGCGACCTCGCCCTGGTGGCCGCACACGTTGGTTGCGGCCGACGCGGGCCGCGGGCAAGTGCTTGTAAGGGAGCCTTGCCTCTCTTGTACGAGAAAGGACGCGTAATGAAGATCATTAAAGCTAAAGACTACGAGGATATGAGCCGCAAGGCCGCTAATATCATCTCGGCCCAGGTTATCCTCAAGCCCGACTGTGTGCTGGGCCTTGCCACCGGCTCCACCCCGATCGGTGCCTACAAGCAGCTCGCTGCTTGGTACGAGAAGGGCGACGTCGACTTTGCCGAGGTCAGCACCTACAACCTGGACGAGTATCGCGGCCTTTCGCACGACGATCCCCAGAGCTATCACTACTTCATGCGCGAGAACTTCTTCGATCACATCAACATCGACCTGAACAACACGCATGTGCCCGATGGCTCCAACCCCGACGCCGCCGCTGCCTGCTCTGAGTACGACAAGATTGTCGCCGCCGCCGGTTACCCGGATCTGCAGCTGCTCGGCATTGGCAACAACGGCCACATCGGCTTCAACGAGCCCGATGACCACTTCTCCAAGGGCACGCACTGCGTCGACCTCACCGAGAGCACCATTCAGGCCAACAGCCGCCTGTTCGACAGCATCGATGATGTGCCCCGTCAGGCTTACACCATGGGCACCCAGACCATCATGTATGCCCGCATGATCCTGGTTGTCGCCAACGGTGAGGCCAAGGCTCAGGCTGTGCACGATATGTGCTATGGCCCGGTTACGCCCGAGTGCCCCGCTTCGATCCTGCAGCTCCACACCAATTGCGTCGTCGTTGCTGACGAGGCCGCTCTTTCGCTCTGCGAGTAACGCGACCAAGCGATCTTACATAGCTTTCCAAAAGGCCCTCGCTTTGCGGGGGCCTTTTTAGTGGATGCGGGCCGTAATGTGTGCATGACGGAAACCTTGCCACATGCTTGGCGAGTGGGCTCTAAATCATGAGATTCATTCCGTACCAGATTCTATGCACATTTGCCACTATAGAGTCGCAAGCGGTAGCGAGGAATAGGCGAGTTGCGCAACTCAAATAAAAACAGACGACTGCGCTACACTGCAAATTGGATGGGACATGCTGGCAAGCGCATTGACCTGCGCAAAGACCTATTGGTCGGGGGATAAATTACCATCGGGCCTCGCTGTACAAAAACTTGCCAAACACGTACCGGCAGACAACCAAAAACTCTAAGTCGCGCTATTCACGGGGTGGCTCATATGGTCCTGCAGCTACGGTGTCCATATGGTCGAGTTGAGGAGCAGGTATGGTAAACGATCTGGGCAATACGGACGACCTCGAGTTGATGCCGACGGGCGGCGGCTATATGGTGCGGCGCGATCGCTTGATGAACGAGCTCATCGTTAAAGGGCGCAAGGCAGGAATCGTTCTGCTTTACGCGCCCGACGGGTTTGGTAAGACGTCGGTATTGCTGCAATACGTGCAGGAAGTTAAATCGGATCCCACGCGAGGGCCGGTTCGGATAATCGAGGCCGACCGCGCGATTGGACGCGAGCTCTTTATGCAGCTCGAGGTTGTCGCCGATGAGCTTAAGGACAAACCGCATTCGCTCGTTGCGATCGACAACGTGCCCAATCTCGAGCAGCGCGAAACAGAGGACCTCATCGATCGAATCCGCAGCTTACGTGCTACGGGGACGGGGGTCTTTATTACTTGCCGCCCCTCCAACCGATTGCTTATCCACGGGTTGGGCGATTCTGTAAAAGTCAATGCGCAGATGCTCAAGGTGCACGCCTATGAGTATTCGTCATGGGCTACGGCGTTTTCGATCAGTACATCGCTCGATTTTTATCGGCTCACGCAGGGTGTGCCAGAGCTGGTATCTGCCCTGCAGACGGGAATGTATGGACAGGGCGATGTTGCCGGGTTGCTCGAGAACGAAATCGTCAACGTGTACGGTGCGGCGCTGGCAGATCTCGCATCGCTCGAGAACAACCTGTTGTTTACCGTTGCCTGCTTGATGGTGCTGATGGGCGAGGGTCGCATTGCGGAGCTAGAGGCGTGCGGTGTAAGGCTTTCGATGATCGACCAGTCCATCTTTGTGCGCGATTATCCGTTTTTTGGCGTGGATCCGTCTGATCGCACCTTTAGGTGTTTGGGCGCTAAGGACAACGCGCGCCTGAGGCTGCGAAAGCTCGTTGCCGAGATCCGTCCCGAACTTGTATCGCGGGCTGCTCGCATTTTGATTAAGGCGGGCCGATGCGATTTGGCTATGGACCTGGCCGATGCGTTCTTGGACCGCCATGTGGTGTTGGAACTTGCCGGGCAGTATGGGGCCGATCTTGCCCTGACCGGGCACGGAGGGGACATTTGCCGCGCGGCGACGGCGATGGTCAATGCGGAAAAGCAGGAGAAAGAGCCGGCACCCGCCGAGGCGCTCGGCGTGTATCTGGCGGCTGTCAGCGTGTGCAATACAAAGCTCGCAAGGTATATGGCGTCCGTTATCGAACGTGCGGGCGATCAGGCGGCGCGCGAGCTCGACCCCGCTACCTGGAAAATAGCACAGGCGCTCACTATCGCCTTTTACGGCGACAATGACCTGGGGCTTCCCGCCAACCCTGTTGTGCAAGAACAGACATCCTGCGAGGTGCTCGACATGCTGTCCGCGCATATCGAGGTCAAGCGCCACCTAACCGAGCGAGCGAAAGACGGCAATGTTCTCGCGAAGCTCAAGGCGCGCAAAGCCTATGATTGCGAGCTCGACATCGCGGGGATTCTCATACAGGCCGACCATATGCTGGTGGAGCTGTTCGACGGCTCGTTTGCTAAACCCGACGAGCGCGATGACAAGATGGCGCAGATACTCGAGGCGCTCGATATCCGCGGGCTTAAGGCGCCATCCATTTGGCTGCGTATGGTGCTGGCGGCGCGGCGCCTGCTCGCGGGCTTGCCCGTGACCGACGATGTGGCGTTTGGCGAGCTCGACCGCTTTGCGGTGCGTGTTCGCGACAATCAAATTCAGCTGTTTGGGCTATTGCTGGAGGGCTGGCAATCGCTGGCGGAGGGGCGGCCAGTCAACGCAAAGTTCCGTGCGGTCCAGGTGCTCAAGCTCGCCGACGAATCGATTACGTACATGCGCGAAAACGCTTTGCTGCTGGAGCGCGTGGCGTATCTGCGCAATACGTCGCTGGTATCGGTTCGCGAAGAGGCGGAGCTGCTCGATATTAGCAAGACGCAGGTCGGTGGCTCAGAAGCCTGGGTCGTGGCGCTGCATTTGGCCTGTGCGGGCCGAGACAGCGACCTTGCGGCCTGGATGTCCATGAATCGTGCGGGGATTCTAGAGCCATCGTATCGGCTCTTTGCGCGCCTTGCCATGCATTGTCTGGGCGAGCCGGCGGGCAGGATACGCAAGAAGCTTCCCGTGCGCGAGCTGTCGCGGTACTCGCTGCGCGACGATTTGGAAGGGGAGGGCGAGCGTCTGTTCCAGGCTGGCGAGGTTGAAGCCGTTGATACCATCGACCATATCGAGATTCGCATGTTTGGTGCGTTTCGCGCCGAGCGCGACGGGTTTCCCATCACGGACAAAATGTGGCGCCGCAAGAAGGCGGCGACACTTGCCGAGCGGCTTGCGCTGGGCATGGATGCGCTCGTCGATCGTGAGACGCTGGCCATGGAGCTGTGGCCCCATGCCGAGTTCAATAGCGCCCGCAACAACCTGTACTCGACGATATCGCGCTTGCGGTCGGCCTTGGGGCCGACGCCAGACGGCAAGTCGTGCGTGCTCATCCAAAATGAATGCATCGGACTCAACGGCGACTACGTCAAGACCGATGTACGGCTGTTTGACCAGATAAGCCGCGAGGTTTTGGGAAATCGCACGGGTGCGCGCGGGCCCCATTTAGTTGAACTGTGCCTTAAGATTGAGCAGCTTTATGCCGGACCGCTGTATGTTCCCAATGGCTGTAATCCCACCTACTTTTTGCGTATGCGACGCATTATGCAGTCAAAGTACATCGATTGCATGATTAAGGGGGCCAATGCCGCACTAGAAGAAAACAATCTGCAGTCGGCGATTTGGCTGGCGGAGTCGGGGCTTCGGCAGGAAACGGCGCGCGAGGATATGGTGCGCTGCGCCATGCGCGTCTACAGTGCGGCGGGGCGGCGGCGCGATATCGTCGAGCTATACAGCGGGCATATGCACCATCTGAGGGAGCAGGTCAATGGCGTGCCCGAGCCCGAGACGCGGCGTCTATACGAGCGCTTGGTGGAGGGGCGGCTCAATCGCGTGCTGGTCGAGCGATAAAAAACGGGCGCCCAAAGTACTTGGGCACCCGTAAGCTTGCTATGTGTTGGCTCGCCGGATCATTGGCTCTTAGACGAGCTTGATCTTCTCGATGTCCTTGCGTGAGGACTCGCGATACAGCGAGAACTTGCGGCCGATGACCTGGACGACCTCGGCGTGGCAGCGCTCAGCGAGCTCTTCGGCGGCCTCGCGGGCAGAAAGGCTGGAGCCGTCCAGCACGGAGCACTTAACGAGCTCGTGCTTCTCCAGGTAGGCAACCGTCTGCTCGACGGTGCCCTCGTTGACATCGGACTTACCGATGATGATGGCGGGGTTGAGGTGATGGGCCATGCTGCGAAGCTGCTTGACCTGGGCTCCTGTCAGTGCCATGGGTTCTCGCTTTCTATGTATGGGGCGCCCCGCAATGGGGCCTTAATCTACGTGAGCTGTCCCACGATAGCGCAGGAACGGCGCGGTGTGGAGCGCGTTTGCCCAGTTCGCAAAGAATGCGGATGCCGGGCGGGAAGACGATGCAAGCTTTAGATGGGCTACGGGCGGGGTATGGAGACCGGCTCCCATGCAATAAACGCCCAACGGACCTTGCGGACGTGGTCGAGCATGTAACGCCCCTGCGGTACGCCCTTGGACCCTGGCTCGCCGGCATGGGGATTCTCAATCATATGCTGAGCGACGTAGTCGCGTAGACGGTCAATCTTATCCTCGTTACCGTGCTCGAGCATGCGGGAGAAGTCCGCCACTCCCGCCTCAAGGCTATCGAAGGTATCGCGACGAGGCGATTCAAAGTACGTAACCTGCGGCAGGGCGCCCATCTGAATGAGGATATTGAAGGCATACACAAAGCCATTACTGCGGGTAACCGAGGCACCGATAGCGTTCATCAGGTGCAGGTCATAGCGCGGGCTGGAGTTGGCGACCATCGTGACAGCACAACGCCGACGAGCCGTACGATCAAGCTTGGCAAGCGCGCCTTTTAGGTTGGTCGTGGTGACAGAGCGACTGGCAAAGGCAACATCTACCGCTTTCGCGACCGGTCCAACCAAATTCCAGTCATCATCCCAAGCAAGCTCAAGCGGCGTAATAAGATCCTCGAGCCCGTAATACTCAATGCCGGCATCAAGCGTGCCCAGCATGGCGGGGGAGAAATCAGCCGCAATCACAGGATGCCCGTCTTGCGCAAGCGGAATAGCAATCGACCCAGCCCCACACCCCATATCAAGCACCGATTCACCAGGCTCAAGAGCCAGCAATTTCATAAAATCCCGGGCATACGGAGCAGTCTCAAGAGGTCGAAAATGTCGAGCCCGCTTATCCCATTCAAAAGAATCATCAGCCCGATGCCGAGCGGCCTGCAGACGCATCCACTCCTGATTCCAATCAGCAGAAAGAAGCTCAGAGCGAGCATCCCCATCAACCACGGGCTAACCTCCTAGCAACAAAAAAGCGACTCTCCCCCAAAAGAAGAGCCGCAACCAGCATATATCAGAAAGAACCGATCCAACGCCAAACCGTCGCACCAGCCTAGTGGTGCAGGAGCGAAGCAACTGCAACCGGGATAGAGCCCAACCGAGGTCCCGTTGTGCGGGAGCCCCGGGGAGGGCAAATATATAAGGTCGATCGCGAGTTCCGCACGAGCCGGAGAGCACTTAATGTGCTCTCCGTGCGAGTCAGGACTGTCCGAGCAGGCGACCTTATATATTTGCCCTCCCCGGGGCTCCTCGCCAGTCCCCCTCAGCTAGTTCTTCAGCGAGTTCAGCGGTGCCGGGAAGCGTCCACCACGGTGGGCAAGCACGGTGCCGGCGTTGGGGTTCACCGGCATGATGGGCGCACGGCCAAACAGGCCGCCGTACTCGACGCAGTCGCCCACGCCCTTGCCGATGGCGGGAATCACGCGCACGGCCGTGGTCTTATTGTTGATGACGCCGATGGCCATCTCGTCGGCGATGATGCCGGCGATGGTCTCGACCGGGGTGTCGCCGGGGATGGCGATCATGTCCAGGCCGACGGAGCACACGCAGGTCATGGCCTCGAGCTTCTCGAGCGAAAGCGCGCCGGCCTCGACGGCGGCGATCATGCCGGCGTCTTCGGACACGGGGATAAAGGCGCCCGAGAGGCCACCGACGCTGGAACTGGCCATGACGCCGCCCTTCTTGACGGCGTCGTTGAGCATGGCGAGCGCGCAGGTCGTGCCCGGGCCACCGCAGGTGCCCACGCCGATAATCTCGAGGATGCGAGCAACGGAGTCGCCAATGGCGGGCGTAGGCGCCAGCGACAGGTCGACGATGCCCTTCTCGACACCCAGTCGATGGGCGGCCTCGCGGCTCATGAGCTCGCCGGCACGGGTGATCTTAAAGGCGGTCTGCTTAATCTTCTCGGCGACTTCCATCATCGAGGCGGAGTCGGGCAGCTTCTCCAGGGCTGCCGCCATAACGCCGGGGCCCGAGACGCCAACGTTGATGACGGCGTCGGCCTCGCCACCGCCGTGGACGGCGCCCGCCATAAACGGGGAGTCCTCGACCATGTTGGCAAAGCAGACAAACTTGGAGGCGCCAACGGAATCCTCATCTGCCGTAAGCTTGGCGGCATCGATGATGGTCTGGGCGGCCATGAGCACGGCGTCCATGTTGATGCCGGCACGCAGGCTGGCGACGTTGACGCTGGAGCAGACGCGGCTGGTGGTAGCGAGCGCCTGGGGGATGGACTGGATGACGCGGCGGTCGGCGTCGCCGATGCCCTTCTGAACGAGCGCGGAGAAGCCGCCCAGGTAATCGATGCCGAGCGTCTCGGCCGCGCGGTCGAGGGCATGCGCGATGGGGGTGAGGTCCTCATCCTTGCAGCATGCGGCGATCTGCGCCACCGGGGTGACGGAAACGCGCTTGTTGACGATGGGGATACCGTACTCGCGCTCGAGGTTCTCGGCAGTCTCGACCAAGTGCTCAGCCGTGTGCGTCACGTGGTCGTAGATCTTCGTGCACATGCGGTCGAGGCTCTCGTCGCCGCAACCCATGAGCGAAACACCCATGGTGATGGTCCTGATGTCGAGGTTCTGCTCCTCAACCATGCCGCGGGTTTCCGCGATTTCTGCGGGCGTGATCGCCATCCTTGCACTCCTATCTGCCAAAACGAGCATAGCCTTATCTATTCTAACGTGCCGCACGTGCCAAGTGGCGCGTGCGGCACGTTTTGGTGCTCGGTTGTTTCCGTTGTGTTACTGCCCAAAGACCTCTTCGGCGATGCGCGCGCTTTCGGCGGCATCCTTGGCGTAGTAGTCCGCGCCGATCTGCTTGGCGTATTCGGGGGTGAGCACGGCGCCACCTACGATGATCTTGACGCCCGGAACCTCGGCATGGAGCAACTTGATGGTCTCCTCCATAGCGACGACCGTGGTGGTCATAAGCGCCGAGAGGCCGACGAGCTTAATGTCGCGCTCCCGTACGGTCTTGAGTACCTCTTGCGGGTCGACGTCGCGGCCTAGGTCAAAGACGGTGTAGCCGTAGTTATCGAGCAGCATCTTGACGATGTTCTTACCGATGTCGTGGATATCGCCTTTAACGGTGGCCACGCAGATCTTGCCCTTGTCGGCAATCTCGCCGGCGGGCATCAGGCGCTTGATGGTGTCAAAGCCCACACGCGCGGCCTCGGCCGAGGCCATAAGCTGCGGCAAGAAGAACTTGCCCTGGTCAAAGAGGACGCCAACCTCGTCGAGGGCGGGGATAAAGTGATTGTTGATGAGGTCCATGGCGTCATGGTCTGCCAGCAGACGCTCGGTCTCGGCCGCGATTTCGCCCTTGCGGCCCGAGACGACCATGCGACGAATCGGGTCGTCGTTGCCGTCGGTGCCGGTGGTGCCAGCAGCGGGCGCGGCGTCGGTCGATACCGCCTGAGCCGCCGCCGGATTCGCGGCGATCTTGTACGGATCGGTCCAGCCGGCGTAGCGCTCGATGTATCCGGTCGAGCCCTCGTCCTCAACGCTCAGCACGCGATAGCTGTAGACGGTATCCATAAAGCGCTTGGAGCCCGGGTTCATGATGGGGGCGTCCAGGCCCGCGCCAAAAGCGGCAGCCAAAAAGACCGAGCCCAGCAGCGGGCGGGCAGGCAGACCAAAGCTGATGTTCGACACGCCGAGCGCGCATTTGACGCCCAGACGCTCCTTGCACAGGGACATGGCGCGCAGGATCTGTTCGGCCTGGCGTTGATTGGTCGAGGCGGTCATGACCAGACAGTCGATGAGGATGCGGTCCGGGCCGATACCGTAGCGGGCGGCCTCGGCCACGATGCGCTCGGCGATGGCGAAGCGAGCTTCGGCGGTATCGGGGATGCCGCCTTCATCGAGCGTGAGGCCGACGACGTTGGTGCCGTAATGGGCGACCAGCGGAAAGATCTCATCCATGATTTGCTGTTTGCCATTGACCGAGTTGATGATGGGCTTGCCGGCGTAGCGGCGCACGGCTGCCTCGACGGCTGCGGGGTCGGTGGAGTCGATCTGCAGCGGCAGCAGCGTGGAGCCCTGGAGCTGCTCGGTCGCCTGCTGGATGATCTTGACCTCGTCGATCTCGGGCAGGCCCACGTTGACGTCCAGGATGTCGGCGCCCTGTTCCTGCTGGCTGATGCCCTGGCTCACGACGTAGTCCAGGTCGCCGTCGCGCAGGGCCTGTTGCAGGCGCTTTTTGCCGGTGGGATTGATGCGCTCGCCGATGACGGCGATTTTGTGGCCGTCACAGGGAAGGTCCACGACCGTCTGGGCGCTCGTGGCCGACATGCTGGGCTTGCGGCGGCGCGGGCTGGGCGTGTGGTTGTCGATAAGCGTGCGCAAGGCCGCCATATGCGCCGGCGTGGTTCCGCAGCAGCCGCCCACGACGCTCACGCCGTCCTCGATCATGCCGGCGACGGCCTCGGCGTATTCGGGGGCCTGGATATCAAAGACGGTATTGCCGTCGTCGTCCACGCGGGGCAGTCCCGCGTTAGCCTGCACCATAACGGGCTTGTCGGTAACGGTGAGCATACGTGCGGCGAGCCCTCGGAGCTCGGCCGGGCCCTGGCTGCAGTTGATACCCAAAACGTCGGCGCCGATGGCGTCGAGCGTGATGGCGGCGACCTCGGGGCTCGTTCCCAAGAAGGTGCGACCGTCTTCCTCAAAGGTCATGGTGGCAAAGACGGGCAGGTCGGAGTTCTCGCGGCAGGCGAGGACGGCCGCCTTGATCTCGGCAAGGTCGGTCATGGTCTCGATAATAAAGAGGTCCACGCCCGCGTCGACGCCGGCGCGCACCTCCTCGGCAAAGAGGTCATAGGCCTCGTCGAAGCTCAGGGTGCCCAAGGGGCGAAGCAGCGCGCCGATGGGGCCGATATCGCCGGCGACGTAGCGGGCGCCGGCCTCGCGGGCGCAGGCGACAGCGGCGGCAAAGACATCTGCCACGGTGGCGGCGCCGTCGAGCTTGTGGGCGTTGGCGCCAAAGGTGTTGGCGGTGATCACGTCGCAGCCGGCCTCGACATACTGACGCTGGATATCGGTGATAACCTCGGGCTCCTCAAAGTTGAGCAGCTCGGGCAGGGCGCCGGCCTTCATGCCGGCAGCCTGCAGCATGGTGCCCATGCCGCCGTCAAACAGCAGGTGCCCCGTGCCCTCGATGGCGGCGCGCAGGCGATCGTCCTTAATGCGCAGGTCGTCGATCGTGCGTGGCTTGTACACAGCGCCGTTGCAGCGTGCGGCATTGACGGGCGCCGCCAGCGCGGCACCATCCGAATTATGAGTAATAAGCGGGGTGAACATCGGGGGCTCCTAGTGGCTGGAATAGCAGGTGGTGTGGGCGGCGCGGAAGCGGCAGTGCTCGCGCATGCGGCAGATATTGCAGGTGGGGCGACTCTGGGCGTCGTGGACTTTGCCGTCGAACAGACCGATCACCGCGGTCACGCTCTTGGTGGGCATGAGCAGGCTGGTGGGCGTGACGGTAAGGCCGATGAGCCGCGTGGCGTTGAGCGCATCGACGATCGAGCGCTGGGCCGAGAGCGGGCAGTCGCCGTAGCCGGGGCTAAAGCGCCAGTTGCCGGCGAGCCCGTGTGCGGCGGCCGCAGCCTTGGCCTGCTGGTCCATCTGCTCAACGGCGGCTTCTACATAGGCAGAGCACGCGGCGTCGAGCACGGCTCCCTCCAGGGGCTGCTGGGCTCCCGTGGTGCGCAGACGACGCTCGGCGTCCATGCCGAGGGTGCATGCCATGAGTGCGGCAAAGCGGGCGTCTTTGAGGTGGCGATAGATATCGCGACCGCGCAGCTCAACGTTGGTGCCGACCAAGCGAATGCAAGGCTCACTTTGTTCGTCCACGCCCGTGGCATCGACGGCAAACACGCGGCGCACGCCACGGGGCTCAATGTCCAGTTCCAGACGTTCAACGACAAGCTCAATACGTCGTGACAGTTCGGGCTCAATCTGCTGGCCGCCGTAACCCAGATACCGCAGCATCTCGGCACGGTCGACACGGGGATGGTGCGCGGCATCGACACGGTAAAGCGCCGGCGACGCAAGGTCGGCCGGCACTTCGACAGCGGTTGTATCGATGTGCGGTTTTTCCATTACCCCAGGCGCTCCATAATGGTCGCGGCGATCGCAGGACGGTTCATAGTGTACAGGTGCAGGCCGTCGGCGCCGTGCTCCTTGAGGTCGCAAAGTTGGCGGGCGGCATAATCTACACCGGCTGCCTGCAGGCTCTCGGGGTCGTTCTCGTACTTGGCGAGAATCTTGATGACGGGGGAGGGCAGCGACGCGCCGCACATAAAGACCATGCGGCTGATCTGGGACTTGCCCATAAACGGCATGATGCCCGCGGTAATGGGCACGGTGATGCCGACCTTGTCGGCAAGCTCGCGGAAGCGGTAGAAGCACTCGTTATCAAAGAAGAGCTGCGTCACAAAGAAGCTTGCGCCGGCGTCCTGTTTTTGCTTGAGGTGTTCGACCGAGAGGTTGAGATCCTCACAGGCAATGTGGCCCTCGGGGTAGGCTGCGGCGCCCACGCAAAAGCCGGCGTCGACGAGCTCGGGGATGAGGTCGCGGGCGTAGGCGTAGTCGGAGGCGGGCTTGTCGTCCTCGGTCGCGCCGGCAGGGAGATCGCCACGCAGGGCCAGAATGTTTTCAACGCCGGCGGTGCGATACTCGTCGATCTTGGCGGCGATGTCGGCGTGGGTGCGGCCCACGCAGGTGAGGTGTGCCACCGAGGGCGTGTCGAATTCGCTCGAAATCATATGCGCGATGGGGGCGGTGGTGGCACCGTTGCCCGAGCCGCCGGCCGAGCAGGTGACCGAGACAAAGCTCGGCGAAAGCTTGCACAGATTGCCTGCCACTTCGCGAGCCGTGTCGAGGGTGAGCTCGCCCTTGGGCGGGAACATCTCAAACGAAACGGGCGCGGTGCCCTGGGATGCTGCCTGCTTAAAAACCTCGTCGACGCGCATATCGTGCTCCTCTAGATACGTAATAGTGTGATGTGTTGTAAGGATTCTACAGCACCACTGTGTCACGGTGGAGTTTCACTCGTTATTCGGGGATACCAATCAAAGATGCCTTGCTATCGGCTTTCTCTATAACAGAGCGGCTAATCTAGGCACGGACTATAAAGACTGGTATCTGATGCAAAATACCAGTTAATAGAGCTCCATCCCAAATTGACTACCCTTAAACCATGGGGAGAGGTCTGCAATTTATGCAGTTGATTGGCTGTTGAGGGTGGCAACGCCGCCTCGATAGGGTAACCTCATTGATTGGTTTCGCGACAGCAACATAACGGTAATGTCGCGGAAACACGGCGAGTCTAAGCTATGACTCGTTCGTTAGTAATCAACACCGCTTCTCACGCGGTGCCGATACGAAGGGAGTTCCGTATGGCCGAACTTACTGACCGCTTCGGGACCATGGTGTTCTCTGAGGAAGTCATGAAGGACTACCTCCCCAAGGACATTTGGAAGCGCCTTGCTGCAACCCTCGAGGGCGGTGAGCCGCTCGACCTGGATGTGGCCAACGCCGTTGCCCATGCCATGAAGGTCTGGGCCATCTCCAAGGGCGCGACGCACTACGCGCACTGGTTCCAGCCGCTTTCGGGCATTACTTCCGAGAAGCACGACAGCTTCCTGGAGCCCAACCACGACGGCACCGCCATTACCAAGTTTACGGGCAAGAACCTCATCCAGGGCGAGCCCGATGCCTCCAGCTTCCCCAACGGCGGCCTGCGCGCCACCTTCGAGGCCCGTGGCTACACCGCTTGGGATCCCACTAGCCCCGCCTTTATCAAGGACGATGTCCTGTGCATCCCCACGGCTTTCTGCTCCTACACGGGCGAGGCCCTGGACAAGAAGACCCCGCTGCTGCGTTCCATGACCGCGCTCTCGCGTGAGTCTAAGCGCGTTTTGGCGCTGTTCGGTAAGACCCCCAAGAAGGTCGTTCCTTCCGTGGGCGACGAGCAGGAGTACTTCCTGATCAAGAAGGACGCCTACCGCAAGCGCAAGGACCTGGTCATTACCGGCCGCACCCTCTTTGGTGCTGCTCCATGCAAGGGTCAGGAGCTCGAGGAGCACTACTTTGGCGCTATCCGCCCCACCGTCTCGGCCTACATGAAGGACTTGGACGATGAGCTGTGGGCGCTCGGCATTCCCGCCAAGACCAAGCACAACGAGGTTGCTCCCTGCCAGCATGAGCTCGCCCCCGTCTATGGCGAAGTCAACGAGGCCATCGACCAGAACCTGGTCATGATGGAGAAAATGAAGCTCATCGCCTCCCGCCACGACTTGGTTTGCCTGCTGCACGAGAAACCCTTCGAGGGCATCAACGGTTCGGGCAAGCACAACAACTGGTCGCTTGGCACCGAGTCCGAGAATCTGCTCGATCCGGGCGACACCCCGCTCGACAACCTGCAGTTCATCGTCTTCCTCACCGCGGTGATCGAGGCCGTCGATAACTATCAGGAGCTCCTGCGTGCCTCCGTTGCCTCGGCCGGCAACGACCATCGTCTGGGCGCCAACGAGGCTCCTCCGGCGATTATGTCCATCTTCCTGGGCGACCAGCTTACCGAGGTCGTCGAGAAGATCATCGATGGCAAGGCTTCCGTCCATGCCACGCGCGGCGTGCTCGACCTGGGCGCCGATACCCTGCCCAAGCTGATGCAGGACAACACCGACCGCAACCGCACCTCCCCGTTTGCCTTCACCGGCAATAAGTTCGAGTTCCGTGCCTGCGGCTCCGAGCAGAACGTCTCCGACTCCAACCTGGTGCTGGATGCCGCCGTGGCCAAGTCGCTCAAGTCCTTCGCCGACGCGCTTGAGGGTACGCCCGAGGATGAGTTCCAGGACGCTGCGCTCGAGTACTGCAAGAAGGTCCTGACCGACCACCAGCGCATCCTGTTCTCCGGTGACGGCTACTCCGACGAGTGGCCCGTTGAGGCCGAGAAGCGTGGTCTTGCCAACAACAAGACCACGGCCGACGCCCTGCCCGCCTTTGTTTCCGATAAGGCCATTGCGCTCTTTGAGGAGACGGGTGTCCTGACCAAGGCCGAGGCTCAGTGCCGCTACGACTGCAAGCTCGAGAAGTACAACAAGCTCATGAACATCGAGGCCACCACGATGGTTCGCGAGGCGCGTCGTACCTATCGCCCGGTCATTACCGCCTATGCCACCAAGGTCGCTAAGGGCCTTGAGACTATACGTGCCGCCGGTGCTGAGGCCGCCATGCAGTGCGAGCAGAACACGCTCAACAAGCTCTGCAACGGTATCACCACCATCAACGACTCCATCAAGGCGCTCGACGCCGTGCATCAGAAGGCCGAGGGCCTCGATGGTCAGGAGCAGGCCAACGTGTACGCGCACGAGGTCGTTCCCGCTATGGATGCGCTGCGTGCTGCCGTGGACGCAATGGAGGAGATCGTGGCCGCCGACTACTGGCCGGTCCCGACCTACGACGACATCCTGTTCTACGTATAGAGCGTAACTGACATATCGTCACGGTATTGAGCCGGGGTCCGCATCATGCTGGCCCCGGTTTTTGTTTGCGAAGGGCGCTTTGAAGCCCGTTTTGCCGCCGATTCGCCTAGGTATAAAGGGTTGTGGGCAAAAAACGTCAAATATGAGTACTGTCACAAGTCCTGTAGCATTATTTATTTGCAAAATATGCAGTGTTACGCAACATATGTCCAAGTACTTAGCCGATAAACGTCTGCAATTTTTCCGCCGTAGGACCCCTGGCGTCTAAATCGCCTTCTGATGGCATGAAATCGCTGTAACTAAAATGGTAGCAGTACTCATATTTGCCATTTTTTGCCCACGGGCCTTGCGATGATGCCGGGCTCCGCACCCTGCCGGGTTCGAATCCTGGCATATCGGTAGCAAAAAGCCCGCTACCGAATTGGTAACGGGCTTCACATCTCAAATGGTGCCCCCAGCGGGATGTCCGCGTGCGGCTGGCGCCGCCCGCTTTCGCTGCGTCGCTTCGCTCCTTGCGTGCTGCGCTGGAAAACGCTTCGCGTTTCCTCAGCTCCGCACCCTGTCGGGTTCGAATCCCGGCGCATGGGTAGCAAAAAGCCCGCTACCGCGAGGGTAACGGGCTCTTCAATTCAAATGGTGCCCCCAGCGGGATTCGAACCCGCGATATCCACCTTGAAAGGGTGGCGTCCTTGGCCGCTAGACGATGGGGACAGCGGGAAAGAGTATAGCAGACTTTTTTAGCCGTTCACATATCGTTGGCAAACTGAAAAACCACCACAAAGGTGCCTGTCCCCTTTGTGGTGGTGAGGTGCTAGGGGAGGAGCTTCATGGCGGCGTCGTGGGCGGCGTGCTCGTAGGTGTCGTCGAGGGACTTGAGCGGCAGCAGGGCTGTGGCCTGTGCATCGCCGCGGCGCTCGAGGGCGTGCGCGATGAGCCAGTCGGCGAGCTCGGGGTTCTTGGGCAGCGCCGGGCCATGCAGGTACGTGCCGATGACGCCCTTGTAGATCAGGCCCTCGAAGCCGTCGTCTCCGTTGTTGCCGGTGCCCGTGACGACGGACGTTCCAAGCGGCGTGGCATCTGCGTCGAGCAGAGTACGGCCGCCGTGGTTCTCGAATCCCACAAAGGGCTCGGGTGCCAGGTCGGTCTTGACGGCGACGTTGCCGATCAGGCGGTCAGAACCGCGCACGGTTTCGGCGGAAATGACACCCAGACCTTCGATGCGATTCTCGCCCATATAGTATGAACGGCCGAGCAGCTGATAACTGCCGCAGATAGCAAGCAGCGAGCCGCCGTCCTCAACATAAGCCGCAACCTTGTCTTTTTGAGCGAGCAGCTCGTGCGCCACGGCCAGCTGGTCGCGATCGGAGCCGCCGCCCATCATGATGATATCGGCGTCGGTGAGATCGAGCGACTCGCCCATACGGACCTCGTCCACGCGCACGGGAATGCCACGCCAGGCGCAGCGGCGCTCGAGGGCGATGACATTGCCGCCGTCGCCATAGAGGTTGAGGGCATCGGGGTACAGATAGACGATGCGCAGGGGGCGCGAGAGCTCGACCGGCGCGACGCCGACGGGGACGGCGCTGCCATCGGCGCGTGTTACGGCGCAGGAGGCAACCGAGCTCGCATCGGTACCTTTAAGCTCGTCGAGCTCCTTGACCAGCGGCGGGAAAGCCGTGTAGTTTGCGACGGCGTAGAAAGTGTCGCCGGCGGTTTCATCCCCAACGGCACCAATCGCCTGCTCGATATTCGAGATGATGGCGGCGTCGATGCCGGCGTACTTCAGGCGTACCTGCATATCGTGCGCGCGCGTGCCGCCGGCAAAGGCGACAAGCCCCGTTGTGTCGGCGATGCGCTCAAAGTCGACGTCGTAGATCCACGAGACATCGTGGCCGTCGGCGTCGTTGTCGTTCAGGAAAAAGGCGCAGAGCCTGCCACCTGCTGTTTTAATGGACTGGATTTGTCGATCGAAGCCTACGGGATTTTTGGCCAGATTGGCCTCGACGGTACGGCCGGCGATTTCCCAGCGGCCCATGCGTCCGCCGGCGGGGACGTAGGCGTCGAGCGTGGGCTGCAGGCGCGCGGTGTCCACGCCCAGCTCGTGGGCGGCGAAGAAGGCTGCGGCTACGTTGTAGACCATATACAGGCCGTTGTAGCGCGTGGCGATGTGCGTTGCGGGTGCGTCGATATCGGATCCAAAGACCAGGTCAAAGCCGTAGCCGTCGCAGCCGAGCTCCACGCCCGCCACGCGACGGACAAGCCCAGGGCGGGCCCAGCCGCACGAGGGGCAATGGTATGCGCCAAGCTGTCCGTACTGCACATAGTCGTACTCCAACGGCGCGTTACATTGCGAGCAAAAACGCGAGTCGCTAATGCGATCGGACTCGGTGCCCGTGGCACCGTCGATGCCAAAGGCGATGCTTGCATTGGGAACGCGCGCGGCGATCGCGGCACACAGCGGGTCGTCTGCGTTGTAGATGAGCGTCGTTGCCGGTGAAAGCTCCAGCGCGTGGGCGATGACGTCCTGGGTGTGGTCGATCTCGCCGTAACGGTCCAGCTGGTCGCGGAACAGGTTGAGCAGCACAAAGTACGTCGGCTTGAGCTTGGGCAGAACGCGTACGGTGTAGAGCTCGTCGCACTCAAAAACGCCCACGCGCTTGCCGCTGCTGGTGTGCTTAAGGCCGCCGCGGGCCTCGAGCAGAGCACCCACCACACCAGGCTCCATATTGTTGCCGGCACGGTTGCACACCACGGTAGCACCGCTGGCAGCAACGGCGTCGGCGATGAGGTTGGATGTGGTGGTCTTGCCATTAGTGCCGGTGATCACCACGCTGCGGTCGACCAGGCTCGCGAGGTCGCTTAGCAGCTCGGGGTCGATTTTCATGGCGATGCGGCCGGGAAGCACGCCGCCCTGGCGCTTGAGGACGGAGCGCAGCCCCCAGCGAGCGATATCGCTCGAGGTGCAGGCAAGAGATGAGCGGAGGTTCATGAAGCCGTTCCTAACATAGATGACATGGTCGGGGCGATCGCGTCGCTAAAAGCCGTAGCGGCGCGCAAATTCCTGGGCAAGCTGCGATACGTCTTCGCAGGCGTTGGCCCAGGGGGCAAAGTCGGGGGTGTCCGAGATAATGCCGTCGGCTTCCCAAACCGCCTGGTGCGAGAGGTCCCAGGGGTCGCGCGGCTCGGGTCGGCAGGGAAGATACGGCGTCTGGTACATGGGGTTCAGCAAGAAGAACGCGCCGCCCTCGCAACGGTTGGCGAACTCACGCAGCGCGCGCGTCGCCGGGCGCATCTTGTTTGTTTTGAACAGCAGAATCGTGCGGGCGAGCAGGTACCAGGGGGAGTTCTCGAGTGCGTCTGCCCCCATCTGCTCCTCGAGCTGATGGGCCAGGGCAAAAAAACCGTCCTGGTCTTCCAAGCGGGCGAGGGCAAGCAACACGGTGCCGGCGGCCCGGGTGGGATAGCCCTCCGCCTTAAGGACACGGCGAGAATAGTTGGCGGCGGCGCGGTAACGAGCGCTCGCCATACACAGCTGCGAGATGGCCTCGAGCGTGTGGAGCCACCCGATTAGAGCCGGCTCGCTCACGGTAAGGTCTGCTGCGGTGATACCGTCGGCCAAAACATTATTGGCCCAGTAGTGCGGAGCCTCCATATCAAAACCGGGCACGCTCTGTTGCAGGTAGTCGGCCGTGCTCGCCTCGAGCTTCATCAGGTCGCCCAGGCAGGCATCGACGGGCGTGTCCGCCAGGATGATGGCGAGCAACTGCGCATCGACGGCAAGTGCATCGACGCGGACGATCTTGAGCAGCTCATCGCGCATATCGTCGAACAGACGGTTGCGCGTCTGCTCAAACTCCTCGTCGCTGCCCATGTCCTCGATGCGGCGAAGCTCGTCAAGCAAATGACGATGAACGCCGGCATAGGACAGCAGCGCTTGGGCATGCTCGGTCTGCGCATACTTGTGGGGGTTTGCGCTGATGTCGTTATGGACAAGCTCGCGTGCTGCATCGGTGAGTTCGGGGTGCGACGCCAGATAGGTGCGCTCCAGATAGGCGGGGATGTAGACGCTCGGATCCATTAGAGGTCTCCTCCCTTAAACGGCAATCCCTGTTCGGCCGCGCGCAGGATTCGTTCGTCGATCTGAGAGCGCACGATGTCGTTGGTGGCGACCCAGGCGGCAAAGCTGGCGTTGTCGGGCGCGCCTAGGCCCTCCTGCAGCACCGGCGTCGCCTCGGACAGGGCAAGGACAAGCTCATCGGTGGAGCCCGGACCTACGTTGACGCGGGCATAGATGCCATCGGGAAACTCGGTTTGGAAGTAGAGTGCTTCGGCTGCGTGCGGGCATGAGCGCACCAGGATGCGCAGGTAGTGCTCGGCGCCCTCGTAATCCAGTTCGCGCCAGGCTGCGCTCATCAGTGCGATGAGCGTCCACGGGTCCAAGTCGCGCTCTGCGTCCTTGGGACGGCGGCGCAGCGGCGTGTTGGCAAGATAGGGTACGGAGTGGGCGGAACGAAAACGCTTGAGCTCCTCGGCAGGGTATTCGAGCTTTGCCATGGCAAGCATCGCGGTATGGCGGACGCCAGCGGGGTCGTTGGGCGCAAAGTCCAGGCTGCGATTCGCGGCATCCAGCGACATGCGGTAGCGGCCGCTAATGAGCGCGCGCGATGCCAAGGCGGCAAGCCAGCGCAGGTAGGGACGGCGGGTCAGGTCGCCTGCGGCCTCACGCTCGTAGGGGTCCTGTGCCGAGGCAATCTTGAGCGCCAGGTCGTGCTCCACCTCGTCGCACTTGGACACCAGATACTGTACGTATTCCTCGTTGGATTCGGCGGTGAGCGCCGTCAGCATGCGCTGGGCATCCCAGTTGGCCGGATCGAGCGCGGCTGCCTCGCGGAGCATGTTCTCGGCGGCTGCCTCTTCCTGCTCGGCTTGGGCATCGTCGGGGATAAAGGGAATGCGGTAGTCGACGGCCTCGACCACCTTGGCGATCAGATGCCCGGCGCGGTCGCGGTCGTGCACGATGAGCGGCGCGGGGTTACGGGTGAATTGTTCCATCAGACGCTCGACGGCGGGGCCGTCAGTGAGCGGGATATTGTCGCGGCGCAAGGCCTCAAGAACGAGGCGATGGCAATCCTCTTGAATGGGATCGAATGCCATGGGGCCTCCTTTGCTGCGGTTAGGGTTCAAATGTCTCTATATAAAGTTCTAGTTTACCCGCATGTGGCACACCGGGGGTGCCGCGCTTGGACTTGCACCTTTGCACCACGAAGACGGATGTCGCACAAATGTCGGCACCTCGGTTGCGCGGGTGGTATCACAGTGCCGTAAACGGTCGATTTTTGGCGGCGAACGGGGCACATTTTGGAGGGGCACAGTCCTGCCCGGGATATGTGGTTAACCCTGATAAAACGTTTGCCCAGCTTGGGAGTATGAATGCCCCACAAGGGTCTTCAGGGATAGAAAAAACGTTTCATCATTATCGGCTTTAGGTGAATAACTGACCAACCAGAACGGTAAAATAGTGTTTGTCTGAGCGTTGAGACGTTCAGACATCGCGCATTGTCATCGCCGGCAACGCGCAAAACGGTCCTAACGGAGCCAATCGGGTGCTCCGTTATATACGCAAGTCTAAGAGGGGCTTGTTTAGGAGGCACAGTATGGGACGTTTTACCAATCCTCGCGATCTGTACTTTGGTGAGGGCGCTCGCCACGAGGTGAAGAACCTCAAGGGCAAGAAGGCCATCATCGTTTCTGGCGGCAGCTCTATGCGCCGCGGCGGGTTCCTGCAGGACGTTGAGGCCGACCTTAAGGAAGGCGGTTTCGAGGTCAAGCTGTTCGAGGGCGTCGAGTCCGACCCGTCCATCGAGACGGTCATGAAGGGCGCCGAGGCCATGCGCGAGTTCGAGCCCGACTGGATTATCGCCATCGGCGGCGGTTCGCCCATCGATGCCGCTAAGGCCATGTGGGTCTTCTACGAGTATCCCGAGGAGTCCTTCGATAACATCATCCAGCCGTTCAGCTTCCCCGAGCTGCGTCAGAAGGCTCACTTCTGCGCCATCTCCTCTACCTCCGGCACCGCTACCGAGGTCACTGCCTTCTCCGTCATCACCGACTACGCCAAGGGCATCAAGTACCCGCTGGCCGACTTCAACATCACTCCTGATGTCGCCATCGTCGACCCCGAGCTCACCTACACCATGCCCGCCAAGCTGTGCGCTCATACCGGCATGGACGCTCTGACCCACTGCATGGAGGCCTACGTTTCCACCTGCGCCTCTATGTTCACCGACGCCAACGCTCTGCACGGCATCCGCGAGATCGTCGAGTGGCTGCCCAAGTCCTATGCTGGCGACCATGAGGCCCGTCAGCACATGCACGAGGCTCAGTGCATCGCCGGTATCGCCTTCTCCTCGGGCCTGCTCGGCATCGTTCACTCCATGGCTCACAAGACCGGTGCAGCCTTTGAGAACGGTCACATCATCCACGGTGCTGCTAACGCCATGTACCTGGGCAAGGTCATCCAGTGGAACTCCAAGGACCCGCGTGCTGCCGAGCGTTATGCATACGTGGCCAAGGAGATCCTGCACCTTCCCGGCGAGACCAACGAGGAGCTCATCGCCGCGCTCGTCCAGAAGATTCGCGACCTCAACGACCAGCTCAACATTCCGCAGTCCATCAAGGATTACGCGAATGGTGGCGTGAAGGTCGACGCCGAGAACCCGCAGATGGTTTCCGAGGAGGAGTTCCTCGCCAAGCTGCCCGAGATCGCCGCGAACGCCGAGCAGGACGCCTGCACGCCCGAGAACCCGCGTGAGACCAAGGCTGCCGACTTCGAGAAGATCCTCAAGGCCTGCTACTACGACACCGACATCGATTTCTAATCGACTCTTGTTATCGTAACGAGGGGCTCCGCACGTATCCGTACGGAGCCCCTTTCTTTTTTCTTTTAGAGAATGGGATAGTTATGGCTGCAATTTTCAATAGCCCCAGCAAGTACATCCAGGGTCCGGACGAGCTCGCCAAGCTCGGCTCTTACGTTGAGCCGCTCGGCGCTAAGGCCCTCGTCATCGTGACGCCTTCGGGCAAGAAGCGCGTCGGTGCCAAGATCGAGGGCGGCTTTGCCGAGGCCAAGGCCGAGCTGCTGTTTGAGGACTTTAACGGCGAGTGCTCCAAGGGCGAGGTCGATCGCCTGGTTGCGCTCGCCCGTGACAACGGTTGCGACATCATCGTCGGCGTCGGTGGCGGCAAGATCCTCGACACCGCGAAGGCCGTCGCCTATTACCTGGAGTCCCCGGTTATCATTTGCCCCACCATTGCTTCGACCGATGCCCCGTGCTCGGCGCTTTCGGTGCTCTATACCGATGACGGCCAGTTCGACAAGTACCTCTTCCTGAAGGCAAACCCCAACATTGTCCTGATGGATACGACGGTTATCGCGGCGAGCCCGGTGCGCCTGACGGTTTCCGGTATGGGCGATGCGCTCGCAACCTACTTTGAGGCCCAGGCGAC
Organism: Collinsella sp.; assembly: GCA_018367075.1. Lineage (GTDB taxonomy): Bacteria > Actinomycetota > Coriobacteriia > Coriobacteriales > Coriobacteriaceae > Collinsella. The sequence goes on from JAGZGX010000010.1 coordinate 44,456, forward strand.
GCATGATGCCGACGGTGGCACTTGTGCCGGCGGCAAGGGCGGAATGGCCGGCTTGGCGCTTGCCAAGCTCTGCTACGAGACGCTTATGGCCGATGGCGTCAAGGCCAAGGTTGCGCTGGAGAAGGGTGCGCTCACGCCTGCCGTCGAGCACATCATTGAGGCCAACACGCTGCTTTCGGGCATTGGCTTTGAGAGCTCGGGCCTCGCTGCTGCTCATGCCATCCACAATGGCCTGACGATGCTGCCCGAGTGCCACAGCATGTATCACGGCGAGAAGGTCGCCTTTGGCACTATCGTCCAGCTGGTGCTCGAGGATGCCCCGACCGAGAAGCTCGAGGAAGTCTTGGGCTTCTGCATTGAGCTGGGCCTGCCGGTCACGATGAAGGAGCTGGGCGTTGCCGAGGTTACGCGCGAGAAGGCCATGATTGTTGCCGAGGCCGCGTGCGCGCCCGAGGACACCATGTGCAACATGCCGTTTGAGGTGACGCCCGAGATGGTCGCAAACGCCATCCTGGGTGCCGACGCGCTGGGCCACTACTATCTCATGGATGAGTAAATCAAGCTAAGGAAGGGGCAAAGCCAGCAGATGGCTTTGCCCCTTTTTGCTATGGTGCAAAGGGGTCAGGTTGCTTTGCACCAATTGTTGTTGATGAAAGGGCGGATTCTCGTATGGCGCTTCCCATGGTTTATGGCGGTCCCGGTCGGTATGTTCAGGGGCCGGGTGAGCTCTCGCGTCAGGGCAGGTATTTGTCATGGTTGGGTTGCGCTGCCTATGTCCTGTTTGACCAGGGCACCGAGGATCGGCTGTGCAGGCAGATCGTCGATGGATTTCTGGACGAAGATCTAAGCGAGCCATTCTTTAAGATCTATAACGGTCCGTGTACGGAAGAGGCCGTTGTTGAAATGGCTAAGGAAGCCCGGGCTGAGTATTGCGACATGGTGGTGGGTATTGGCGGCGGCAAGATGCTCGATATCGCCAAGGCCGTTGCGTTTTATGCCGAGTTGCCGTTGTGCGTATGCCCCACGGCGGCTTCGATGGACGGTCCGTGCAGCGCGATTTCGGTGTTGTATCACGAGGATGGGTCGTTCGACCGCTACCTGATGCTCGAGAAGAATCCAGACCTGGTCGTGGTCGATACCAACGTGGTCGCGGCGGCCCCGCTGCGTATGACGGTCGCTGGCATGGGCGATGCGCTGGCAACGTACTTCGAGGCGCGTTCGTGCGCCGCGGCGCACGGCGTCAACGAACACGGTGGCGCGCCGGGGCACTTGGCTTTGGTTGCGGCTCGTGCCTGCTATGACACACTCATGGAGTGCGGCGTCGCTGCCAAGCGCGATCTCAAAAAGGGCCGTATATCGCCGGCGGTTGAGCGCCTGATCGAGTGCAATATTCTGCTCTCGGGTGTTGGCTTTGAGAGCGGTGGCTTGGCGTTGGCACATGCCATCGCCAACGGGTTGACGATCCTGCCCGAGTGCAAGGCCATGCACGGCGAGGCCGTGGCATTTGGCCTAGTGGTCCAGCTTCGTTTGGAGCGTGCGCCCGAGCTTGATCAGGTGCTCGAGTTTTGCCAGCGCGTCGGCCTACCGACGACGCTCGCGGAGCTGGGACTTGGCGAGATTTCCGTTACCGACCTGATGAGCGTTGCAGATGCGGCCTTTAGAAACGAACGCAATATGGCTAACGAGCAGGCCAAGGTGACCAAACAAAAGCTTGTGCAGCTCATGTGCGAGGCATAGCTTGGCGTTTGATCGATCTTGTGCAATCGAGGCGGCGATAAGCTATAGACTATTTGCCTCAAAGGTGCGCCGCGTGTAATTTGCCCGAGGCGTGGGCCGATAGCGTATCATTATCTCTTGCTTGTTTGCACTGCTCAGGGAGGGGCCGCGCATGGCGCAGGAACACGATCTGTTTGATGACATTATCGAGATCAGCAAGGGTTTCGACTTTCTTAAAAACCCGCTTGGCGGCGTGACCGATGCACTCGATCCGTCGGCGCCGCAGTGGAACCCTGCCGACTACAAGGAGCGCCCGCGCGGCAACACCATTCCGTGCCTGACCTGCAAAAACGAAAAGAGCGGCTGCACCGCGTGCATGGACGTGTGCCCGGTCAACGCTATCGAGGTCGAGGAAGACTCCATCGAGATCCTCGACTCCTGTCGCAAGTGCGGCCTGTGCGCCGCTGCCTGTCCGACCGAGGCGATCATCTCGCCGCGCCTGGCGCCCAAAAACCTGTATGACGACATTGTCTCTGCTGCTACGAGCCATGAGACCGCTTACGTCACCTGCACGCGCGCCCTCAAGCGCATGCCGCGCGAAAACGAGGTCGTCGTTGCCTGCGTGGGCGATATTACGGCCGAGACCTGGTTCTCGGTACTGGCCGATTATCCCAACGTGAGCGTCTACCTGCCGTTGGGCGTGTGCGATAAGTGCCGCAACACCGGTGGCGAGGATATTCTGGGCGAGGCGATTGCGAAGGCCGAGGAGTGGTCCGGCACGGGTATGGGCTTGGAGGTCGACCCCAAGAGCCTCAAGTGCCATAAGCTTCGCGAGTACGAACGCAAGGAGTACATGGAAAAGATTGCCCGCACCACGGGCCTGACGGTGACCAAGCTTAATCCGGCGACGGCGGCGCTGGCCTCGGTGACGCAAAAGCTCAAGGCCCATCGCCATCAGATTACCCAGCTGGAGCGCACGCTCAACACCATGTGCGGCACCACGACGACCAAGCGTCGCCGTTCGCTCACGCACGGGCGGCAGCTGGTGCTCTCGACGCTGCAAAACCACCCCGAGCTTGCCCAGAACATGCAGGTGAGCACGCCGGAATGCGATTTTGACAAGTGCACGTCGTGCGGCGAGTGCGTCAACGTGTGCCCCACGTTTGCCTGCGATTTGGTGGGAAGCGGCCGCTTTGCGTTGGAGTCCACGTATTGCCTAGGTTGTGGAGCCTGCGTCAAGGTGTGCCCCGAGCATGCGCTCAAGCTGGTCGAGCACGATGCGTCCAATCTAGTCGTTGTTGACCCCGAGGCCGAGGAAAAGGCCGCTCAGAAGGCCAAGGCCCACGAAGAAGCGGAGAAGGTCAAGGCCGAGGCAAAGGCTAAGCTCGGTAAGATGCTCGATCAGGTGGAGAAGCTCGCGGACTAGCTAAAAGAGCGTAAATGATGGCCAGTGGGACAGGTACTGCCCCACCGGCCAAAAAAGTTGCGGTGGAATAGTTCCCGTTTTGCCCTTAAGCTGGCCATTCTAGGAACTATTCCACCGCAACTAATAGATGGTTAGCCCATGCTGCTCTGATGGGTCTCGCTGCCGTTATTGCGGCGGTTGACCGTTTCGTGGAGTAAAAAGAAGCTGGGAACCTGCTTTGTCTCGGTGTATTCCATAAGGATGCCGTCGGCGTTGTAGGTTTGTCCGCGTATAACGGCGAGTGCGTTAAAGTCGTCGAGATCGAGCACGCGCGCATCTTCGGGCGTGGGATGCTCAATCGTTACATCGCGTTTGCCCGTGGCAATCTTAATGCCAAGGCCTTCTTCGAGGTAACGATAAATCGAATCGTTGACAATCTCGGGTGTCAGTCCCGGTACCTGTGAGCTTAGGTAATAGGAGTCGTCGGAGCACACGGCTCGTCCGTCTGCATAACGGATGCGTTTGGCGCGCGTGAGCTCGCAGCCTTCGGGAAACCCGGTAATCCTGGAGAGTGCCTTGTTACAGACGAGGAGCTCAAAGACAGTGGTAACCGTTTTGAGCTCAAAGCCTCGGCTGGCTGCGATTTCCTTAAAGGTCTCGAGTCCGCCGCCACCACGATTCGTCTCGTCACTGATGTTGCGAATGACGCGCATGCCTTTGCCTTGCTGGGGGAGCACGTAACCATCTGCCGCAAGCATCGAGATGGCGCGACGGACCGTCATGCGCGAACAGTCAAACAGCTGCGTGAGCTCAGTCTCCGAAGGCAGATAACTCTGATAGGCGTATGTGCCGTCGTCAATCGACTGCTTCACGTTGTCATAAATAGTTTGGAAGATGGCTCGCGCCATGACGGTCTCCTAGAGCTGGGTGCGCGAGCGGTGGATGAGGGCCGCCCGCGCAGGTGTCAAGTGATTTACTTGCTGGGGTCGATTATATATTTACCCATGGCACGCAGAGCTGGGTCTGACAGGATGGCGCCGAGTTCGTCGAGGGAAGCCACCTTGGCGACCATCGAGGATACGTCGAGCCTGCCAGAGTCGATGAGCTCGAGCGCGCGACGCTGCGTATAAGGGTTGATGTAGGACGAGGTAAGCACAAGCTCCTTCTGGAAGACCTCGAAGGGCTTGACGGTGATTGTCTCATCGGGCTTGGTGAGGCCGAACATCATGACCGTAGCCTTGTGGCCGGCGATCTGGATGGCCTGCTCGATGGTGACGGGCTTGCCAACACACTCGATAACGACATCGACGTTGCCGACGCCCTCCTGCTTCAGGCGGGCCGGGACGTCCTCGTGGATGGAATCAATTGCCAGGTCGGCGCCGAGTTTGAGCGCAACCTCGCGCTTGCCTTCGACAGGCTCGAGCAAGACAACCTTGGTGGCGCCGGCGTTTTTGGCGAGCTGCATCATGAGCAGACCGATCATGCCACCGCCGATAACGACAACTGTGCTGCCGGGCTTGATGTTGCACATATCGATGCCGTGCAGACAGCAGGCGACGGGCTCGGTCATAGCACCCTGCTCAAAGCTGGTGTGATCGCCCAACTTGTAGACTTGCTGCATATCGACGGAGCAGTACTCGGCAAAGCCGCCGTTAACGGTGGTGCCGTAACCGGTCATATGCTCGCAGTAGTGGTTGATTCCGTCGCGGCAGGGTTCACAGCAGCCGCAGGGATGGTTTGGGTCGATGCACACGCGATCGCCCGGTTTAAAGCCGGAGACGTCGCTGCCCACGGCCTCGACAACGCCCGCAAACTCATGACCAAGGATCGTGGGCGGGGTAACGTCGGCTGCACCCTTGTCGCCTTCATAGATATGAACGTCGGTACCGCAGACGCCGCAAGCTTTGACGTTGATCAGAACGTCGCGCCTGCCCACGGCCGGCTTTGCCGATTCCTCGACTCTGAGGTCGTGCTTTCCATAGAAGACCGCGCTTTTCATGGTGACTCCTTAACGTGGCGGTGAATGTTGTAATGAAGTATAGGCATGTCTATAGATATAGACAAGCACATCTAGACAAGTAGAAAAGAAATTTAAAATGCAGCCATCAGCTATGTCAGATTTAGCAGGCGAAATACTGGACATATACCGTTTACGGCCAATAATCAACCGTTTACCGACCGTAGTCTTTATGCTAACTTGTCTAGATAAGTGATGTGATAAAACGTAAGTGCAAGAAGTCAGGGAAGCGGGCCCACCCGTCCTATTGCACGAGGTACACGCAAACGGCGCGTCTGCGGTCTCGAGTGAAGCCAAAACCGCAGCGCTCCGAATGAAGAGAGGGGGATTCCCCGTCATGATGCAAAAGATACAACGTTTCGGCGGTGCAATGTACACGCCTGCAATTCTTTTCGCATTTTCCGGAATCGTCGTCGGCCTGGGTACGTTGTTTACCACCGAGGCGATCTTTGGCGAGATGGCCACTGCGGGCCATCTTTGGTTTGATTGCTGGAATGTGCTGCTCCAGGGTGGTTGGACGCTCTTTAACCAGATGCCGTTGCTGTTTTGCGTAGCGTTGCCAATCTCGCTCGCGAACAAGCAGAACGCTCGCTGCTGCATGGAGGCTTTGGCCATCTACCTTACCTTCAACTACTTTGTAAGCACAATCTTGGGGCAGTGGGGCCCTGTCTTTGGGGTCGACTACTCTGTCGAGGCGGGCAGCGGTACTGGTCTTGCCACTATCGCAAGCATCAAAACGCTTGATATGGGCATCATGGGCGCGCTTATCATTTCAGGTATCGCCACGATGCTTCACAACAAGTACTTCGACACCGAACTTCCTGAGTGGCTGGGCGTGTTCTCGGGCTCCGTGTTCATCTATATGATCGGTTTCTTCGTTATGGTTCCGGTCGCTCTTATCGCCTGCCTGGTGTGGCCGCATGTTCAGGCTGCTATCGCCGCCTTCCAGGGATTCATCCTTTCCGCCGGTACGTTCGGCGTTGGCGTCTTTGCTTTCTTCGAGCGCGTGCTGATTCCTACAGGCCTTCACCACTTTATCTATACGCCGTTCTATTACGACAACGCGGCGGTCAATGGCGGCATCTTTGCCGCTTGGGCTAACATCCTGCCCCAACTGGCTGCCGATCCGAGCATTGCTCTTAAGGATGCCGCACCCTGGGCTGCCTATACCTGCCCTGGTTGGACTAAGGTCTTCGGCTCGCTTGGCGTCGCCATTGCGTTCTATATGACCGCCAAACCCGAGCGCAAGCAGCGCGTCAAGGCTCTGCTCATTCCCGTCACCCTTACCGCTATGCTTTGCGGTATCACCGAGCCGCTTGACTTCACCTTCCTGTTCATCGCGCCCGGCCTGTTCGTCGTCCACTGCGTGCTCGGAGCGCTCGGCTGCATGGCTCAAAACCTCCTTGGCGTCGTGGGCATCTTCGACGGCGGCATCATCTCGATGCTCTCGTGGGACTGGCTGCCCCTTTGGGCCGCACACGGTCTGCAGTACGCCATCTCCATCCTTGTCGGTCTGTGCTTTACCGCTCTTTGGGTCGTGGTCTTCCGTTTCCTGATCGTCAAGTTCGACTTTAAGACCCCCGGTCGCGAGGATGACGATGTTGAGGTCGAGCTCAAGTCCAAGGCCGACTACAAGCAAAAGCAGGGCGGTGCTGCTGCTGGCAAATCGGTCGCCCAGAGTAAAGATGATGAGCGCTTGGTGCTTGCCGAGAACATCCTCGATCTGCTCGGTGGCACGGATAACATCATCGATGTAACTAACTGCGCTACCCGTCTGCGCGTTAACGTCAAGGACAAGAGCGTCGTTGCACCCGAGGCTTCCTTCAAGGCGATCGGTACGCATGGCTTGGTGGTCCAAGGTCAGTCGATCCAGGTCATCATCGGCCTTACCGTCCCGCAGGTTCGCGAGAAGTTCGAGAGTCTTCTGAAGTTCGAGAGTCTTCTGTGAACCATCGTCCATCGAAACAATCGGCCTTGCGAGCCGGTATGCACCGCAAGGCCGATTCTGGAGATAAAAAACTCCACTTCTAGGTAACAATTCCAAACCGTGCAGGCCGCGTACGGGGATGGATTGAGCAAGCGGCCAGAATGAGGAGGACATCATGTCCAAGAAAAACTATGCCGTGACCATTGCCGGCGGTGGCTCTACCTTCACCCCGGGCATCGCTCTAATGCTGCTTGAGGAGCGCGACCGCTTCCCGGTCAACAAGGTGACCTTCTACGACAACAACGCCGAGCGCCAGGAGATCGTTGCCAAGGCGTGCGAGATCTACTTCCACGAGAACGCTCCCGAGGTTGAGTTCAACTACACCACCGACCCCGAAACCGCTTTTACCGGTACTGACTTCGTCCTTGCTCACATCCGCGTGGGTCTCTACGCTATGCGCGAGCTCGACGAGAAGATCCCCCTCAAGTACGGCTGCGTTGGTCAGGAGACCTGCGGCGCTGGCGGCATCGCCTACGGCATGCGCTCCATCGGCGGTGTCATCGAGATCCTGGACTACATGGAGAAGTACAGCCCCAACGCCTGGATGCTCAACTACTCCAACCCCGCGGCCATCGTCGCCGAGGCCTGCCGCGTGCTGCGCCCCAACAGCCGCATCATCAACATCTGCGACATGCCGATCGACCTCATGGATAAGATGAGCCGTATGTGCGGCATCAAGGATCGTCGCGAGCTGCAGTACAGCTACTACGGCCTCAACCACTTTGGTTGGTGGAGCAAGATCTACGACAAGGAGGGTAACGACCTCATGCCGCAGATCAAGGAGCACATGGCAAAGAACGGCTACTTGGACGGCATTGAGCACGAGGCCGGTAAGGAGCAGCACGTCGAGGAGAGCTGGATTCACACCTTCGGCAAGGCCAAAGATGTCTATGCTGTCGATCCCGAGACGATTCCCAACACCTACCTCAAGTACTACCTGTACCCGGACTATGTTGTCGAGACGTCTGACCCCAACTACACTCGCGCCAATGAGGTTATGGACGGCCGCGAGAAGAAGGTCTTTGGCGCTTGCCGCGACATCATCGCCAAGGGTACTGCCAAGGACGGCGGCTTTGAGCCCGACGTACACGCCAACTACATCGTCGACCTTGCCTGCGCACTGGCCGAGAATACGCTCGAGCGCTTCCTGCTGATCGTCCCCAACGATGGCGCTGTGCCCAACTTCGACCCGACGGCCATGGTCGAGGTGCCTTGCATCGTCGGTTCCAACGGCTTTGAGAAGATCTGCCAGGGCCCGATTCCGCAGTTCCAGAAGGGCCTGATGGAGCAGCAGGTTTCCGTCGAGAAGCTCGTTGTCCAGGCTTGGGTCGAGGGCAGCTACCAGAAGCTCTGGCAGGCACTCACGCTCTCCAAGACCATTCCTTCGGCGAGCGTTGCTAAGCAGATCCTGGACGAGCTCATCGAGGCCAACAAGGATTTCTGGCCCGAGCTTAAGTAAGGACTACTGTCTCGAACTCTCACGCATCTCTGCTTCATTTGCGCCGCCGCGGTGTCCGGATTCGCCCGGATGCTGCGGCGGCGCTATACTTATACGGTTTGAAGTACCTGTACCAAAAGGAGCTGTCGTGTCCCTTTCCATCGGTATCGTGGGCCTGCCCAACGTGGGCAAGTCGACGCTGTTCACCGCGCTTACCAAAAAGACCGGCCTTGCCGCCAACTACCCGTTTGCCACGATCGACCCTAACGTGGGTATCGTCGATGTGCCCGATAGCCGCCTGCAAAAGCTCGCCGACATCGTCAACCCCGGCCGTATTGTGCCGGCTACGGTCGAGTTTGTCGACATCGCTGGCCTGGTGAAGGGTGCCAACGAGGGCGAGGGCCTGGGCAACCAGTTCTTGGCCAACATTCGCGAGACCGACGCCATCTGCGAGGTCGTGCGCTACTTTAAGGATCCCAACGTCATGCGTGAGGTGGGCCGCACGGGCGAGTTCGTCGATCCCGCCGGTGACGCCGACACCATCATGACCGAGCTTATCCTGGCCGATATGGGCACGCTCGAGAAGCAGCTGCCCAAGCTCGAGAAGGAGGCCAAGCGCGACAAGGAGCTCATGCCTAAGTTCGAGGTGGCCAAGCGCCTGCTTGCCTGGCTCAACGAGGGCAAGCGCGCCGCATCCATGGAGATGACCGACGAGGAGCGTGCTGCCGCCAAGGGCCTGTTCCTGCTCACCATGAAGCCCATCCTGTATGTGGCCAACGTGGACGAGGATATGCTCAACGACGATCTGGCACCCATCGATGGTGTCAAGCCGCTGCCGATTTGCGCCAAGATTGAGGCCGAGCTTTCCGAGCTCGATCCCGAGGATGCCGCCGATTATCTGGAGAGCCTGGGCCTGGAGCAGCCCGGCCTGGACGTGCTCGCGCAGGCGGCCTATAAGCTGCTCGGTCTGCAGTCGTTCTTTACGGCCGGCGAGATGGAGGTCAAGGCCTGGACGGTTCGTCAGGGCGCGACCGCCCCGCAGGCCGCCGGCGTCATCCACACCGACTTTGAGCGCGGCTTTATTAAGGCCGAGGTCATTGGCTATGACGACTACATCGAGCTCGGCGGCGAGCAGGGCGCCAAGGCCGCCGGCAAGCTGCGTATTGAGGGCAAGGACTATGTCATGGCCGATGGCGACGTCGTGCACTTCCGCTTTAACGTGTAAGGACGACGCATATGTTTAAATATGGCAAAAAAGCTGGCTACATGGGTATTGCGCTGCTCGTACTTGCGGTGATTCCGCTGGTGGTTGCAGCGTGTGTTATCCCCAACATTGGCCCCGAGGTGGCAACGAAGTTTAACGCAGCCGGCGAGGTGACGCGCTGGGGTAAGAGCTACGAGCTGCTGGCACTGCCGGTGCTCAACCTACTGCTGAGCGTGGCGACGTACTTTACGGCGGGACGCCAGGCTAAAAACAATGATGACTCCGCTGTGATGGCACGCCTTGCGTGCGAGCGCTACCTGCGTAACGGCTGCATCACGGGCGTGTTCCTCAATGTAATCAACGTCTACTTTATGTATTCGGCGATTACTGGAACGGGCTTTGGCTTTGGTTTCTAGCTTGTCCTTTTAGGCAACGAGCCTGCACGCATATTCAATGGCTGCTGCGAGGCCGCCGCTCGATCGTGGTTTAAAGACCATGTCGGCGGCGGCCTCGTTTTCGTATCCGGCGCCGCGAAGGGCAAGTGCGATACCGGCTTCCAGGAGAAGGGGCAGACCGTGTTGGCTGGTTGCGATTACGGCAGCCTGATTGAGCGAGCAGCTGTGCGCTTGGCATTGGATGGCAAGTTCACCTTGCGCCGGGCAAGGGACCAGAACGGCGGCGACGCGACTTGATAGCAATGCAAATGCTGTGCGCTCATCGGGCGAAAGGCATTCTGCTTCAACGACGACGAGCTTGGGCGGCGCGCTGTTTGTGCGAAGCGTGGCTCGGTACATGCGGACCGAAGAACCCGACATAGAAAACTCCTGTGTATTCGGCAAAACGTAAACTATAGTTTACGTTTATGTTCGGCTCCATTTCAAACTCGGCTGCATGGACGAACGTGCGAAACAGATTCTTGGCAGGCGGGTCGAAGAGACACGCAAGGACCTTGGTATCTCCAAGGTTGATTTTTGTGTGGCGACAGGAATCAGCCGACCCTACCTCGACCGAATCGAAGATGGAACGGCAAATTTCACGCTCAAGGTTCTATTTAAGATCGCACCCGCACTCGGCATGACGGTGTCAGAGCTTCTCGAGGGCATTGAATAGAAGATGCCTATTGACCGGTGGTTACACCATCGGGATGCGGTCGTGGTTGACTTGGCTGTAGAACAGGCGCTGGATCTCGGCGGCATCACGTGACTGGCCGAGTGCCCACATGGTCTTGGCCACGAGCGTCTCGGTGGTCATGTCGTCGCCGCGCAGAATACCCGGATGATCGGCGTAAGCACGGCCGACCTCATAAACGCCCAGATCGAGGCCCTCTTCGGGGACCTGCGTGGTCATAACGACGGTGCGGCCCGAATCGACCCAGCGGAAAATCGCCTCCTGGAACGACTCGCCCGACTCACCAAACTCGGGGATACCGCCGATGCCAAAGGTCTCCAGAATCACGGCGTCGTAGCTATCGGCAAGGGCGTCGAGGATGCCCGGGTTTACGCCGGGCGTAAGCTTGAGTACAAATACGCGCGGGTCGATGCTGTCGTAGAAACGCACCAGGTTTTCGCCCTGATGCGTGCCGTGAAGCCCATTGCGCACGATGCGGTCGTTGCGGATATAGGCGATGGGCGGATAGTTGACGCTAATGAACGCGTTAAAGCTCATGGTGCGCTGCTTGCGGGCGCGCGTGCCGGCAATGGCAACGCCGCCAAACACGATCGAGACGTCGTGCGAGTGCTCGTCGAGCGCATAGAGCAGGCTCTGGTACAGATTGAGCTTGGCGTCGGTAAAGGGATTGCCCATGGGCTTTTGCGAGCCGGTGAGCACGATGGGCTTGGGGCTGTCCTGAATCAGGTAGGAAAGCGCTGCTGCGGTGTAGCTCATGGTGTCGGTGCCGTGCAGAATCACGAAGCCGTCGTGGTCGGCATAGCCTTCGACGATGACGTCGCGGATACGCATCCAGTCGCTCGGGCGCATATTGGTGCTGTCGATGTTCATGGGCTGCACGACGTCGAGCTCGCAGAGGCCCGAGATCTCGGGGACACTCTGGGCGAGCTCCTCACCGGTCAGAGCGGGGGAGAGGCCGTTGCCGTCCTCGGTCGATGCGATGGTGCCGCCCGTGGCGATGAGAAGGATGCGCTTCATGCTGGTATTCCTATCGTATTTGCCGCCGCAGAGGCGGAGTCGTTCGGCAGTATTGTGGCACAGGGCATCCAATGTTCAAACGTATTACATCATCTGTAACGTTTGGTAACACTTCAATTGCCGTCAAATAGGGGCCAGGTCGTGCGTTTGCCGTGCGCTGATGGCTGCGAGGGACGAGAAACCCCATATAAACGTGTACACTATGGGAGTTATTTTCGTTCATTCACGCGGGTGGGCACCGGCTCCCCGCCAACAAGAGGGGGAAACCATGGATCAAAAGGCTTCCGCAAAGGTCCTCGTACTCGACTTTGGTGCGCAGTACGGTCAGCTCATTGCCCGTCGCGTCCGCGACCTCAACGTGTATTCCGAGATTGTCCCCTGCGACATCTCGGCCGACGAGATTCGCGAGATGAACGCCTCTGCGCTCATCCTTTCTGGCGGCCCGGCCTCCGTGTACGCCGAAGACGCTCCGTCCATCGACCCCGCCATCTTTGACCTGGGCCTTCCCGTCCTGGGCTTTTGCTACGGCCATCAGATCACGGCCGTGACGCTCGGCGGCAAGGTCGGTCACTCCGAGGTGGGCGAGTACGGCCGCGCCACCATCACGCGCACGGCCGGCGCCAAGCTCTTTAACTCCACACCCATGGAGCAGACTGTGTGGATGAGCCATCGCGACGCCGTTTCCGAGGTGCCCGAGGGCTTTACCGTTACCGCCAGCACCGACGTGTGCCCGGTTGCTGCCATGGAGTGCCCCGAGCGCAAGATCTTCACCACGCAGTTCCACCCCGAGGTCAAGCACTCCGAGTATGGTCAGCAGCTGCTGAGCAACTTCCTGTTTGAGATCTGCGGCCTGGAGCCCAACTGGAGCATGGACAACCTGGTCGAGACCATGACGGCCGAGTTCCGCGAGAAGGTCGGCAACGACCGCGTGATTCTGGCCCTGTCCGGCGGCGTCGACTCCTCCGTCGTGGCTGCGCTGGGTGCTCGTGCCGTGGGCAAGCAGATGACCTGCGTGTTCATCAACCACGGCCTGCTGCGCAAGGGCGAGCCCGAGCAGGTGGAGGAGGTCTTCACCAAGCAGTTTGACGTCGACTTTATCCACGTTCACGCCGAGGACCGTTATGCCGAGCTTCTGGCCGGCGTGACCGAGCCCGAGGAGAAGCGCCGCATCATCGGTACGCAGTTCTGGAAAGAGTTCTTCGCCGTGGCGCAGCAGCTCGAGACCGATGGCAAGCCGGTCAAGTACCTGGCTCAGGGCACCATCTACCCCGACATCATCGAGTCCGGCGCTCGCAAGACGGGCGGTAAGACGGCAACCATCAAGAGCCATCACAACCTGATCCCGTTCCCCGAGGGCGTGCACTTCGACCTCATTGAGCCGCTCGACCACTTCTTTAAGGACGAGGTCCGCGCGCTTGGTCTGGCGCTCGGCCTGCCGGGTCACATCGTGTTCCGTCAGCCCTTCCCGGGCCCGGGTCTGGCCATCCGCATCATCGGCGCGGTCGATAGGGAGAAGCTCGAGATCCTCAAGAACGCCGACGCCATCGTGCGTGAGGAGCTCGATGCCTACAACCAGCGCCTGTTTGAGCAGACCGGCGAGCGCAACTCCGAGCACAGCTGCTGGCAGTACTTTGCGGTCCTGCCCGATATCAAGTCCGTTGGCGTTATGGGCGACGAGCGCACCTACCAGCGCCCGATCATCCTGCGAGCCGTCGAGTCCAGCGATGCCATGACCGCCGACTGGGCCAAGCTGCCCTACGACGTGCTTGCCCGCATCTCCGGCCGCATCGTTGCCGAGGTTCCCGGCGCCAACCGCGTGTGCTACGACATCACGTCCAAGCCGCCCGCGACCATCGAGTGGGAGTAGGCTGATAGGGTTCTGACCTGCACTTTTGAGTGCCGCACTGTGCCGCTGAGTTTCGTTTCGTACGAGAGTCATGGCAAAGCCGTCAGCGACGGCGGTGAGTAAATACGATAACCGAGCCTCCGTTCCCGCGTTGGGACGGAGGCTTTTTCTTTGCCTTTTTACTCCCTTTCACCTGCGATTTCGCAATTTACTCCCCCGTGTTTCAAGACGGCAAAGTATGGGGCGGCATTCGGAGGAACGGGAGTAAGAATTTATCCCAAGTGAGTAGACGCGCGATTTTTGTCCCCGATAACGAAAAGGGGCCGTTTTAGGTCCTTTGAAACTCAAATCGAACTCAATCGGCTTTTCGGCGGTCTCTGCACGGCGTTTCCCCAGGTGGTTAATGGGGAGTAAAGAATCTCGCCGCCTCAATGAAAACGGGAGTAATCAGGGGAAATGCCGCGGCGTACTGCCGTGTGCCGCCATGTAAGCCACCGCGTCATTTACTCCCCATTTACGCTTGAAATGCCTTTGCATGCAATGGGGAGTAAAAACTCAGCTTACGCAGGAGCGAGCGGAGCTCACCGCCTAGCCTGGCGCCCTGATTCGGTTGCGTTGATTGCGAAATGCGGGGAGCCGTTACAGCAAGGCTTTCCAGTCCTCGTACTCGTCGGCGTCGATCTCGCCGTTCTCGAGCCGTGCGCGCTTCTCTGCCCACAACTCGATCGCCATCGCGGCTTTGGGCGCGTGCGGCGCCTTGGGGTTCAGGGAGAGGCCCGAACCGTCGGCTGAGGGAACTATGCCGAAGGAGTCTTCGAGCCGCACGAGCAGCGACATGAGGTCGCCTGCGGTCTCGACGCCGTAATCCTTGAGGGCGTTGACGGATACGCCTAGTGCTGCGGCGATGGATTCGAGCAGCTCGGGCTTCACGGCGCGGATGCCGCTCTCGTAGTGGCGCACGGCCCCCTCGGTCAGGCCGACCGCCTCGGCAAGCTGCGCTTGCGTCATGCCGCGCGACTTGCGGTACCGCCTTATGTTCTCGCCTACGGACATGCGCCCTCCTCCTGGAATTACGTACCCGCACATCTTACCAGCGTACGCAAATGTACGCAATTCTATTGACAGTACAGATATGTACGTTTACTCTGAATCTGTAAACCGTACGTATCTGTACGCTAATGACAGGAGGAGCCATGGACGAGAAGGTGGCAAAGACGCCGAGACCGCACATGCTGGATGCGGACGAGGTTGCGGAGCTGCTGAGGATCAAGAAAGGCAGCGCCTACGAGGTGATCAGGAAGATAAACGCCGAGCAGGAGGCGCGCGGGCGCGTGGTTATCCGCGGACGCGTTCGAAGTGACGTCTTCGACGCCCTGTACTTCCCGGAGGTGGACTGACATGCCGGTGTACAAGGACGACAGCAACGGCACGTTCTTCGTGCAGTGCTACTACCGCGACGCCCGCGGCTCGAAGCGCCACAAGACAAAGCGCGGCTTCTCCTCCGAGGTGGAGGCGGCCGTATGGGAAAGCCAGTTCAAGAGCCTTAACGGCGGGGCCATGGACATGACGTTTTCCGAGTTCGTTGAGGTGTACGCCTCCGAGGTGAAGCCTCGCATACGCGAGCATACGTGGATCACCAAGGAGTACATCATCAACGACAAGCTCGTGCCGTTCTTTGGGGATATGCGCATGTGCGATGTGAGGCCGATCGACGTTATTAGGTGGCAGAACGAGCTTACTGAACACCGGGACGCCGACGGTAAGCCCTGGGCGCCGACGTACCTGCGCACGGTGAACAACCAACTCAACGCCATCTTCAACCACGCCGAGCGCTACTACGGGCTCACCGACAACCCGGTGCGAAGGGTCGACAAGATGGGCTCGAAGAAGGGCGGCGAGATGCAGTTCTGGACCAAGGACGAGTACCTGAGGTTCAGCGAGGCCGTCATGGACAAGCCGCTCTCGTTCCACGCCTTCGAGCTGCTCTACTGGACGGGCATCCGCTGCGGCGAGCTTCTGGCGCTCACTCCGTCCGACTTCATGCTGGAGAGTTCGCGTCTGCGCATCAACAAGTCGTACCAAAGCCTCCACGGCGTAGACACCGTGACCGATCCCAAGACGCCCAAGTCGGTGCGCACGATCGTCATGCCCGCCTTCCTGCGCGACGAGATGGCGGACTTCATCGAGCTACGAGACGACGTCGCCCCCGACGAGCGCCTGTTCGCCGTTACCAAGCACTTCCTGGCCCACGAGATGGAACGAGGGTGCAAGGCGTCTGGCGTGAAACGCATCCGCATACACGACATACGCCACAGCCACGTGAGCCTGCTGATCGAGATGGGCTTCTCCGCGCTGGCCATCGCCGAGCGCATGGGCCACGAGGCGGTGGACATCACCTACCGATACGCGCACCTGTTCCCCACGAAGCAGGACGAGATGGCCGCCGCCCTTGACGGGGCGAGGGGATAAGAAGGATGCCGTGCGAGAACAGCGCCCGCAAGCGCAGTAAGACGATGGCGTTCCGCTGCACGCCCGAGGAGCATAAGCTCATATGCGAGATGGCCGCCTGGAGCGGCATGAACAGGCAGGACTACATCATCGCCAAGCTCACCGATACCCAGGTCGAGGTGAGACCCTCTGTGAGCGTGCAGAAGGCGCTGAAGGACTCGATGGCGGAGTTGGCCAAGGAAGTACGGCTGGCGGCCTCCTACAGCGAGCTGAGCGAGTCTCTGCAGCAGAGAGTCGAGCACGTGATGAGGTTCTTCCTGGCGCTCGGCGAGCCTATTGACTCGCGAGTGGACGACGCGTCTCAGGAAGAATCGTTCCCGGCGATGGCGACTGAGGTCGAAACTAACGACAACGCCGACAATGCAAGTATCTTTGGAATGGGTCGCGGCTAACGCTCATCTAAGCGCCGACCAGGAACTGCGATTCTTTAGGGTGTTGCCCGCAAAGCAAATAGTTAATCTTCCGCGAAAGGAAGCTAAACGGTCCGTTCCTCGACATAGAGGATCTCGTTTTGCGCCTCCAGGATTCGCGCGGCGTCGCCGATGCGCTCGGCGCACCTCTCGCTTATCGACCTCAGGGCCAGGACCCCCTCGACGTCGAGCAGGTCCAGCTGGTCGGCGTGCGCCAGGGACTCGAGCAGCTGGTCCAGGCCCCTCGCCAGCCTTCCTGCATCCGCCACCGCGTCAAGCAGCTCACGACGCTCGTCCTTCTCGTTGATATCCATCATTGGCTGTCCTCCTTCTTCCGACGGACGTGTTGCGCAGCACCGTAGCCGTTCCGCATGGAGAACCATCTCGCCACCGCGATCCCGTGCGCATATTGGCCGCAAGCGGCGCGGGGAATGCCGTCCCGATGCGGACCACGGCACCGCGACTCGGGAACGCGCCGTCGTTCCCGCCGCGGCGTCGTCTCCAATCCCACGGGAGCCCAGCAACCGCCGACAGATCGCATCCCATGCCTGGAAGCCTCGGCGCCCATGCCTGATTCCATGCCGCACGCCTGCGCCCTTCCGATCCGAAACCCGCCCCGGCGTTCCTTGGACGCGCAGGGTCGCACGCCGGCAGGCGGCCCGCAAGGGCCGCGACACTTTTTCGGGTTCTTCGCTCCATGCGCTGCGCGCGCGAACAACGCGAAAAACTGCCGTCGGAATACTTCTATTTCCACGCCCGACTTCGCTTCCTCCCTTGCCGGCACGCCCGCGCCGCATGCGACTCACGCGACGCAAGGCACGCCACAGGGGCGGGCCTCCGAGTCTAAGGAGCAAGACATGAACGACATGAAGGAAAAGGCGATGGGCGCGGTCAGGACCTTCCTCGAGCGTAAGGGCTACGAGATCGTCGATGAGGCCTGGCAGGGGCCCGAGGGCATCGGCGGAATCGACCTCGTGGCGGTGGACGAGGACGGGACCCTGGTCTTCGTCGACGCCACGGTCCGGATCGGAACGGACGGCTTCCCCGAGGCCCACAGGGCGCGCGGGCTGCGCGAGGCGCTGGCGGCGACGTGGCTCGCCGGCAACGGCGACGACTACGCCGACACGCCGGTCCGCTTCGACGAGGTGGCGATGATGGTCGTCAAGGAAAACCGAGCGCTCCTGCGCCACCACATCAACTGCTTCGGCGAGATGGAGCCGCTCTCCTAGGCGGCGCGCCCGGCCCCGGGCTCCCGGGGCCGGGTTTCCCCGAATCCACCCCTTGTAGCACGAAAGCGTACATATCCGTACGTTTTCGTGGTACACTCCGCTTGTCGGACAAATCCGTACGGTTTTGTCCCGACGCTCCGAGACTCGGGGCGCGCCGGACCGGATGCGCCGAGGCGCGCCCCACGCTAGAGAGGACGCGACCCATGCGCACGATAGCCATTTCCAACTACAAGGGCGGCGTCGGCAAGACGACGACCGCCGTGAACCTGGCGGCGATCTTCGCCGCCCGGGGCCTTCGGACCCTGCTTGTCGACCTCGACCCGCAGGCGTCTGCCACAGACTTCTTCGGCCTCTACGACCGGGCCGTCTCCGAGCGGCGCACGTCGGTCGAGCTGCTCTACGGCGGCGCGCCCGTGGAGGAGGTCGCCTACGCTGCCGGGGAGAACCTCGACGTGGTGGCCTCGACCATCGACCTCGTCGACCAGAACGAGATGCTCCTGCGCGAGCAGCGACTCAAGTTCGCCCTCGACGACGCCTCGGGCTCCTACGACGTCTGCCTCATCGACTGCAGTCCCGTGATGCGCAGGCTCGCCTTCAACGCCTACCTCGCCGCGGCGGAGGGCGGCATGGTCGTCATCCCCGTGAAGCTCGACTCCACCGTGATGCGCGGCACGGCGCTCACCGTCGAGGCGACGCGCTCCATCGCCGACGCTCTGCGCATGCCCACGCCCCGCTGGAAGATACTGCGCACCTGCGTGCCCGGCCGCATGACCAACGCCGAGGCCACGGGCGCGGCCGTGCTCGACGGGTTCTTCCCGGACGAGCAGTTCGAGACGGTCATCCACGCGAGCAGCAAGGTCTGCGAGGGCAGCTGGCAGTGGAAGCCGGTGGCCGCCTTCGAGCCGGGGAGCCGCCCCGCGCGCGACTACAAGGCGCTCGCAGACGAGGTGTGCCGTGAACTCGCCTAGGCAGGTGGCCGCGGGCTTCACCATCACGGGGCTTCTCGACGGCGCGTCGCGCACCCGCGGGCGCTACCCGGTGTCCGAGATCGCGGTGGCCGACATCGCCGACCACCCGGCGAACGCCGCGTACTCTATGGACCCTGCTGGGATAGCTGAGCTCGCCGAGTCCATACGCGAGGACGGCCTCACCGACCTGCCGCTCGTGCGAAAGGTCGGCGACGGCTCGTGGCAGATGGTCTCCGGGCATCGGCGCAAGGCCGCCTACGCGCTGCTCGCGAAGGACGACCCCGCTTACGAGAGGATGCCCTGCCGCGTGATAGAGGGCATCGACGACGAGCGGGCGGTGACGCTGCTCCACGCAGCGAACTACTTCACCCGCGCGCTCACCGTGACCGAGCGCGCCGCCGCGACCGAGGCGCTCAGGGGCGACGCCGTGCGCCTGCGCTCCGAGGACCCCTCGCTCTCCGGCATGCGCGTCGACGACGTGAAGGCCGCCATCATCGAGCGGCAGACGGGCCGCAAGGTCTCCGGCAAGACCATTGCGCGTGAGGAGAGGCTGGCCCGCCGGATTGCCGAGGACCTCTCGCCCGAGTGGGCCGCCGAGGCCGATCGCGGCAACCTCAGCGCCGAGGCGGTGCGCTCGCTCGCGGGCATGCCGAAGGAGCGCCAGGCGGAGATGCACGCCGCAATGGAGCCCTGGCGGCGCACCAAGCGGGAGCTCTCCGACTACGTGAGGAGCGAGAGCAAAACGCAGGCCGGCCCCGACGGGCGCATCTCCAAGGCAGCGAGGCTCGTCGCCGATTTCCTCGAGAGCCCGCCCGAGAGCCCGAGCGCGGCCGACCTCTCGCTGCTGCGTGAAATGGCGCTCATGACCGCGCCGTACGCGGAGGCGGGCACCGATGCCCGAAAGCGTCGCAGAAGGGCCTCAGGCCCGAAATCCAGCAAGTAGCCTATGGCGTCCGACACTTCGGTCGGGCGTCCATAGCACTTGGGGACCGGGCGGCCTCGGACCCGTCATGCCGCGGGCCGTTCGGGAGCCCGCTTTCGCGAGGCCCGGTCCCAGAGGCGGCGCCCGAGCCGGGCCGCCGCCTGCGGGGGATCCCCCGCGCCCCTAGAGAGACGCGCCCGCCGCACGGCGGGCGCGAGGAAAGGAATCCGCCATGGAAGAGGAAGCCGGCACCGCCAAAGGCAAGGAGCGCCGCGTCACGTTCCGCATGGAGGAAGGCGACTACGACGCGCTCTGCGAGCGGTGCGAGCGCGCCGGCCTCAGCAAGTCGGAGTACCTGCGCTACCTCGTGCGCATACCGCTGTCGACGGAGGCCAACGCGGGAGACGAGCACCGCATACTCGTGGACCGCAGGGCCCTGTGGGCGATGTCGCGGGAGCTCACGAAGTGGGGCTACCACTACAACCAGGCCGTGCACGCGATGAACCTCATCAACTTCCACGCCCGCCACGGGCACGTCGACCGGGACCTCGTCGCGGAGAGCATCCCGACGATCGAGCGCGAGCTCGCCGACGTGAACGCCGCGGCCCGCGAGATGACGGCGGAGCTCGGGCGCATCGGCGCCGACTCGCTCGTGGAGGGCTCGCCATGCCGATCTTGAAGCCGATAAGCGGCCACGGCTCGACGGGCGGCATCCGCCGCTACCTCGAGAAGGGAGGCCGCGCCCTGGCGCGCGACCTGTTCAACCTGAGCTACGACGAGCGCGACGCCGGCGCGCTAGGAGACGAGGCCAAGGAGGCCTGCGCCTGGGATGCCGAGATGGACGCCACACGCTCCGCGTTCGGCACGGACGCCCCCTGGAGGGGAAAGCCCGCGCGGACGTTCAAGCACTTCGTGCTCTCGCCGGACCCCGGCGACGACATCGACCTGGCGGCGCTGCGCGAGCTCGCGTGCTCGTGGGCTCTCAAGCACTTCGGCGACCACGAGATCGCCATCGTGTACCACGACGACAACGCCCGCGGCATACCGCACGCGCACATCGTCGTGAACAACGCGAACCTCCGCACCGGTTACCGCATGCAGACCCAGCACCCCGAGGACCTCAACCGCGACCTTCAGGACATGGCGCGCGAGCGCGGGCTGTCGGGGCTCTCCAACGACCGGGCGGCCGTATCCCCCTCGAAGGCGCGCGGGCATGCCGGCGCGGGCGGGCCCAGGAGCCGCAGGAGCGTCTACCTGGGCCGTGCCGAGAAGGAGATCATGCGCTCGGGCGGCTACTCGTGGGTCGGCGACATCCGCGCCCGCGTCGCGCTCGCCAAGACCACGGCGCACGACGAGGCGGAGTTCCTCGGCGTCCTCGACGCCCTGGGCGTGCACGTCGCCGACAACTCGGCCAAGGCGAGGCGGGACGACTGGGTGTTCAGCCTGGCCGAGGAGCCGTCCAAGAAGGTCAGCGGCGAGCGGCTGGGGTTCGTCTACGGCAAGGAGATGCTGCGCCGTCGCTTCGAGCGCGAGGGTGCCTACCGTCCCACGGACTCGAGCGCCGCGCGCATCCGTGGGGCCGCCGAGCGAGCCCTCGAGCTCAACGATCTCTCAGAGCTGAGCAGGCTCTCCTCGGCGCTCGAGACCTGCGCGAAGTTCGACGTCGAGTCCATCGAGGAGTTCGGGCTCAGGATGGCGACGCTGGAGCGCCGCGGCCAGGCGGGCGGCGAGGGGTACCGCCGCCTCGAGGCTGCGCGCGCCTACATGGCAGAGAACGGGCTCATGCCCCTCAAGACCCGATACGGGAACGATGGCGGGCGCGGTGCGGCCGAGGGAAACTTGCGCGACGGGCGCCGCGGGGACGAGCAGCAGCCCAACGAGGCCGGTCTGCAGTTCTACGACGATCTGTTTGACGAACTGCTCAAGTACGGCATCCAGCCGGTGATCACCCTGAGCCATTTTGAGATGCCCTACGCCCTTGCCAAGGAGTACGGCGGCTGGTACAACCGCAAGTGCATCGACTTCTTCGTGCACTACGCCGTCACTGTGATGGAGCGCTACAAACACAAGGTCAGGTACTGGATGACCTTCAACGAGATCAACAACCAGAGCAACACCACCAACGACATCTTTGGCTGGACCAACTCCGGCGTGCGGTTCTCCCAGTTCGAGAACAAGAAGAAGGCCCTGTATCAGGTGGTACACCACGAACTGGTGGCCTCGGCCCTCGTGGTCAAAAAGGGCCATGCCATCAACCCGGACTTCCAGATCGGTTGCATGTGCTCCTTTGTGCCGTACTATCCCTACTCCTGCAACCCGGACGACGTGATGCTGGCGCTGGAATCCATGCACGAGCGCTACTACTTTGCGGATGTGCACTGCCGCGGTCACTACCCCGCCTACGCTAAGAAGGAATGGGAGCGCGAGGGCACTGCCCCGGTGATGGAGCCGGGCGACGAGGCCATTCTGGCCGAGGGTGCTGTGGACTATCTGGGCTTCAGCTACTACATGAGCAACGCGGTGCGTTCGGACGTGGCCGTGGAGAGCGACGGCATCAGCGGCGGCAATGCCCACACCGTGCCGAACC
>JAGZGX010000011.1:0-65855 GCA_018367075.1 Collinsella sp.
TGTGGGAGGACCTCCACCACAGGGACCCGTACCCGTTCTGGCTTGATTAATGGATAGAAACGGATGTTCTATCGGGACACACATTTTGTCCTATAAGCCTCAAGTGTAATGAGCTCTCTGAGCCGCTCCGTGCGTGTTTGCCCATGGCGTTTGGCTTTTTCGTCAAACGCCTCAAGAATCGATTCGCCCACACGTGCTGATATAACGACGCTCGGCTCATCGGAGATTGGTGGCCTTCCCAACTTGATGGTGTGACCTTTCGGCCACTCATCTTTTTCGTAGGCTTCCGCGGCTTTCTTCAACTCTCCGGGAGCAAACCCCATCATCTTTTCGAGCTGCTTAGCATCCATGGCGCCTCCTATCGATCGACATAATGTCGAGCGCCGGTTCTCGGATTCTCTTTTTGTATACAATTTTGTAGACAAAAATACAAGCAGTTCATCGGGCTAATTAGCTTGTTTTGACCTGCCTGTTCGATAGGAAATGAGCATTGACGGCTTCGATACTCCTTTGCTTTTCAGCTTGGAATTTGGATGCTCATTGAACTTCCGGAGGGGAGCCCTTTATTAAGCTATTGAGATTCTGGGCAGGAGCTCTCACTGGTCTTCGGTAATGGGGCCAGCTTAATTCGCGACACAGTGTGTCGCGAATGGGAGTAGTCGTTAGGTGTCCTTCAATGGCTACTCATATAAGAACGTTCAAGTGTCGGATTTTGTCATTTAGTGTCGCTCTCAGCGACTATTCTGGAGGGTCGTGGTCAAAAAAGGGCAAATATGAGTACTGTTGCCATTATGGTTGCATTTATTTGCTATAAATTGTAGTTCCTGATGAGATTTGTTCCCATTAAGAGCTACTTTTATTGAACATATGAGGAGAAATAACGTCGTCTGCGGACGAGTGGAACGTTGAATAGTTCCTGAAGTGATCAAAATCGCTGCTACTAAACAGGTAGCAGTACTCATATTTGCCCTTTTTTGACCACAGCCCTCTCGGAAACCTTTCCAGAGGCGTCAAACAGCCATAATCCAAAGGTCTCCTCAAACAATTAGCCGGCCAAGAGCGTCCATGACTACCAAAAAGCTGTACGCCAGCATCCAAAGATGTCGAAAAATGTCGACTTTGGATGCTGGTGTACATGTTTGGGTCGTATGGGTTGGGGCCCTGGACGGACAGAGCGTGCGTACTAGAGCAGGTTCTCCTGCACCCACGCGATGATGTCGTTCGACTCGTAGAGCGGCTTGCCGTCAATGAACAGGCAGGGAACCTGGCGCTTTCCGCCGACGGCGATGAGTGTCTGCTCGGCTTCGGGGTCGGTCGAGATATTGCGCTCGGGAATGGTCACGCCGTTATCGACAAGGAATCGCTTGACTTTTATGCAATACGGGCAGCCGGTCATAACGTACAGCGTGAGCTCATGATTAGTAGCCATGGGTCTCCAATCGGTTGAGGTTTCGATTGAAATACCCAAAGCAGCCGCGGTCTATGCGCGCGCCAACGACGACTCGATCGCCTGGACCAGAAACGCCGTGGCTCCGGTGCCGCAGGGCTTGTCGTAGTAGTCAACAAAGCGCTGGTCGGCAAGATAGCCGTGGGCGAGGCCCAGGTACGCTTCGTTCTGGGGTTCGCGTCCCCAGTTGAGAGCAATCCAGCGACGATGCATCGCGACAAGCTTGCGAGCCTCGCTTCCATCCGCATCGCCGTCGCCCATGGCAATCGAGAGCTGACCCAAAATAGCGCGTTCAAGTTCCTTCATGTCGTTCCATGTCTGAGGGTCCATGTCCAGTAACGTTTCGTTTGCTGCATCGATAGCCTCATCGCCATAGCGCGCCCGCGCTTCGGCGCCGTAGTGCTCCTCGTTTTCCTGCACGGCGCGCCAGCGCTCCAGTTGCGGCAGGACGGCGCCCATGAGCGAGACGGCTTCGTCGAGCGACATGCCGGTGTTTTGCGCCAGCCGCGGGGCGCAATCCTCGATCATCGCCTCCATGGTGGTGTCGTAGGTGTACTGGCCGTGGTCGTAGCACCACTTGCAGTAATGGTCGGTCGCGGCGCCCGTGGCATCGGTGCCGCAGTCGTCGGGCGTGAGTATCATGCCGCAGCTCTGGCAATAGCGCTCGGGCATTTCGAGCAGATGAGACAGGGGCTCGCCGGTCACAGCGGCGATGAGCTTCATCATGTCGATGCCCGGTGTGACCTCGCCACGCTCCCAACGGCTGACGGCTTGGCGTGTGACGAAGAGCTTGGCGGCGAGCTGCTCTTGGGTAAGGTGATGGGCGCGACGGACGGCGATGAGCTTTTCTGCAAAGGCCATAACGGCTCCTTTCTGCTGGTTGATGGCTTAAGCATACGCGGCAGCAGGCGCCCTTCCAAGCAACCGTTGGTTGCACGACGGGGGACCGCGGCGAAGAATTGCACGCAACGCCCCACACCTCCATGCCGTACAATGACCGGCATGGAACCTATCGCACACATACATACCGACCTGCCGCAGAAGTTCGGCATTCCGCGCAACAGCTTTTTGGCGCCTCATCTGCAGGGACACATCGTCTTTGAGCCGGAATTTGCCTCCAATGCAGCGGTTGAGGGCCTGGACTCCTTCTCTCACCTATGGCTGTTGTGGCGCTTCGAAAACGGAACGCCCGGCGGCACGGCAAACGACATAGCTGCCGATGCCAAGTCGCAGGACAGGTCTGGCACCAACGTCAAGTGGTCGAAGACCGTGCGCCCGCCGCGTCTGGGCGGAGCCGAGCGCGTGGGTGTCTTTGCCACGCGCAGTCCGTTTCGCCCTAATCCCATCGGGCTCACCTGCGTTAAGCTCGACCGCGTGGAGCTTACCGACGACGGCCCCATCATCCATGTGCTGGGGGCCGATCTGCGCGACGGCACGCCCATCTACGATATCAAGCCCTACATCCCGTTTGCGGACTGCCACCCGGATGCGACCGGCGGCTGGATTGAGGGTGCTCCGTGGCAAGAGCTCGATGTTGAGTTTCCACAAGCGCTGCAGGATATGGTCCCGCCCGCAAAGCTCCCCGGCTTGGTCGAGGTCCTTTGCCAAGATCCGCGCCGCGCGGGCAGCAAGCACGAGCCAAACCGCGTTTACCACTTAGCTTATGCTGGGCTCGACATATCTTTTACGGTCGATAAAACCCAGCTAACCGTAGTCGCCGTCAACGACGCGCAAGACTAACCAGCCATTCGTCTGAACCCGTCAAATTAAGCGCCAAACCCCATGTCAAAATCGCCCATGCTGGTGGACAATAACGCCTACCAAAATAGTCCGCTTTGCATGGGAGCTCAGCATGAAATACGACTTTAGCTCGCTTATCGACCGCCACGGCATGGATGCCATCGCCGTTGACTCTTGGGGCGAGATCCCCGGTATGGCTCCGAACGCACCCGACGAGGGCTTCGACCGCATTCCCATGTGGGTGGCCGACATGAACTTCGCCACGGTGCCCACGGTTCAGGAGTACATCATCAAGCGCGCTCAGCACCCCATGTTTGGCTACTTCAATCCGCGTCCCGTGTACTTCGACCGCATCATCGAATGGCAGAGCCGTCGCAACGGCGTTGAGGACTTGGCGCCGGAGCATATCGGCTACGAAAACGGCGTGCTGGGCGGTGTCGTGTCGACGCTACGCGCGTATGTCCAGCCGGGCGATGCGGTGCTAGTCCACAGCCCTACCTACATCGGCTTTACCAAGTCCATCGAGGCCGCGGGCTATCGTATTGTCCACAGCCCGCTTAAGCTCGACGACCAGGGCGTGTGGCGCATGGACTTTGAGGACATGGAGCGCAAGCTCGCCCAAAACTACATCCATGCCGCGGTGTTCTGCTCGCCGCACAATCCCTGCGGCCGCGTATGGGAGCGCGACGAGATCGAGCGCGCCATGGACATCTATCGCCAGCACGATTGCGTGGTGATCTCGGACGAGATTTGGTCCGATATCATCCTGCCGGGACACAAGCACATCCCGACGCAGTCGGTGAGCGAGGATGCTCGCATGCGCACGGTTGCCCTCTACGCGCCCAGCAAGACGTTCAACCTGGCGGGCCTGGTCGGCAGCTACCACATCATCTACAACGAGACGCTGCGCGACCGCGTGTGCGCCGTGTCCAACAAGACCCACTACAACGAGATGAACGTCCTCTCCATGCATGCGCTTATCGGTGCCTACCAGCCGCAGGGCTATGAGTGGGTTGATGAGCTCAACCAGGTGCTTGCCGGCAATATCGAGTACTTCTGCACGTATGCAGAAAAGCACTGGAAGGGCGTCGCGTTTTCGCGTCCGCAGGGCACGTACATGGTGTTTCTGGACTGCACCGAGTGGTGCCGCGAGCATGGCCGCGATATTCAGTGGTTGCTCGACGAGGGGGCGCGTGTGGGCGTGGGGTATCAGGACGGCCGCCCGTTCCACGGGCCCTGCCACATTCGCGTGAATCTGGCGCTGCCGCTTTCGCGCGTGAGGGAAGCGTGCGACCGCCTGGACCGCTACGTTTTTAATGCACGGTAAGCGTGCGCTGCATGTGGGGCCTTCTGCCAAGTTGGCTAGAAGGCCCCACATGGTAAAGCATCTGTAGCAATTGGGCGCAGACCTGCTGAGAGGCTTACTTTTCTTGAATCTGCTTGCCGCAAAGATGCTCAATCGTAATCTCGTAGAGCTGGACGCCCTTGATGTCTTTGGCGATTTCCTCTTCGACTTCCTCGGCAGAAGGGTAGTACTTAAGCGCGAGCTGGCGGACTTTGTCCTCGATAAACGCGGGGGTGTCATTCGCCAGGCGACAACGGCCAAAGACGACGGTGCTCATAACGTAGGGAGCCCAGTCACCGTCCTGGTACCACTCGTTGCCGTAAACGGTAAAGCAGACCTTGTCATCGCGCTTGAGTGCGTCGACCTTGTGGCCAGCCTTGGCGCCATGGAAATAAATCTTGTCGTGCTCGGCGTCAAAGAAGTAGTTGACGGGAATGGCGTACGGGTAGCCATCGTCGCCGTTGACGGCAAAGACGCCGCGCTTGCAGGTGGCGAGCAGTTCGCGCGCTTCCTCGTCGGTGATGGCGCGTTTCTTTCGACGTAAGGGCCTAAACATCGTTGGCTTCCTTTCTGGTCGTGCGTGGTTGCTGCAAAAACTATAGCGAAACGGATCCGTTTTTCTTGATGCGGGCGAGTATGCTTTTGAGCTTGTTAAAGTCGAGCGGTTTGGACAGATGGGCGTTCATGCCAGCATCGTGTGCCGCCTTGGCGTCCTCGGCAAAGGCATTGGCGGTGAGCGCGATGATGGGGATATCGGCTGCATCGACCTTCTCGCTCAGACGAATCGCGCGGGTTGCCTCATAGCCGTCCATGTCCGGCATCATAATGTCCATCAGGATCGCATCGAAGCTGCCGGCGGGATGCGACAGGTACAGATCGACGACCTCGTTGCCGTTGGCGGCGCGGGTGACCACGACGCCCTCGGATTCTAGCAGCGTCTGGGCAATCTCGGCATTCAATTCGTTGTCTTCGGCGAGCAGCACGTTCATGTCGGTGAGCGAGCAGTCGGGCGCACTCTCAACCGTATTCGCCCGCGCCTGGGGATTCTCGTCGATATCGAGCGGAATCTCCACGTAGAACGAGGTGCCCACATGGAGCTCACTGGTGACTTCGATGGTGCCGCCCATCAGTTCAATAAGCGACTTGACGATTGGCATGCCCATGCCGGTTCCTTGGAACCTGCTGCGCGCATCGTCGCCTTCTTGGGCAAACGGCTCATAGATATGCTTTAAAAACTTGGGAGTCATGCCAATGCCGGTATCCGAAACGCTAAAGCAAAAGAGCGCGCGCCCGTTATCGAGTGGCTTGGTCTTTGAACTAAAGGTGACGGAGCCGCCGTGCTTGTTGTACTTAATGCTGTTGTCTAACAGGTTGATCACGATCTGTCGGATATGGGTGGGACTGCCGATCATGTATGGCCCCGTGGCGTACGGCAGACTATTGTCCTGCATGGTGATGCCGTTACTGGACGCGCGGAGCTTGCACAGAACCAGCGTATTGTCACAGAGCTCTTTGAGGTTAAAAGGCGTATGCTCCAGTGTTAGCTTGCGGTCTTCGATTTTGCCCATCTCGAGGATGTCGTTGATCAGCGAGAGCAGGTGATTGGCGGCAACGCGCGCCTTGGCACGGCTCTCGCGGGCGACCTGGATATCGCCTTCCTACAATTCCTCGATCTCGATAAGGCCCAGGATACCGTTGAGCGGCGTTCGGATGTCGTGGCTCATGCGCGTGAGGAATGCCGTCTTAGCGGCGTTGGCAGCATCGGCTTTTTTGCGCTCGGTTCGAGCGCGTGCGAGCGCCCAGATGAGCAGGACGATGCCGACCGACAACATACCGATGAGGGTAGCTGCAACGGCGGCACGGTTGCGATAAAGGAATTGAAGCGTGTTTGATTCCTGGGCCGTGTACGACATGGAGGAGTAATTGCTTGCGGAGAGCGATTCTCCGGCATTGATGATGCCCTTGTTGATGATTCCCAGCAGCTCGGGCTTTCCGCGCGAAATCCAGCACGAGAGCTCACAGGTGTCAGGGAGCTCGACCGTCTCGTAGCCTTCGAGATCATGACGATCGCCGATGGTTTTTATGCGTGAGCTGGGAGCGACGATGCAGTGCGCCGTTCCCTTCCTGAGGGCGTCGAACGCTTCATCGTCGGATTGGTATTCGGTCACGGTCGCTGTGGGGAACAGACTTTCAAGTACATTTTGGTTGACAAACGATGATTTGGTGCAGGCGATGTTCTGAAGGTCTTTGTTCAGATTGCCGTCGGTGTGGATGGCGGTGAGGGACACGGTCCCCAACGATACCGACTGCACAACGCCTGATTGCTCGGCAAACCAGTAATCTCGGTATACCGGCAGCGCAACGTCTATGCTTCCCTTTGACAGGGCCTTTGACATCATCTTGTAGCTATCAAAGGGGACGGTTTTGACCGTAATGCCAAATTTATCGTGCAGCGTCGTCGCAAGCGATGCGAGCGAGCCTTCCATTTCGCCGTTTTCGTCTTCGTTGCAGTAGGGGAGTTTGCCCGTAATGTAGCCGAGCGTGATGGTGTTGCCATTTGCTTTGAGCCAGGAACGTTCGGGGCCGTTGAGCGATGATGAACCGCTGTTTTGGGCCGAGTAGTTAGATTTGACTTCGTCGATATAGCGTGGGTTGACGCGGGCGATTGCCGACATGGCGGCATTGATGTCGTCCATCAGGTCGGGGCGGCTTTTGGGGACGGTAAAATAGTAGTCGCTCGAACCAATGTAGAACATGGGGGAGGCGCTGGGCGACGAGGTCGTGTCGTTCATGATGATGGCATCGACCTCGTTGTTTGCGAGCGCGTCAAAGAGGGCACTGCCAGTGTCGATTTCTTTATAGGTGCAGGTAATGCCTTCGTTGGCGAGCCACTGCTGGCCAACGAAGGTTTGCATGACGCCGGAGTTGCAACCGATAGTGAGACCCTGGAGCGCTTGGGGGTCACCCTTGGCCAGATCGTCGCGATCGGGCTTGGCGTAGATGTAGTAGCGCTCGGTGCCCTCGGGGTTCGAGGAAAAGAGCAGCTTTTGGGCGCGTTCCTCGGAGTAGGAGATGTTGGGCATGAGGTCGATTTCGCCTGCCTCGAGCATGTCCATAAGCTCGGTGAAGGTGCCGGAGACGTATTCGTACCGCCAGCCGGGCGTGTAGTACGACAGGGTCTGGAGGTACTCGTAACCCCATCCCGAGAGACGCTCGCCGGGGGTGCCGTCCTGGAAGCCCTCGTTGTTGACGAGCCAACCAACGCGGACCGTCTTGACTGGCTGGCTAGAGTCAGCGGCAAAAGCCTGGACAGGCGCGATAGAACTCAGCACGGCAAGCGCGGCGAGCACAATGGCCAGGGCGCGACATATAACTGAACGAAGG
This sequence comes from Collinsella sp., assembly GCA_018367075.1. Classification (GTDB taxonomy): domain Bacteria; phylum Actinomycetota; class Coriobacteriia; order Coriobacteriales; family Coriobacteriaceae; genus Collinsella. The sequence continues at coordinate 7,917 of JAGZGX010000011.1, forward strand.
ACAGTGGCAGCTCTCACATGCAATCCTAACGAATCGAGACATTACCGCATAAGGATACCAGCTCAGCCCGCCCAGTCGGCAGCTGCACCGCTAAACGCTCCCGCCCGGCAGTCATTGGGGACGTTCTTAAACGACTAGTCATCGGGGACGTTCTTGTTTGACTAGTCATTTAAGAACGTCCCCAATGACTAGTTCCGTTTGCGGGGGAGGCGTGGGACAATACCGAGCGAACGTGATTGGGCGTCTGGGAAAAGGGGTCGCGATGAAAAAGCTCAAGACGCTTGCTGACGTGTTACGCCAGGCGGGCTTCGTGCGCATTACGGAGCTGTTCCTCGTCTTTTACCTGCTGTGCTCGACGGCCGTCTGGTTGTCCGAGCCTACGACCCTCACGTTTGGCGATGGGCTCTGGTTTAGCTTTGAGACGGTCTCGACGATCGGCTTTGGCGACATCCCGGCCGAGACACCGGTTGCCCGCGCTATTACCGTCGTCTTGAGCGTCATCAGCATCTTCTACATCGCCATGCTCACGGGCGTGGCGGTGAACTACTGCAATACGCTTATCAAGATGCGTCAAAAGGACACCATGGCTCGTTTTATGGACGATCTTGAGCATTTGGAAGAGCTCGATCGTGACGAGCTCGCCGATCTGTCACGCCGCGTGCGCGAGTATCGTCGACGCCAGCGCTAAGACGAACGTCGTGCGCCACAACAGGGGGACAAATATGAACATCACCGTGTACCTGGGTGCCAACACTGGCAATGACCCGGCATTTCTGCCCGCGGTACAGGAGCTGGGCAACTGGATTGGCGCCAACGGACACGCGCTGGTATACGGCGGGTCCAAATCGGGCCTGATGGGCGCGCTCGCCGATAGCGTGCTCGATGCCGGCGGACACGTGACGGGTGTTGAGCCGAGCTTTTTTATCGAGGCCGAGTTTCAACATGACGGCATCGACGACCTTATCGTGACGAGCGATATGGCCGAGCGCAAAGCCAAGATGATTGAGCTCGGCGATGTGTTCATCGCCTTTCCCGGCGGGACGGGCACGCTCGAGGAGATTGCCGAGGTCATGTCCGCTGTGTCGTTGGGGCACCTGAGTGCTCCGTGCATCCTGTATAACCTGGACGGTTACTACAACGACCTCAAGGCGCTGCTCGGGCACATGATTGATAAGGGCCTATCGAGCCCGCAGCGCCAGCAAGGTATCTACTTTGCCGACGATTTGCGCGAGATTGCCTCGATTATCAACGGATAAGTCTTGAGCTTGCCCCACTATGGCTCCCAATGGTGCCGTTCGCGGCGCAGACGGTTGGCTCGTTCGGGCAACGCTCACTCTACAATAAAACGTAACTATGTCGACTTTGACCGCGGGAGGACCCGATGGATAACCTTGCCAAACCCAAAAACCGCGCGCTGTTTTTACTTAGCGTTGCCGTGACCGGTGCGTTCGCAGGTGCCGCGGTCTGGCTGTTCTTTTTTGCGATGGAGCACGGTATCGACTATCTATGGACCGAGATTCCGCACGCGCTGGGCGTCTCTTCGCCCGAGCTTGCCAGCGGCCCGTTTGGCTTTTTGCCGTACCCGTTTTTTGTCTGCCTGCTGGGCGGCCTGTTAATCGGTCTGTACGAAAAGATGACAGGCACCAAGACCGATGACCTCAACCAGGTGATGGCTAAGGTTAAGCAAGACGGGCGCTACCCGTACGACAACCTGGGCAAGCTTTCGCTCGCGGCATTGCTGCCGCTGCTGTTTGGCGGAAGCATTGGACCGGAGGCCGGCCTGACCGGCGTTATCGCGGGTCTGTGCAGCTGGGTCGGCGACCGTATGCGTCGCTTTGGCGCCGAGTTTAGGGAGCTCACGCTGCTGGGTACCCAGGCTGCCCTGACGGCGCTCTTTACTGCGCCCGTCTTTGGCTTTGTGGCGCCGCTTGCCGGTAGTGCCGACGGCGACGAGGGCTCCGCGTCCGGCGAGATCACCATCAAGCTGCCCAAGGCGCAAAAGACGGTGGTCTACGGTATTGCGATTGCCGGCGGTCTGGGTGCCTACCTGCTGCTTGGCCAGCTTGTGGGCGGCGGCATGGGCATGCCCAGGTTCGAGTCCGCCGAGGTGGGCAACCTAGAGCTTACCTGGCTCGTCCCTCTGTCGTTGATCGGAACAATCTGCGGCTGGCTGTACTTTGTCTCTGAGCACGCGAGCGAAGCGCTTGCCCATGCAATAGGGGAGCGTCCTGTCGTCAAGGCCATGCTAGCCGGTCTGGCGCTCGCCATCTGCGGCACGGTCCTGCCCTACACCATGTTTGCCGGCGAGACCCAGGCCGACGTGCTCATGGAAACCTACTTGACCATTCCCGCCGGCGTGCTTATCGCGACCGGTCTGGTCAAGGCCATGCTGACCCCCGCCCTCATCAACCTTGGTTGGCGCGGCGGTCACTTCTTCCCGGTTATCTTCTCGGGCGTAAGCCTGGGCTACGGACTGGCCATCCTCACCGGCGCCGATCCGGTCTTTTGCGTCGCCGTCTGCACGGCATCGACGATGGGCGCCGTCATGCGCCAACCCGTTATGGTCGTGGGCTTGTTGCTCATGTGCTTCCCGCTCAAAGGCATCGTCTGTATGATCATCGCCGCCGTCATCGCCGCCGGCATTCCGCTGCCCAAGTCGCTGCGCAAGTAGCACGGTGGCGCACGGTCGATACAAGCACCCTAGGCCCGGTGTGGCGCTGTGTCATGGATTTGCGAGCGCCTAGATCTCGCTCGGAATCGGCGCTATTTCCAAACCGCGAGCGCGGCGGTGCCCAGTACGATGAGGGCGAGACCGATAGCGCTGCGTCGCGAGACTTTTTCGTTGAATGCCAGGCGCGCAAATAGTACCGATACGACAATCGATAGTTTGTCGATCTGCACCACGACGCTCACCTGGCCTGTGGCGATGGCGTAGTAGTATAGCAGCCACGATGCGCCAGTCGCAATGCCCGATGCCGCGAGAAATACGAGTTCATAGCGGTCTACGTGCACGGCTTGGCCCATCTTGCCTTTAGCTGCCACGATTGCCCATGCCATAACCAGTACCACACAGGTACGGATTGCCGTGGCCAGGCTGGATTCGACGCCTTCGATGCCAGCCTTGGCAAGGATGGACGTGAGCGCCGCGAACACGGCGGCGCCGAGGGCGTAAGCGAGCCAGGTCCGGTCTTGCTGCTGCTCGGGTCCGGCAGACTGCTTCTTCTCGATCATTAAAAACGTGCCGAGGGTGATGACAGCGGTTCCCACGAGCTTAACCGCAAGGTAGCTCGTCTCGCCAAAAAGTACGATGGCGATCAGTGCGGCGAGTACGGTGCTCATCTTGTCGACCGGTACGACCTTATTGACGTCTCCGATGCCCAACGCCTTAAAGTAACAGATCCACGAAGCACCGGTAGCGAGTCCCGAGAGGACGAGAAAGAGCCAGGATCTGGGTTCGATGCTGCCGATGGTTCCAATGGATCCAGAAATGCCCGCCATTGCCCAGGCGAAAACGAGCACCACGCAGGTGCGAATGGCCGTCGCGACATCGGAGTCGGTCTGCTTGATGCCGCATTTGGCCAGGATAGATGTGATGCCGGCAAAGAAAGCCGACACAAATGCTGCTGCGACCCACGACACGGGTGAAATGCCTCCCCAAAGAACGACCGCGCCAGATTTACGGCGCTCGTCCGATGATACCGTCCCGCCATGAAGCTTTGATATCGCTGTGGTGAGACAGGGGCCATAGTTCGAGAGGGCATTTGGTTAAGGCTCGAATCGAAGGTGAATGGTTTTCCGCGAAGTGAACGAGTAAATCTGGACCCCTGGAACATGCACACTTTTTCGAACAAAACTGCAGGATTCTTAGACAAAAACCGCAGGAATTGAGTCCTTAAAAATGTCGATGCTACAGGGCACTGTTTTTACTCGTTCACTTCTCGGAAAAGTATTCACCTTCGATATGCTGACGGTGTCTTTTTGGTTGCCAAGAACTAGACGGCCTGCTGTGAGGGGCGGTGGTGACGCTATGCCGCCTTGTTTCATTGAAAAAATAAGCGGGGTACCACCTAAGCTTTTTTAGCTGTCGATTACAGGTCGCGTACTCGATAAACCTTGGTGCTGACGGTGCAGCTGATTGCACATAGCGCGAGGGCCAGCACGGCAATTCCTGCGCACAGACAGCCCAGAACGGCGGGATCGGGATTTGCTCCGGCAATCGACATGAGCCAGTTGCTGATGGGGTTGGAGGAGCTCAGCGTGGCCATTGTGCCGCAACCAAGCAGGGCAAACAGGCCAACGGATAGGCGCAGCGCCTCCATGTGTCCAAATCGAAAGAACAGCGGCTGCGCCAAAAACACCATCATGAGGGAGATGAGCATCGATGCCGCCGAGGCCATTGCGGTCTCAAAGACGGCCTGTCCCGTCGAGGGGATGCCCGCGCTGTTGAAAAGCGGGATGGAGACGATGCTCAGAAGCGCGGCGGCGCAGGCCATGATGGCCGAGAAGACAACGATGCACAGGTAGCGTGCGCAGATGATGTCTTTGCGCGAGAAGGGCAACGTTGCTCGATAACGCTCCCAGCCGTTTTGGTTATCGTAGCCAGCTAGCGAGTTCATGATTATGATGGGCGACATTGCGCTGACCGCACAGGCGCCGGCGCTCATGCCGGAATCGACATCCGACGCGTTGGCAAGGGTCAGCGCGACAAACATGAACAGGCCGACGCCTGCAATGCTCGGGATAAGCGAGCGAGCGATGGCGAGCTCGGACATAAAGGCGCGTTTCATTTCGAAGCTCCTTTCAGCATGAGGCGAAGATAGTCATCAATGGTTGCCCGATCGCTGGGAATCTCGGGGAAGGCCTCGAGCGTTTCGCGACGGTTGGGCACGAGCACGTCCACGCTATAGGCGTGGTGGACGGCACGGGCGCCTTCGGCGCAAGCCATAAGCTCGGCGGCCTGTGCTTGGGTGCAGTGGGCGATGCCGGCTCGGTCGGTAATGTCCTCGCGCGGCAGGTCAAAAATAATCGAGCCGTTATCGATGCAGATGACGCGGTCGGCGGCGCGATCGAGGTCGGACGTAATGTGGCTCGAGAGCAGCACGCTGTGCTGACCGTCGGCGACAAAGGCAAGCAGCTCATCGAGCAGTTCCTCGCGTGCCATGGGATCGAGGCCTGCGGTGGCTTCGTCCAAAACGAGCAGTTTGGCATTGTGACTGAGTGCACAGGCAAGCTGCAGCTTCATGCCCATGCCGCGGGAGAGGTCCTTGACTTTTGTCTTAGGATCGAGGCCAAATCGGTTGATGAATCCGGCGAACGTTTCGCGGTCCCACGTGGGGTACGCCGGGCCTACGAGCGACTCGATCTGGCCCACCTTGAGCGTGGAGGGGAAGGGGCACGTGTCCAGGACAAGACCGACGCGGGAGCGTAGATGGCGCTGCGTCTCATCGGGCGCGTCGGCGCCACAGCGCTGCCCAAATAGGTGCACCTCGCCGGCATCGAGCTTTATAAGCCCGAGGGCAGCTCGAATCGTCGTTGTTTTGCCAGCACCGTTGGCACCAACAAAGCCGACGATCTGACCTGGCTCCACAGCGAGTGTGACATCACGCAGCGAAAAACGGTCGCTTACACGGCGTGAGATGCCTTTGAGTTCTAAAAGGTTTTGCATGGTATAGCCTTTCTTGCAGATGGCTACTGCATGGTTTCGGGGGCTACCAGGTCGAGCATCTCGTGCAGCTTGTCGCGCGTGACGCCCAGGGTTTCGGCTTGGCTCGCCGCTTTCGCAAGTAGCTCTTCGATATGGCAGAGCTGGTTTTCGCGCAAGAGTTCTTGGTTGCCCTCGGCGACAAAGCAGCCCTTGCCCTGCACGGTGCAGATAAACCCGAGCTGCTCCAGGTCGGCGTAGGCGCGCTTGGTGGTGATGACGCTCACGCCAAGATCGCTCGCGAGTGCACGGATGCTGGGGAGTTTGGCTCCCGCAGCGAGCGTGCCCGAAAGGATTTGAGCTTTGACTTGCGAGGTTATCTGCTCGTAGATGGGCTTGTCGCTCGAATTGGATAGGATGATGTCCACAGCGGCTCCTTAGCTGATGGGCTACACGTGTATATAACCGGTAAGCACAGTATATATACACTATGTACAGTTATGCAAGAGGCAAATAGGGATTGTCCGCCCGTTCATTCATCTCAATCTGTAACAACTGGAGAAGTTTTTGGCTGCTAGATGTTACAGGACGAGACATTGGTCACCCGTCTATCCTTATTATCTCAATCTGTAACAGATGAACCCGTTTTGAGTGGCTAGATGTTACAGATCGAGATCTTTCTGGGACGCCCACCTGTTTGTCTAAATCTGTAACAGGTAGAGGTTCAAAAACCGTCTAGATGTTACAGATTGAGACAAACTGCTGCGGAGTGCCGCCATCGACTGCTACCCTAGGCCCCAACTGATGAATTTGTCCTGATAGGCGCCCTATGGCGGAATTTCGCGGCTACAATAGTACGGTTACATCGACGTAATGCACTCAATGCAAGAAAGGATCCGCATGGCAAGCCTGTCGGATGAAATCTCGTCGCGCCGCACATTCGCGATCATCAGCCACCCGGACGCCGGTAAGACCACACTGACTGAGAAGCTGCTGCTCTATACCGGCAGCATTCAGACCGCCGGCTCGGTCAAGGGCAAGAGCTCGGCCAAGCATGCCGTCTCGGACTGGATGGACATCGAGAAGGAGCGTGGTATCTCCGTTACCTCCTCGGTGCTGCAGTTCACCTATAACGGCGCCTGCGTCAACATCCTCGATACCCCCGGCCACCAGGACTTCTCGGAGGATACCTACCGTACCCTTATGGCCGCCGACGCCGCGGTCATGGTCATCGACGGCGCCAAAGGCGTCGAGGCCCAGACCAAAAAGCTCTTTAAGGTCTGTACGCTGCGCCATATTCCCATCTTCACCTTTGTGAACAAGCTCGACCACGAGGCTCGCGATCCGTTTGAGCTCATGGAAGAGATCGAGAACGTCCTGGGTATCAATACGTATCCCATGAACTGGCCGATCGGCAGCGGCCGCAACTTCCGTGGCGTGTTCGATCGTCAGACTCGTCGCGTCATTGCCTTTGAGGGCGACGGCCACGCCAACGCCACCAAGAAGGTCGCCGAGGTCGAGGCCGAGCTGGGCGATCCTTCCATGGATGAGCTCATTGGCGAGGAAAACCATAAGAACCTGATGGACGATATCGAGCTGCTCGATGGCGCCGGCGACGAGCTCGACTTGGATGCCGTGGCCTGCGGCAAGCTGAGCCCGGCGTTCTTTGGCTCGGCGCTCACCAACTTTGGCGTGGAGCCCTTCCTCAAGGAGTTTCTGCGTCTGGCCCCGACGCCGCGCGCCTATACCGATACGCTCACCAGCGAGCCGGTCGATCCCTGCCGCGACGACTTTAGCGGCTTTGTGTTTAAGATCCAAGCCAACATGGACAAGAACCACCGCGACCGCATCGCCTTTGTGCGCATTTGCTCGGGTAAGTTCGAGCGCGGCATGGATGCCTTCCACGTGCAGGGCAACCGCAAGCTTAAGCTTGCCACGGGCACGTCGATGATGGCCGACGACCGCGCCATCGTGGACGAGGCGTACGCGGGCGATATCGTGGGCCTGTTCGATCCGGGTATCTTTAGCATCGGCGACACCGTGTGCTCCGGCAAACGCCACGTGCAGTATCCGCAGATCCCGACGTTTGCCCCCGAGATGTTCGCTCGCATTACACAGGTCGACACGCTCAAGCGCAAGCAGTTCGTCAAGGGCATGGAGGAGCTTGCCCAGGAGGGCGCCATTCAGATCTTCCGCGAGCTGGGTGCCGGCATGGAGAGCGTCATCGTGGGCGTGGTCGGCGTGCTGCAGTTTGAGGTACTCGAGCGCCGTCTCAAGGCCGAGTACCGTGTTGAGGTTCGTCGCCAGCCGCTGCCCTATACGGACATCCGCTGGATCCAGAACGACCCCGACACCATCGATATTCCGGGCCTTTCGCTCACGCGCGACACGCTGCGCGTCGAGGACATGCGCGGCGGCAAGCTGCTGCTGTTCACGAGCCCGTGGAACGTGGATTGGGCAACCGACCACAACCCCGACCTTATCCTGTCGGAGTTTGGCAACGTAGCCTTTTAACGCATCGGCGCGGTGGTCCTGCGGGGCTGCCGCGCCGTTTGCTTGCCTGATGCCGTGTGAGCGGCTATCATACCCACCGTCGTCTCAAGACCGGGGCGTCCGAGCAGTTCGGGTCCGATATCCTGCTCGTTAAACCTAAAACCAAAGGAGTACATAATGATCAAGAAGGTCATGGAGGACTACAAGGTCCTGTTGCGGAGCATTCCCGCGGCAACGGTTTCGCTGTTTTTCGTGAGCGTCATCATGATGAACCTGCTGGCCAACAAAGAGCTCATCAGCCTGCCGTATCTGGCACTCGATTGCGGCTTTGTGGTGAGCTGGGTTTCGTTTTTGTGCCAGGACATGATCTGCAAGCGCTTTGGCGCCAAGGCATCCATCAAAATCTCTATCCTCGCGCTGCTGGTCAACCTTGCCGTGAGCCTGTGCTTTTGGGCGTGCTCGCTCACGCCCGGCATGTGGGGCGCGTACTACGATACGGGCATGATCGAGGTCAACAATGCCCTTAATGCCACCATCGGCGGCACCTGGTACGTGGTGCTGGGCTCTTCGCTGGCAATGCTCGTTTCTGCCGTGGTTAACTCCACGCTCAACCAGTCGCTCGGCCGTATGCTCAAAAAGAATAACTTTGCGAGCTTTGCCTTCCGCTCTTATGTGTCCACGGGCGTTGGCCAGTTTATCGACAACCTGGTCTTTGCCATTGTGGTAAGCCACACGTTCTTTGGTTGGACCTGGGTACAGGTCCTTATGTGCTCGCTGACGGGTGCCGTCGCCGAGCTGCTGTGCGAGGTCTTCCTGAGCCCCGTGGGCTACAAGGTCGTGCGCGGCTGGGAGCGCGAGAACGTGGGCGCCGAGTACCTCGAGCGCCACGCAACCGCCTAAGGAGCAAGTATGCGGGTTTTGATCACGGGCGCTTCGGGCGGTATCGGAGCCGCGTGCGTGCAGCGCTTTTTGGACGAGGGCCACGAGGTCGTGGGCTTTGATCTGCTGCCGGCGGCGATCGAACACGAGCGCTACCGCCATCTGATCGTTGATGTCCGCAAGCCGGACGCGTTTCCGGACGACCTTGAACCCCAGGTAATCGTGAACGTTGCCGGTGTGCAGGATTCGGCTGACGACATCGCCGCCAACCTGTGTGGCACCATCAACGTGACCGAGCGCTACGCCTTTGTGGGGGAGGGGCTTGCCGCCAAGCCGGCGCCGGCTATCGAATCCGTGGTCAATGTGGGGTCGGCGAGCGGACATACGGGATCGGAGTTTCCCGCCTATGCTGCCAGCAAGGGCGGCGTTATCGCCTACACCAAGAACCTTGCAAACCGCCTGGCGCCGCAGGCCATCGCCAACAGTGTGGACCCGGGTGGCGTTATCACGCCGCTCAACCGTTGCGTGATGGAAGACGAACACCTGTGGAACCAGATTATGGAGCTCACGCCGCTTAAGCGCTGGGCCACCGCCCAAGAAATCGCCGAGTGGATCTACTTTGTGGGCGTGACCAACCGGTTTATGACCGGACAGAGTCTGCTGATCGATGGTGGCGAGGCCGGCCGCACCCAGTTTATCTGGCCCGAGTAACAAAACGCGCCCGATGGCAAGATTGCCGTCGGGCGCGTTTTTGATGTATCGATTTTTAGCCGAGGCAAGTCCAGTTGACGGGGGTCGAGCCGTGCTGTTCGAGTAGCCGATTGGCTGCCGAGAAGGGGCGCGACCCCATAAAGGCGGGGAGTTCTGCCGTGGCACGGTTAGCCGAAAGCGGTGAGGGGTGCGTGGAGGCCAGGCAGAACTTGCCGGTCGCCTTGCCCGCGCCGGTCGCGGCGAGCTTGCCTTCGACCATCTGCTGGGCAAAGCGGCCCCATGCCAAAAAGACTACCGGCTGGGGCAGCTGGCAGCAGCGTTCGATAACGTAGTCGGTGAGCGTGCTCCAGCCCAGCTTGGCGTGCGAGTTCGCGGCATGCTCGCGCACGGTGAGCGTGGTGTTGAGGAGCAGGACGCCCTGTTGTGCCCATGGGGTTAGGTCTCCCGTGGCGGGAATGGGGCAACCCAGATCGGCTTTGAGCTCCTTATAGATGTTGCGCAGGCTCGGCGGCAACTTGGTTTGCGTCGCAGGGACCGAGAACGACAGCCCCATGGCCTGGTTGGGCCCGTGATAGGGGTCTTGACCCAGAATGACAACCTTGACCTGGTCGGCCGGCGTATAGGCGAGGGCATTGAGGATGTCGTCTTGTGCCGGGTAGATGGTCTGCTCGGCACGCAAAAGGGCGATGCGCTCGAGCAGCTGGTTCGTAGTGTCACGTACCAGCTGCGGCGCATCGCCCAACCAAGTTGCTATGTTGCGGTCGCGAGTTGCGGTGTCCATGGGGCTCCTTTATGGCAGATGCTCTGTTGGCATCTATTGTAAAGGCGCACCGGTTGCCTTTGTGTCGGGGCCACAAAAGGTGAGGCGCTTACGAGGCTCGCTCGGGCGTTCCTGCCATGTGGGCGTGGTCGTGAGCATGCGCATGAAGTCGCGGAAACTCGACGGTTGCCGCCATGACGCCGGTGAGGATAAGAGCTGCACCCAGGAAGGCGATGGGGCTCAGGACCTCGCCGACCAAGAAGAACGAGAAGACAGCGGAGCAGACCGGCTCGAGCGAGAAGGCGAAGCCGGTGGTCTCGGCGGGCACGTGGGGCTGCACGAGCGTCTGGGTGATAAAGCCGTAGGCAGAGCAAATGAGTGCGAGCGCGACAACAACCACGATCTCGCTGGGCGTACTGGGAAGTGTGAAACCGCCAAAGACGCATGCGGCAATGCCCGAGAACAGGCCGCCAAAGCCCAGCTGCCAAACGCCCAGGGACAGCGGATCGACTTCTTCGACAAAGCGCTTCGCCACAATGATATGGCCGGCATAGACAAAAGCGGAGAGCAGCATGATGAGCGCGCCCGGGTTCAGGCTGGTGAAGTCGGCGCCCGAGAGCAGCAACATACCGCAGGTGACGATGGCGGTGCCGACGAGCACTTTGCGCTCGGGGGCGCGGCGCAGCAGGGCGGCGTTGGCAAACGGCACGATCACGACCGTCAGGCTCTGCAAAAAGCCGGCAGTGGAGGCAGAGGTGAGGCTGGAGCCCAGGCACATGCAGGTGAGCTCGGTTGCCATGATGGCGCCGATGATGGCGGCACGGACCATAAGGTCGCGGTTGATGTGAAACGCGTGCTTGTGGAAGAGCAGCAGACAGGCCGCAAAGGCGATGATGCAGCGCAGCGCAACGATGCTCGTGGCGTTCATGCTGTCCATGCCGATCTTCATGAGGGGATACGAAAAGCCCCATGCGACGGGAACGGAAAATGAGAGCGCGATTGCTTTTTTGCGATCCATGGGACTCCTTTTGTTACAGAACGGTTTCGCACAAAGGATTCTGCTCCCAGATGTGGGTGTAGTAAAGCGAATGTATCTTCAGTATGATTAAGAAATACTAAAGTAGGCACGAAAAGCGCTGGCAAAACGTTTTACGTCTGCATTGATGCGGAGGCACGATGGCATCGCGGTATCAGATTGTATGTATGGTGGTCGACTGCGGCAGCCTGAAACGCGCGGCGGACGAGCTGGGCTATACGCAAAGTGCGGTGAGCCAGGCCGTTAAGGCGCTCGAGCGCGAGCTGGGTACCACGCTTATCGAGCGCGGAAAGCAGGGCGTCTCGCTTACGCGCGACGGCAAGCAGTATCTGCCGTACCTGCGCCAGATCGTGACTGCCGAGGCCGAGCTCGAGGGCAAGCGCCAGGAGCTGCTGGGGCTTTCGTCGACTGATATTCGTATTGCGACGTTTACCAACGTGAGTCGAACCGTGTTGCCGCGCGTGATCCGCGACTTTGGGGCCCTTCACCCGGGGGTACACTTTACCCTTAAGCAGGGCGATTACACGCGCAACGCCCAGTGGGTGCACGATGGCGTGGTTGATTTTTGTTTTACGGCACGCGGATTTACCGCGGGGCTCGAGAAGCGTGTGGTCTATCACGACGAGTTGGTGGCATTGTTGCCGGCGGCGCATCCGCTGACGGCAAAGGAAAAGGTGACACTCGCTGACCTAGCGTCCGAGCCGTTTGTGCTGCTGGATGAAGGCGAACAGAGCCTGGTGCTCGATGCATTCGCGGCGCATGGGCAGTCGCCGCACGTAACGAGTGAGGTGACCGACGACTACACCATCATGGCGATGGTGGAGGAGGGCCTAGGCGTGAGCATGCTGTATCGTCGTACCGTTGAGGGCATGCAGGCCGATATTCGCGTACGTCCTATCGTGCATGCCCCCTCGCGCGACGTGGTGGCCGCTTGGCGCAGCTGGGACACCATGCCCATCGCCACGAGGCGCTTTATCGACTATATGAGCTCTCATATTGTCAATTAATGACTGGCGTGGCGTTGAGTGCGGTGTTTAGCGGGCTGTCGCTTTGGCTTGGGTGGCGCGATAGGTGCGTGCCGGGTGGCAAAGTAGTACCGCCACGACCATAAAGAACGCCGTGGTGCCCAGGCTGATGGGGTAGACCATCATGATGTTCGCAAAGGTGCGGAAATGCGGGAACACGCAGAACACCCAATAGAAGCGGATGCCGCAGACGCAGATCATGGTGATGAGGGCGGGCGTGAGCGAGATACCAAAGCCGCGCAGGTAGCCTGACATGTTTTCGTAGAACATACTAAAGGCGTACGCCGGGAAGATCGAACACACGCGGATATAGCCGATCGAGACGATGTTGGGATCGCTGTTAAAGAGCGACAAGATCTCGCGTCCCAGGCCGACAATAACGATGATCGTGGTGAGTGCAACGATACCACCTTCGACCAGGCAGACCTTGAGCGTCTTGGTGCAGCGGCCGATCTGGCGGGCACCGTGGTTTTGTCCCACAAAGGTGGTGCACGCCTGGCTAAAGCTGTTGAGCAGGTTGTAACACACGTACTCCAGACTCATGGCGGCGCTCGATGCCGCCATGACCTCGGTGCCCAGGCTATTGATGGCAGACTGGATGATGATGTTGGCGACGGCAAAGACGGCGCTTTGGATGCCGGCGGGCAGGCCGATCTTGACGATGCGCTTGAGGGCGACGGGGTCGATAGCCAAGTCGCGCGGGGTGACGCGGACGACGGAGTCGGTCTTGAGCAGGCGGATAAAGAGCGTGGCGGCGCTAACGGTGTAGGCGATGGCGGTGGCGATGGCGACGCCTGCGACGCCCCAGTGGAGTACGGGGACAAAGATGAGGTCCAGGCCAATGTTGAGGACGGTGGACACGGCAAGCGCCTGCAGCGGCATGCGGGTGATGCCGACGGAGCGGAAGATCGCGGCCTCAAAGTTGTAAAGCAAAATCGAGGGCATGCTGAGCAAAAAGACGCGTAGGTAGAGCGAAGCGAGCGGCATGGTTTCGGCGGGAACGTTGAGCGCGGCGAGCATGGGCTCGGCAAAGATCTCGCCCAGCGCGATGACGACAAAGCCCACGAGTGCCATGAGAATCGAGGTGTGGACGGCGCGTTTGACCATGTTCTGATCGTTGCGGCCGATAGCGTTGGCGATGACCACGTTGGAGCCAAGTGACATGCCGATAAACAGGTTGAGCATAAGACTGGTAAGCGGAACATTGGAGCCGACCGCCGCCATGGCGAGGGTTCCCTGGTCGCCCGAGAAGTTACCGATGATGACCGTGGCGATGAGGTTCGACAGCTGCTCCAAGATGCTCGTGGCGGCCACGGGGAAGGCGAACAGGGGAATATTGCGCCACAGCGAGCCGGTGGTCATATCGATGTGCTTAGATGCGGTATCAGCCATACGCTCTCAATCTCTAACATGCTATTTTGTGCTTATTTGCGCAGACGATGATACTCCTAATCGACTAGTCGTTGGGGACGTTCTTAAACGACTAGTCATTTAAGAACGTCCCCAATGACTAGGTGGGGAAGGCGTGCGACAATGGTGGGCGTTGTGTTGTTCGCGCTAAGGAGTTGCCATGCTGTTGTGTCCCGTTTGCCATGAGCCGTTGGTGGATGACGAACGCGGTGCTGCATGCGCGGACGGACACCGGTTTGACCGTGCGCGCGAGGGCTATCTGTACCTACTGCGCTCGTCCAAGAGCGGTGACTCCATGGGCGATCCCAAGTCGCAGGCACGCAGCCGTCGTGACTTTCTGAACCGTGGATACTACGAGCCGTTGCGCGATGCGATGGTTGAGCTGGTGCGCGAGCGGGTGTCTGGGCGTGCAGCGTCTGTGAACGGCTCCATGACGCTGCTCGATATTTGCTGTGGCGAGGGCTATTACACCAGTGCCATGGGCGCGGTGCCGGGTGTGGACGCTTACGGGTTCGATTTGGGCAAAGAAATGGTGCGCCTGGCCGCCAAGCGCGGCGATGCGACCTACTTCGTGGCCAACATGAAGGATATCCCCGTGGCCGATGGCGCTTTCATTATGGTGACCGAGCTCTTTGCTCCCTTTAACGAGCGCGAGTTTGCCCGCGTGCTGGCGCCCGAGGGCTCGCTTTACACCGTGGTGCCGGGCGCCCGTCATCTCTTTGGGCTTAAGGAGGTACTCTACGACACGCCGTACCTTAACGATGAGAAGCTACCGAAGACCACCGAGCTCGAGTTAGTCGGAACGCAGCGGGTGTCTGCGAATATTACGCTTCAGGCCCAGGCCGACATCGAGGCGGTGTTCCAGATGACGCCGTACTACTACCGCACGCGCCCTGCCGACAAAGAGCGTCTGGCAAACTTGGACACCCTTCAAACCGACATCGACTTCATCATCGCCGAGTACCGCCACAGCTAACAACCTGCCAAAAAGGGACAGGTTTATTTTGGCAGGTTTTATCTGGGTAAACGTAAAGGGCCGACCGCGTTGCTACGCGATCGGCCCTTTTTATTGGCGTATATACCAGAGTCGCTGAGCGATTGACACGGATGCGGTTTAGCTCAAACGGTCCATGCCCTCTTTCTTGACGCGGTTGGCGACTACAAAGTAGATAATGCTGACAATCAGGCCGCTAAAATCGGGGATGCTTGAGCCGGTCCCACCCAAGAGGGGCAGGGAGAGAAGCAGGCTGATGACCGAACATGCTAGGCAGACGATGGACCAAATCCAGACAACGCCAGCCTTGGCGGGATTATTTGCCGCGCGGATGCCAAAGACGGCGGTCACAATTTCGACGACGCCCAATACGATGACGACGACGCAAGAAACGATCATGGTACCCGTGATATCGCCTGCCGCGCTGCCCGCAAAGAGCGCTGTAGCACCCATGCCTGCGCTTAGAATGCCGACGACAAAGAAGAAGAACGATAGGATTTTGAGTAATTTGCAGGCGTTGCTCATGGCTGGTCCTTTCGATACGAGTACGCCAACCTGGCGCACCCCATGTGCTGCACATATGGTGAAGCACATTGTAGTTCAACGCGGCGATGCATGCGCCTGAAAGCGCTTTGAGCCCGCGCGGCCCAACCCAACCTTTCAAAAAGGAAAGCTGGGCGTAAGTCAAATCGATGGCAGCGTATGCGCGGCGCTGCGATGATGGGGCCATGGTAAGAGTTGGACCGAAGGAGGAGCCATGATGTACGGAACAGGGCAAGTGCGTGAGCCGCGGTCGTTGGGA
Source organism: Collinsella sp. (assembly GCA_018367075.1). GTDB lineage: Bacteria > Actinomycetota > Coriobacteriia > Coriobacteriales > Coriobacteriaceae > Collinsella. Next base: position 23,668 of record JAGZGX010000011.1, read on the forward strand.
AGGCGCATGGGCGATTCTGTGATCGCTGCCGTGTGCACGGGATTGATGGCGGTGCTTTGCATTGCGATGCTGTGGGCCATGTCGCATGTGGGACAATAGCGGACGGTTGGGTGCCGACATAAACGGCGCTCACGTATTCGTTTTGCTTGTTAAGGAGTACCCATGGGCGTCGTCGATCCCTTTTCTGTTGCTCGGGCCGCGGGGCTTGAGCTGACCGGGAAGTCCGAGGGACTCACGCTCACCGACGGCACGATGGAGCTGCGTGCCGATTTTGGCCGCATGCTTCCGCGGCTCAAGCAGGGCCGTCTGCAGCAAGAGCTGTTGGTAAAGGCTGCGCGCGCGAAAGGCATCGAGCGCCCATGGGCGATTGATGCCACGGCAGGTTTTGGTGAGGATTCGCTGCTGCTGGCGGCCGCGGGCTTTACCGTCGATCTGTATGAACAGGATTGCGTGATCGCGGCGCTCCTCAAGGATGCCTTGGATCGCGCGGCAGATGATCCGGCGCTTGCGACAGCCGTGGCGCGCATGCGCTTACATGCGGGCGAGGACAGCATTGCCGGCCTTCGCCATACAGCTGAGCTGATCGGGCAGGGCGAGCTCACCGCTCCCGACGTGGTGTATCTGGACCCCATGTTTCCCGGGCGCACCAAGAGCGCGGCAGTTAAAAAGAAGTTCCAACTCTTGCATCATCTGGAACAGCCGTGCGCCGATGAGGAGACGCTGGTCGAAGCCGCGCTTGCGGTGCACCCGCGCAAGGTCGTTATCAAGCGGCCGGTGAAGGGGCCGCTGCTTGCCGGCGTTAAGCCGAGCTATCAGCTTGCGGGCAAGGCCGTTCGTTACGATGTTTTGGTGCCGCCGCGCCCGTAGCTTGCGCGCGATAGCTGGTGCTCCGTCAGCGCCGTGCCGATGCGGTGCCTATTTCCATGGGTGCGATGTCAGGTGCCAGCCACCGCAGTATTCGCATTTGTAGCAGGCCAGCCCGCGGCGCCCGCGGTTTTCGCAGTCGGCCATAACCGCCTCGGCCTCGACGCGTGTGTCGTAACGGTTTTTGCGCTCGCACGATTTGTAGCGCCAGGCTTCATCGCGCTCGGCGTCCAGGGCGTTGCGGCGCTCGTCCTCGCGTGCAAACAGGTCGCTCATATCGCCGCCGGTGGCAGCGCCCAAAAACTCGCTTTTGGCCTTTGACCAGGCGGCTCGCTTTTTGCTTCCCATCTGCATCGCGCCCCTCTGCAAACGTTGGTATCATTGCTCAATCAAAGTGATACCAATAAACGTGAGGTCGCCGCGTGATGATCAGAAAAACCCTCGATACCGACATTCCCGCCGTCATGGCTATCTATGACGCGGCCCGCGCCTTTATGCGCGCGCATGGCAACGCCACGCAGTGGCCCGAGGGCACGCCTTCGGCCGAGCAACTGGCTGCCGATATTGCCGCTGACGGCAGTTACGTGTGCGAAGTCGACGGTCGCGTGGTGGCGACGTTTGCCTTTTTACCGGGCCCGGACGAGTGCTATGACGTAATTGAGGACGGGCAATGGCGTAGCGACGCTCCATACGCCGTGCTGCACCGTGTGGCGTCCGATGGCACCGTGCACGGTATCGCGGCTGCGATGTTTGCCTTTGCCAAGGAGCGTGCCGATCACCTGCGCATCGACACGCATCAGGACAACCTGCCCATGCAGGGGGCGAGCATCAAGGCGGGGTTTGAGCGCGCCGGCATCGTGTATGTGTCGGACGGCACACCGCGTGTTGCGTTCGATTGGCTGCGCGAGGCGTAAGAGTGGGAACGCGTGTCAACAATTCACTCGAACGAAAATGGCCCCAGACGGGGCTATTTTCGATTACTGAGCTGTTTTGAAAGCCGGCTTTCGCAAGGCGCGAACCTACGAAAATCGCCGCGCGGCAACGCAGGGCGATGAGCTCGGTCGGGGGATAGGGCCCGCTTCGCCCGCCGGCCCGTAAATTGTATCATCCAGTGTGGAACGAGGGTGCCCGTTGCCGCGTGCGATGGGCTTGCAATAAGAGGAGAGCCATGTCGAAGCAAGCGGTCGTTGGAATCTTGGCACATGTCGATGCCGGCAAGACCACGCTGGCCGAGGCCATGTTGTTCAACGCGGGCCGCATTCGCAAGCGCGGACGCGCGGACAATGGCGATTCGCACCTGGACACTGACGCGATCGAGCGCGAGCGTGGCATCACGATTTTCTCGTCGCAGGCCGTACTCGACCATGGCGATACCCACGTCATGCTCGTGGATGCACCGGGGCATGTCGATTTTTCGGCCGAGGCGGAGCGCACATTGCGCGCGCTGGACTACGCGATTTTAGTTGTGGGCGCCAACGACGGCGTGCAGGGGCACACCGAAACCCTGTGGCGCCTGCTTGCACGCTATGACATCCCGACGTTCATCTATATCAACAAAATCGATTTGGAGAATCCCGGCCGCGATGTTTTGCTGGCACAACTTGGGCAACGTCTTTCCGAGGGCTGCCTGGATGCCAGCGAACTGCTGGCGGGCGGCTCCGTTCAGGAGGACGCTGCTGCGTTGGACGAGGCGGCGCTCGAGGAGTTTCTTGAGGCGGGTGAGCTTTCTGTCGCAATGCTGTCACGCATGGTTGCCGAGCGCAAATTGTTTCCCTGCTTTGCGGGATCGGCGCTCAAGGACCAGGGTGTGGCAGAGCTGCTCGACGGCATATGTGCTCTGATGCGCGAGCGAACATGGCCCCAGGAGTTCGCCGCGCGTGTCTACCGCGTGAGTCGTGGAGAGCGTGGCGAGCGTCTTGCCTGGGTCAAGGTGACGGGCGGCATGCTGCATGCCAAGCAGATGATTAGCGGACGTTCCGGTGCCGAGGCATGGGAGCAGAAGGTCGATCAGGTGCGCATCTATAACGGCGAGAAGTATGAGCTTGCCCAAGAAGTTGCCGCTGGCGGTATTTGTGCCGTGACGGGTCTTGCGCACGTTCGCCCAGGGGACGCCCTGGGTGCGGAGCCCGCGGGCGATGCGCCTGTCATTGCGCCGGTTCTCACCTATACGGTGCTTCCGGGCGAACACGATGTCCACGCGGTGTTCAAAGCACTGACAGAGTTAGCGGACGAAGATCCTATGCTCGGCGTAAGCTGGAATACTCATCTGGAGCAGATTCACCTGCAGCTGATGGGCGCCGTGCAACTCGAGGTCGTGCAGCGGGTGTTGGCAGATCGTTTTGGCCTTTCGATTGCGTTTGAGCCCGGCGGCATTCTCTATAAGGAGACTATTTCGCAGCCGGTCGAGGGCGTGGGCCACTTTGAGCCGCTGCGCCACTATGCCGAGGTACATCTGCGTTTGGAGCCGTTACCGGCGGGCTCGGGCGTGCAATTTGGCACCGTGACCTCGACTGACGAGCTCGACTTGAACTGGCAGCGTCTGGCGCTCACCAACGCCATGGAGCGCGATCACCTGGGCGTGCTGACTGGCTCGCCCGTCACCGATGTGCGCATTACGCTCACGGGCGGCCGTGCGCATGCCAAACACACCGAGGGCGGCGATTTTCGCCAGGCCACGTACCGCGCGATTCGCCAGGGGTTCATGCAGGCGCGTGAGGCGGGCGCGGCGGTGCTGTTGGAGCCGTGGTACCACTTTGAGCTCGAGGTGCCGGGGGAGTGTGTGGGCCGGGCGCTTTCGGATGCTACGCGTATGGGTGCCGAGTACGAGCCGCCGACGATGGCGGGAGACCGCGCCAAGCTCATGGGCCGCGTGCCGGCATCCGAAGTGCAGGATTACGCGCTGGAGGTGGCTGCCTATACGAGTGGCCGCGGGCATCTGTACCTGGAGTTTGCCGGCCACGCGCCCTGTCATGATGCTGAGCGCGTAATTGAGGCGGCCGCCTATAAGCCCGAGGCCGATCTGCCCAATACGCCCGACTCGGTCTTCTGCTCTCATGGCGCCGGCTACACCGTCAAGTGGCACGACGTCCCCGCCACGGCGCACGTAAAGGTCGATCCCGCCACCTTTCGCCCCTGGCGAGCAGCAGACGCCGAGTTTTTCGGCCACATGTGACAAAGGGACAGTTCCTTTGTCACATGCTATTGGTATAACTCGGTACAAGTTGGTATAACTATTGCCAAGGTTTGCCAATCCGAGGAGGCCGACATGAATCCAAATCCCTTTAAGCCCACGGCTGGCAAGCGGCCTCCGATACTCATCGGTCGCGAGTCGGTCATCGAAGATTTCGAGGAAGGGCTCGATAACGGCGCCGGAGCGCCGGGCAGGCTCATACTCATTACGGGAAACCGCGGTTGCGGCAAGACGGTTCTCCTGCGGGAGCTGCAACGTCTAGCCAATGAGCGCGGATGGGCGGTTGTCTCCGATTCCGCTTCGCTTGGCTTATGCGACCGCTTGGCCGATGCACTTCGCTCGAATAAACCCGTTGTGACGTCAATGGAACTCAGTCCATCATTCGGGCGCATGTCGGTCGAGGCGGCGCGTGCAAAGGGTGAAACGCTGCGCGGGCTGGTCAACGAGCGCCTTAAGAAGCTCGATCCAGGCAAAGGCATGCTGTTTGCGATTGACGAGGCACAATCGGCGTCTATCGAGGAGCTGGCGGCCCTTGCCGTTCTCTATCAGCAGGTGCTCGGAGACCAGGATGCCACGGGCTTGTCCGATAGCGACCAGCGCGGTCTTGCGCTGGTGTTTGCCGGCTTACCCAGTATGGTTGACGATCTGCTCGAAGAGCCGAGCGTGACGTTTTTGCGGCGTGCCCAGCAGCGTACGCTGGGGGCGATTTCTTTGCCCAAGGTGCGCGATTCATATATCCAGACGGTCAAAAACGCTGGTCTTTACGTTGACGCGGGGACGGCGGATCTTGCGGCACACAAGAGCATGGGGCATCCCTATATGGTTCAGCTGGTGGGCTATTACATGTGGCGCTCTGCTGTCCGGCGTGGCTCGCAAGTCATCGAAAGGCACGATGTCGAGGATGGCCATGCGGATGCCGTCTCCGAGTTCTACGAAGCGGTTGACGCGCCTCTATATTACGGGCTGCGCAGTCCACAGCGCCTTTTTATCGAGGCCATGGCGGTTGACGAGGGCAAACCGACTCGCATGGCGGATATCATTGAGCGCTGCGATCGCACCCAGAGCTGGGCGAGCAAATATCGCGCAAGCCTGATTCGCGAGCGTGTCATCGAGGCTGCCGGATACGGCCTCGTCCGATTTACCGTGCCCATGCTGGGCGCGTACGTTCGCGATCGAGTTTTATGGCATGAGTAGGGTGATAAAGGTGACGGAACAGAAGATGAGCCCGCAGGCTATCGAGGTACGCGGCGCGCGCGTCCATAACCTCAAAGACATCGATATCGATATTCCGCTGGGAAAGCTGGTGGGTATTGCCGGCGTATCGGGTTCGGGCAAGAGTTCGCTGGCACTGGGGGTTCTTTATGCCGAGGGTTCGCGCCGCTACTTGGAAGCGCTCAGCACCTATACTCGACGTCGCCTGACGCAGGCCGAACACGCCCAGGTGGATGAGGTATTGCACGTACCGGCGGCGCTCGCATTGCATCAGCGCCCCAGCGTGCCGGGCGTGCGCTCGACCTTTGGTACCATGACCGAGCTCAACAACAGCCTGCGCCTGCTCTTTAGCCGTTGCGCCCATCACGTGTGTCCGCACTGCGGGGCGCGCGTGGAGCCGAGCCTTAACGTGGCTGCGGGCCTGTCGCTCACGTGCCCTGCATGCGGTCGCGAGTTCTACGCGCCGAGCGCCGAGGACCTTGCCTTTAACAGCGGCGGTGCCTGTCCCACCTGCGGCGGCACCGGTGTCATGCGCGAGGTGGACGAAGCGAGCCTGGTGCCCGATGAGTCAAAGACTATCAACGAGGGCGCGGTGCTTCCCTGGGGTACGCTCATGTGGGATCTGATGAAGCAAGTGGCTGGCGAGATGGGCGTGCGCACCGATGTGCCGTTTAACCAGCTCACGCCTGAAGAACGCGACATCGTGTTCCACGGCCCGGCGGTTAAGAAGCACATTCTCTACGTTCCCAAAAACGGCGAGGGTGCCACGCCGCTCGACTTCACCTATTACAACGCCGTCTATACCGTCGAGAATGCGCTCGCCAAGGTTAAGGACGACAAGGGCCTCAAACGCGTTGCGCGCTTTTTGCGCGAGGGAGCATGCCGCGATTGCGGCGGCACGCGTCTCTCCGAGGCTGCGCGCCAGCCCCAGGTGTGCGGTATCAATCTGGCGCAGGCCGCGGCCATGACGCTTGGCGATGCGGTTGAGTGGGTGCGCGGGGTGCCCGCATCCTTGCCGCCCGAGATGCGGCCCATGGCGACGGATATCTGCGATTCGTTTTTGAGCGTGGCCCGTCGTCTGGTCGACCTGGGTCTCGATTACCTTTCACTCGACCGCGCTGGTGCCACGCTCTCCACGGGTGAGCGCCAGCGCGTTCAGCTCGCCCGCGTGGTGCGCAACCGATCGACGGGCGTGCTCTATGTGCTGGACGAGCCTTCGATCGGCTTACATCCCGCCAATGTCGACGGCTTGGTGGGCGTGATGCGCGATCTGGTGGATGACGGCAACACCGTGGTTGTTGTCGACCACGATACGCGCGTACTGGCGGAAGCCGACTATCTGGTCGAGATGGGCCCCGTTGCCGGAGCAGGCGGCGGCAGTGTAATCGCCGCTGGTACGGTAGACGAGGTCGAGCAATCGCAGGGCAGCCGTATCGCGCCGTTTTTGCGCGCCGAGCTCAAGCGCTTGCGTCCGCAGGTGACTGACGACGAAATGTTCGACCAGGGACATATCCGCATGGCAACCGATGCCATCCATACCGTCAAGCCGCTCGAGGTTGATATCCCGCGCGGCCGCCTTGTCGCGGTAACGGGCGTTTCGGGTTCGGGTAAGACGACGCTCGTGCTCGAGACGCTCATTCCTGCACTTAAGGCGCAGGCAGCTGGCGAGCGCTTGCCGGGGCACGTGCGTTGGGTCGATGCCGAGGGCATTGGCCGCGCAAATCTGATTGACGCTACGCCCATCGGCGCCAACGTACGCTCGACGGTAGCGACCTATGCCGACATTCATGACGAGCTGCGCCGCGCCTTCGCCCGTACGCCCGAGGCTAAGGCAGCCGGCTACAAGGCGGGCGCCTTTAGCTACAACACCGGCGCCTTGCGCTGCCCTACGTGTGACGGCACGGGCTCGATATCGCTCGACGTGCAGTTTTTGCCCGACGTCGAGATCATCTGCCCGGCATGCCGTGGTTCGCGCTACGCCGAGGCCGCCTCGCATATCCATCGCGAGGGCAAGGACGGGAGCTTGCTTACGTTGCCGCAGCTCATGGACATGAGTGTGGACGAGGCCCTCGACGCCACGGTGGGACTCAAGAAAGTCCAGGCGCGCTTGCAGACCTTGCATGACCTAGGCTTGGGCTATCTCACGCTCGGTGAGCCCACGCCGGCGCTCTCGGGCGGCGAGGCACAACGCCTTAAGCTCGCGAGCGAGATGGGCCGCGTGCAGGACGATGCCGTGTTCGTATTCGACGAGCCCACGATCGGACTACATCCGCTCGATGTTCAGGTGTTGCTGAGTGTGTTCGACGGCCTTGTTTCCAAGGGCGCCACGGTTATCGTGATCGAACACGATCTCGACCTTATCCGTAACGCCGATTATGTGATCGACATGGGCCCGGGCGGTGGCGACGCCGGCGGGCAAATCGTCTGCTCCGGTACGCCGGGCGACATCGCGGCCTGCTCCGCAAGCATTACCGGCCGCTACCTATAGACAATGAGGCAAAGGGACAGCCCCTTTGCCTCATTGATGCCTATTTCACGCATTGAGCCGCGAGGTAGTCGCGGAAGAATGGCAATTCAAATGCGACGAGCCCTCGTCCTCGTTCCCCGATGATGCCGGCATCTATCATGCGGCGTCGGTAGCGGGAGACCTGCTGCGGCGAACGCTTAAGGCGCTCGACAAGGTCAGCGGTGGTGGACTCTTCCTCGTCATCGAGCATGGCGATGAGGAATCGCTTGTCCTCTGCAGTGAGCTCCCGATAGGTTGCCGCGAGGATTCGGTCGTCCATCTCGTCGCGCGCGATTTTGATTCCCAGGTCAAAGTCGCGTGACGAGATTTCCTTCGAATCGCTTGTGAGATCCCAGGCACGGTAGCCTACGAGTTGCAATAGGAAGGGAAAACCAGAGATCGAGCGAACGGCTCTATCGATTCCCTCGGCATCTGCCAGGCGATCGTTTTCCTGGATCGTGCGAATCAAGGCCTCGCGTACGTCATAGTCGGCAATGCGACCCAGATGATATTGTTGGGCGCGGCGAAGGAACGAGACCGTCTTGTGGTTCAGCAACGTCGAGACGTTGTTGGGAAGTCCCGCCATGAGCAGTGCGACGCGTTTTCCATCGGTCACAAAGTGCTGATACGTCGCTGCGAGCTGAATCATCTCGTCGAGTGTCGGGTCCACCTCGTCAACCGTGACGAGCAGACCGGTGCCCGCCTCGTTGAGCTGGTCGATGATGTCGCTCATGCGATAGCGCCAGGTTGAGGCATCGTGAACGCGATTGACCTCAATGCTGCCGAGCGGTGCAATTCCAAGCCCAGTGACTTCGAAGTTGTTAGACGGGTCGATGAGATGGCCGGCAGCACGTTTCGCCCCGAACTCGATTTCCTCAAGCATTCCCGAGAGCGCGGTCGTCTTTACGGCTATCCAGCCGTGGGATTCCGCCCTTGTCGCGAGCGACGACATGAGAGCGGTTTTACCGGTTCCACGCGCGCCTGAGAAAATCGAGGTCAATTCTGGGCGCCTGCGCTGGCTCAAGAAGGCACGGTCCAAATCCCGAATAATCTGTTGTCTGCCAGCGAGATGGGCAGGAACCTCACCAAAACTGGGGGTAAACGGGTTCTCGAGATATTTCACAAAGCTCTCCTTTCACATCGCCGTTTAATTTCATTTTATTTTAGTTAATTCTGATTAAAAGCAATGGTTCGTTATTTAGAGCATCAATGAGGCAAAGGGACAGCCCCTTTGCCTCATTGATGCCAAAACCAGCTTGTCAAGAGCTAGAGGGTTTAAAAAACTGCCATTTCTACCCCGTCCCTAATGGCAGGTTTGTTACATTCCCGGAAAGCCTGTTTGGCGCAGAGCTTCGTAGAGGACGATGGCGGCGCTGTTGGATAGGTTGAGGGCGCTGATGCGGTAGTCGTCCGGATTGATGAAGTTGCCGCAGATATCCTGCTGGAGGATGGCCTCGTGGCTGTCCTCGGTATGCCCCAGCGATTCTTCGTGGGCTTCCCAAGCCTCGGCGTTATCGAGTGAGTCGCAATCGCGCAGCATGGGGATGCGCTCGCAGCGCTCGGGCGCCGCGGCAAGCAGTGGCTCGGGAATGCCCGAGCTCTCGCTGCCAAAGACCAAGTAGTCGCCGTCGCGGTAGGTGCTCTGCGCATAGGTGCGGCGTGCCTTTTTGGTCAGCAGATGCAGACGCTCGTCGGCGGGGGAGAGGTCGTTGCGCGCAAGGAAATCCTCCCAGCTGGCATAGGTGGTCACGTCCAGGTTTTGCCAGTAGCCCAGGCCGGCGCGACGTACCGTCTTGTCGTCGAGCGAAAAGCCCAGTGGCTCCACCAGATGCAGACGGGCGCCGGTGACCACGCAGGTACGGCCGATATTGCCCGTATTGGCCGGAATCTCGGGCGCATACAGCACGATGTTGAACATGAATCTCCTTGGCTCAGAACGAAAAACCACCACGAAGGGGACAGGCACCTTCGTGGTGGTTTGGCGGTTACGTGGGCGGAAAATGCCCGCTTGGATAAACCTAGGCGCGGTGCCAGTCGGTCAGGCAAGCATCGAGGGAGGCGATGAGCGCATCCTTGTCCATGTGACGGCCGATGATGCACAGGCTCGTCATGCGGTCGCCCGTCTCGTCGTCCCAAATCTGCATGATCTCGGGGTTCTCGTCGATGATCTTCTGCTTCTCGCCCTCGGGCGCCGAGTCAACGAACAGGCCGTTCTCCATCAGGCGCATCTGGTGGCCGGCCTGCTCGAACATGTAGCACATGTCCGGATCGCCGGTCTGCCACAGCGGGCCCTTGACGCGAATGACCTCGTCGGGCCACTCCTGCTCAACAAAATCGGTGAACTTCTGCAGGTCAAACGGCTTGCGGCGCGAGTACACAAAGGTCTCGATGTCGTACTCGAGCACCTCGGGGTCGTCGTGCTCCTCGGGATGCTCCATGGCCTCGATCCAGGCGGCGGAGTTGTAGGCGCGCATAAAGTCGAAGCGGTCGGTGTCGAGCAGCTCCTCCATGGGGACCTCGCCGTTTTGGGCCTCGACGATCACGGCGTCCTTCTGCAGGCTGCGCACGATAGCCTTGAGCTCGGCGATCTGCTCAGGGCTCACGGTATCGGTCTTGTTGAGGATCAACGTGGAGCAAAACTCGATCTGCTGGATGAGTAGGCTCTCGATGTCGTCCTCGTCGATATCCTCGGCCAGCAGGTCGCGACCGCCGTTGAACTCGTCGTACATGCGGGCGCAGTCGACCACGGCCACGATGTTGTCGAGCGCGAGCTTGGGCTCGCCGCCCACCTTGGCCTCGTCACAGAAGCTTGAGATGGTGTAGGCGATGGGGATGGGCTCGCAAATGCCCGAGGCCTCGATGATGATGTAGTCGAAGTTGCCCGAATCGGCGATGCCCTGCAGCTGGTTGGCAAGGTCGTCCGAAAGCGTGCAGCAGATGCAGCCGTTGGTGAGCGGGATGAGGTCATCGGTCTCGGAAAGGCCGCCATCGGCGATAAGGCTGGCGTCGACGTTGATCTCGCCGATGTCGTTGACGATCACGGCGGCGCGGATGCCGCCGTCGTTAGCGAGGATGTGGTTGAGCAGCGTGGTCTTGCCGGCACCGAGGTATCCGGTAAGCATGATGATCTTCACGGGTTTGTTGGGCATGTGCCCTCCTTTGTTAGACATGGCTTACAGTTGAATCTTATGCCAAACGCCTGCTCTTATACCCACGCGCCGGCAAATAACACAAGCTACTCCCAGGCTCCCCATACATCGGGGCAATAACCGACGGTGGCCTTTTTGCCGTTGCGCACGATGGGCTCGGCTAGAACCTGCTGGTTCTCGAGCAGCTTGTCGAAGCGCTGACTGGGGGTGAGGTGCTGGATGAGTGCGAGCGTCTCCTCGTCCTTGGCTTTGGGGTTGAGCAGCTTGTCGATACCGCCGACCGCCTGCATCACGCTCGTGAGCTCGCCTTTGCTCATCTCCTTTTCCTTAAGGTCGATAAACTGCACCTTAATGCGGCGCTCTTTATAATAACGCTGTGCCTTCTTGGTATCGAAGGACTTCTTGGTGCCAAAAATCTGCACGTTCATGTATTTGTTCCGCCGTTCTACCTGATGAAGTTGGTCGTTGCTCGATCTGCCTCGGGTGCGTTGATACCGGCGGCCTGTCCTGCCTCGATGCAGCGCAGGAGCCAAGCCATGTTCTTACCGATGTTTCGCATGGTGGCAAGGCCCTCGGCATCCCCATCGGCGTCGCCGGGCACGCGACCAAACACGTTGTTCCAGTACGTGGAGGCAACCACGGGCATCTGGTTGATGGTGAAGTACTTGTTGAGCACATCGAAGGTGGTCGACGTACCGCCACGACGGGCGACGGTGACGGCAGCGCCAGGCTTGTGCGCAAAGGCTTTGCTGCCGGCATAGAAGGCGCGATCGAGGGCCGAAAGGATGCGTCCGCTGGGGTGCGCATAGTAGACGGGTGAGCCAAAGACAAAGCCATCTGCCTGCTCGGCGGCAGCGATGAGCTCGTTCACCACGTCATCGTCAAAGGTGCAGCGACCGCCAAGCTTGCCGCACTGGCCGCAACCGATGCAATCGCGAATGGGCTTGGTGCCCAGTTGGAACACCTCGGTATCAATGCCTTCGGCATTGAGCTGCTCAGCGACCTCGGCGAGTGCGCGGGCGGTGTTGCCGTTTGCCTTGGGGCTGCCATTGACTAAAAGAACCTTCATCACAAACTCCCTCTGCTTTTGGTGACTTCTGCAGAGGATTATCGCACGATGGGGGAGGCGGCGCGGGCGCGGTGCTAATCCAGTTTGGTACCTGGCACCTGCACGGCTTTCCCGAGCAACGCTTTGAGCTCGTTCAAAATGGAAACGGGCTGTCGATCGACAGCGTCCAGATGAAGCGTCGCTACACGAATGGGTGGCTGATATTCAAGCGAGCCGATGAGCACGGGGGAACCCAGGAACCGCTCGATTTCGTCTGCGATCGAGTCGGTCTCTTCGGGATCAAAGTCGTCGAAAAGCGCCACGAATGTCGGCCCCGTCGAGCGGAACAGGCGACCCTTGCCGCGCGAGCAATCCATGAGGCAGGCGGCGCTTTCGGCGAGCACGCGGTCGCCTGCATCGAATCCAAAGCGGGCATTGACCTCGGCGATATCGTCGACCTTAATGGCAATAAAGCCTGCCTCGTGCGGCACACGGCGCATCTCTCCAATAGCGTTGACCAGCGCGTGGACATCGCCCAGGCCGGTCACGGAATCGGTCGTATCCGCTAGGCTTCGGTTGACGATAATGCCCACATACATGCTGGGCTCGGTATCGGTGCCGTCCAAGCGGTAGCCCGTGCAGTCGCAAAGCACGTATTTTCCGGTGGCATCCATTACGCGATACTGCATGTAGTGGAAGTGCCATGTGCCGTGTATCACCATATCGAGCTCGGCTCGTACGTTGTCGCGGTCCTCGGGATGAACGCGGGCAAGCCACATATCGACCGAGTTAAAAGGGTGCTGGGAAGGCAGGTCAAAATCGCGCACGGCGTTAACCGACCATTGCGATTCGCCCGTATCGAGGTTAAGGATGAACGGATAGCGCGTCTCGGAGCTCATGGAGATCGCTTGGAACACCCGGTCGTTGCAGGGAAGCTGATCGACGATTGGGCGTTGCGGCGCGTCATTGTCTTTCGGTTGCTGCACACGATGCATAAGCTTATAGCGATACATCTTGCGATCAGCATCCATCGTCATCTGGCGACGCGTGTCGCCGGCAAGTGGATCGACGCGCGAGCAGCCAAAGCTAAAGCTGCCGATCATAGGCGCCTTGCCACCTGAGCTCGCCTCGATCAGTCCGGTACGTACCTGTTCCAAGCGCTGCTCGAGTTCAGTCTCGTTTGCGGAGAGCGAGATGAGCACAAACTCGTCTCCACCGATACGGAACAGCATCTCATTGTGCTCCATGGCTTCGGAGAGCGTGCGGCAGATGCTCAGAATATAGCGATTGCCTTCGGCGTGGCCAAACCTATCATTGCAATGTTTGAGATGGTCGATGTCAATATAGGCGCAGGTGAAGGGGTCGCCTTTGCGCCAGAGTTGCTCGACGTGACGGTCGAGTCCGCTGCGGTTGCCCAAGTTGGTGAGCGGGTCGATATAGGCGTTGCTCTCAAGCAGCCGGCGCTCTTGTTGCAGGATGGCATGCGTCTTTTGCAGTTGCTCGCCAACGGCGCGTAGTTCAGCAGGCAGCGCGGCAACATCGAGTTCGGCGGTCGAGATGCCATTCGCAAGTCGCTGAAGATAGGCAATAATCGATTGCTCACCCAGGCGATATGACTCGTTCATGATGGATAACCTCCTTGGGCGGAACAACGGTTTGTATCATATCCCCAATTCGGTTTGAATTGGGGATATAAGTTAGCTAATGGAGACAAATTCCCCCTCCGGCGGTGGCGTTTTGCGCGCGAGCGTATCAGTTGTTATTGCCACCATCGAGCAATGCCTCAAAATCCTTCGCCGGCATGGGACGGTAGTAGAGGAAGCCCTGAGCGTAGCGGGCGCCCATTTGTCGTAGCATGTTTGCCTGCTCATTTGTTTCGACGCCTTCAACCACGACGGGCAGATGGAGCGACTGCGCCATCTCGAGCATCGATGACACGATCTGCGCGCTGCGGCCTTGATCGCGGTCGGTGGGCACAAAGGTGCGGTCGAGCTTGATGACGTCGACGTTGACGTTCTTGAGCATCACGAGCGTGGACTGGCCGGTGCCAAAATCGTCCATGTAGGTCGAGAAGCCGCGGGTGTGCAGATCCGCGGTCAGCTTATCCACGGCCTCGGACTCTCCGGTATAGGCGGTCTCGGTGATCTCGATGTGCATGAGTTCGGGCGGCAGGTTGTACTGGGCGGCGAGCGACCCCATATGCTCGGCGACATCGCAGGCAAGAATGTCTACGCGCGACACATTGAGGGAAATCGGAACCACGCGAAGTCCTCGATTGAGGCGCTCGCGGAGCCACATGGCGACGCCCTGCCAAACATATTTGTCGAGCGTCACTACAAAGCCGCTTTCCTCGAGTGCGGGGATAAACGTTGCGGGCGAAATGAGAGAGCCGTCCTTGTCAATCCAGCGAGTGAGTGCTTCGGCGCCAATAATCTCGCCGGTTTCCATATCGACCTGGGGCTGAAGATAGTACGTGATGCGACCATTTGACAGCGCGTACTGGAATTCGGTCAGCGTGCGGTTGAACACGATTTCGCGCTTGTACTCCTCGGGGCAAAAAATGGCAATGCGCTCCTTAAAGTCGTTTTTTGCGCGCCGATTGGTAAACATGGCCTTTGCCTGCGCATCGATGGTGATCTCCTCATTGGAATCGATGGGGTAAACGCCCATGGACGGCCAAAAACCTACGCCGCCATCATGCCTGGCTACTGCCTCGCGAACGCGGTTGTAGATTTGATGGACGGTGATGTGCTTAAAGGGGGTGAGTACGCAAAAGTCATCTTGGCCCCAGTACCCTGCGACGCCCATGTCGGCATTCTCGATGTCCTTGAGGACCGTGCCCACATCGGCAAGCAGGCGGTCGCCTTCGGCCTGTCCATACCATTCGTTAAATAGGCGCATGTGGCCCATGTCGACGGTGGCGATACACCAAGCACCGTCGCGCCTTGCCTTGATGAAGGCGTTGGCGCGCCGCATAAACTCGCTGGGTCGATAGAGGCCCGTGAGCGAGTCGATACGTTCGGCGATGGCGCTTTTGCGCTCAGCCTCGGGTATGGGGAGGCTGTCGTTGGGAACAAGCCCGCCGGCCGTGCGAAGGCGACGGTCGAGTTCGCCTAAAACGGCGGTCGCCTGATGGGTTAAGTGCTCGTAAAATGCCGGGACGACAAGACAGACGGGAGTAATGGTGTCGCCTGCGATTTGCACAGGAGCGAAAACGGCCTCTTTAAGGTGGCGGGTCAGTTGCTCGAATGCCTCGTGGTCCAAATCGTTGCTGAGCACGACAAACTGGACGCTTCGTGAACGGTAGACCCTGCTCCTGCCGCGGGTGATCGACAGCATGCGGCCTGCGTATTCGGCAAGCATGCTGTCGACCGCCTCGGCCCCGTAGAGCTCGTTGAGCTTTGTCGTGCCACGAACGCGCACCGCTATAAGCCCTGTCTTGCAACGGTCAAGGCGGCAGGTATCGATAGCGTTGACCAGCATGCGCTGCGTTCCGAGGCCTGTGGCGGCGTCGACGGTTTCGGCAAGTGAGTGGTTGACGAGCTCGCCGACATAGAGCGAGGGGACATTTTCGTCGCCGTCGATGCGAAACCCGCGAGCACGGCAGAGCACGTAGTCGCCTGTGGCGTTGCGCACACGATACTGCATGACGCGACGGTGCTTGGTGCCGTTATAGACCTGGTCTATGTCGTTGATGTAGGCCTCAAGGTCATCGGGATGCACGCGCGTTTTCCAGTAATCGCGACAGTTGTCTATGTGCTCCGAGGGAAGGCCAAGATCGCGCAAGGCGCCTTGTGACCAAAGGGTGCGATGTTTGTCCAAGTTCTCGATAAAGAAATAGCGGCCCTCGTTGAGCATCGAAAAGGCATCGAAAATGCGATCGCTTATTTCGAAGTCGTCGGCGTGGACTTGCGTGATATTGCGTCGATCAAGGTGCATGGCATGACGTAGCTTGTAGTCGTACATGCGATGGTCGGCATCGAGCGTCATGCGATTGGGGGCTTCGCCCAGGGCGGGGTCGGCATACGACACTCCATAGCTAAACGAGCGGGGCATCTCGGAATCGTTGTTTTTGAGCAGGACCGTTCGGCAGTGTTCCAGACGTTCGGCGAGGTCGTCCTCGGTCGCAATCGTAGATAGGATGGCAAACTCGTCGCCGCCTATGCGAAACGCCGCTTCGTCCACTTTCATATACAGTTTGAGATAGAGGCTTACCTGCAAGATATAGCGGTTGCCCTCGTCATGCCCAAAGACGTCGTTGCAGTGCTTGAGATTGTCGATGTCGATGAACGCCATGGTAACGGGGATGTCCTGCTCCCAGAGCTCCTCGAGGGAGCGGGCAAAGCCGCCGCGGTTGCCAAGTCCGGTAAGCTGGTCGGTAAAGGCGGTCCTAATCAGATCATCCTGACGCTCGAGAAGGTCACGGACGGTCTTTTCGAGCGTTTCGGTGTAATTGCTGACAGTATCCATGTCGTAAGCGGCTTTCTGAGGTCGGGCGGATTGCGTCGGGCGAGCTCGTTGTGCACACGCGTTGTTGTTTGGCGCTTTGCGTGTATCCAGGCCCCCGCCTTGCTGCGTTGTTGGGTTAATTTACCGGCTAATGTTCGCTGTTGATAACTGCTGAGTAGTATAAACAACAGTGCAGAATTATATATGGGTGCACATGCTACGGGCGGCTATTATTCGCCAAACCGCAACGCCTGGGTGCGCATGAAAAATGCGACTGGGGCGGTATATGTTGACGGGTATACTTGTCCCGGTTTTAAACGCAGGAACGGAGATGGTCGCATGGCACAGTCAAATATGACGCGCACGGTGGGGCTTGCGCTCGAGGGAGGCGGCTACCGCGGTATGTATACGGCGGGCGTGCTCGACGTATGGATGGAGCACGGTTTGACCTGCGACCATATGGTGGGCGTCTCGGCGGGCGCGGCGTTTGGATACAACTTTAAATCGCGCCAGATCGGCCGCGCCATTCGCTACAACAAGGCCTATTGCGCCGATAAGCGCTATGCGGGTGTAGCAAGCTGGCTGCGAACCGGCGATATGTTCAATGCCGATTTTGCCTATCACGAGGTGCCCATCGAGCGCGATCCCATCGACCTGGAGACATATCGCGCCTGCCCCATGCGATTTACGTGCGTGTGTACCGATATCGAGACGGGCAAGGCCGTCTACCACGACCTGCCCTATGGCGACGAGAGGGATATCGAGTGGATCCGGGCATCGTCGGCGATTCCTGTGGCGACGCGTCCTGTCGCCATTGAGGGCCGTAAGTACCTGGACGGCGGCGTAGCCGATTCCATTCCCAGCGCTTGGCTTTTTGCGCAGGGCTATGACCGCAACGTGGTGGTGCTCACGCAGCCGGCGGGCTTTGTGAAGCAGCCCAACAGCGTGATGCCCATGCTGCGGCGCGTGTTCCGTCACTACCCGGAGTTTGTCGCAGCGCTTGAGCATCGGCATGAGGTCTACAATGCCACGCTTGATGACCTGGCACGTCGCGAGGCCGCCGGCGAAATCTTTGTGGTGCGGCCGAGCGAATCGGTGAAAGTGCCGTCGCTGTGCCGCGAGCCCGATGAGCTCGAGCGCATCTACCAGATCGGCCGCCACGATGCGGAGGCGACCTTGCCGGCGTTGGAAGCGTATCTGGCGGGGTAAGGGTCGCATGCGGAAAGCGCATCCCAGAATGGACGTCCAAACTGGGATGCACTTTCCATTGCTGAAGATATGAGGCTGCGGAGCAACTGCTCGGCCTGAGCCTATGCCTGCTGCCAGGTGTCGACGAGCTCCTTGGCGGCGGCGTAGGGGTCGTCGGCACTGCAGACGGCGCTCACCACAAAGAAGCCGTCGACGCCGGTGGCCTTGAGCTGCGGCAGGTCGGTCGTCTTGACGCCGCCGCCCACCACGATGGGCACGGGGCTTGCCGCGTGGAGTGCGGCCAGGTCCTCAAAGCTCTTGGTGATGATGGAGCCATCGGCTGCGCGTCCGCAGTCGCGCTTGGTCTCGGTCTCGTGGAGCGGGCCGATGCCCAGGTAGTCGACCAGGCTCATGTCGGCGGTCTTGACGTACTCGAGCATCTCCTCGCAGCGGGCCGAAAGGCCCACGATGGCGTTGGGCCCCAGAAGCTTGCGGCAGACCTCGACGGGAATATCGCTCTGGCCCACGTGCACGCCGTCGACAGCGATGCCCTGCTCGCGCGCGGCGAGTACGCAGTCAAGGCGGTCATCGATTAACAGGGCGACCTGACCGGTCTTGCCGGCCTGTGCGATAACCTGCGCGGCGTCGCCGGTCAGCGCAATGATCTCGCGGGCGCTTGCCACCTTGGAGCGCACCTGGATGCAGGTAAAGCCTGCGCCGAGTGCCTGGGCCACCACATCGCCCACGGGACGTCCCAGCGTGTTTTCGGGGCCGAGTACCAGATAGGCCGAGATATCAAGGTTGTCGCGGATGCTCATCGTGCTTCCTCCTGCTTTTTGATCTGCGCTTCCATGCGCTCGAGCTTGCCGGTCATGGTGTCGGTAAATCCGGGACGAATATCGGCTTTGAGCACGACTTCGGTGCGGATGCCCTTGCTCGCCAACACAAAGGTTGCGTCGCGCACGACCTGCATGACCTCGTCCCAGTCGCCCTCGATCTCGGTGAACATCGAGGTGGTGCGGTTGGGAAGGCCGCTCTCGCGAATGACGCGCACGACCTCGGCGACCTCGGCGGACAGCTCATCGCCGGTGCCGCACGGGGCGATGGCCACGGCGACGAGCGTGTTCATGCCGGTATTGGTTGCGGGATCGGACATGGCCTATGCCTCCTCGAGCTCGAGTTGGTTATCGGCAATGTCCTGGGCGGTTGCGCGGTAGAGCTCGTCGATAAAGGCGACCTTAAAGCTTGCCGGGGCGTCGGCAACGGCGGCGGCACGCGTGCCGGCCACGTTGTAGACGGCGGTGCCGCAGACGGCTGCCGTAAACGGGTCGGCAGCGCAGGCGTACACGGCCAGCACGCCGCCCTGCGAGCAGCCGCAGCCGGTGATCTTGGACATGAGCGGGCTGCCGCCGTGGGACTTGGCCACGGTCGTGCCGTCGGTGATCAGGTCGACTTCGCCCGAGACCACTACGGCGCCGCCGGTGTAGCGGGCGAGCGCCACGGCGGCATCGCGGGCGGCGTCGACCGTGTCGGTGGTATCGACACCGCGCACGCGGCTCAGATCGGCCGCCTCGCCCTCAAGGCCCCACAGGCCGGCGAGTGCGATGATCTCGGAGGCGTTGCCGCGTACGATGGCGGGTTTGTGCTGCTTGAGCTCGTTTACCAGCTGGGTACGCAGGCTACCGATGCCCAGGCCCACCGGATCGAGCACCCAGGGCTTGCCGGCGTCGTGTGCCGCCTTGGCCGCGCGGGGAATCGTCTGCTCGTAGATGGGGAAGAGCGTGCCCATGTTGAGATAGATGGCGCCGCCGCCGGCAACGAGCGCCTCGCCCTCGTCGGGCAGATAGACCATGGCGGCCGAACCGCCCACGGCGAGCTGTGCATTGGCGACAAAGTCGATCGTCACCGTGTTGGTGATGGAGCCGGCCATCGGATTGGTGGCGCGAATCTCCTCCACGGCCTTGACCATATGTTGCTTAAGCTGTTCCGAATCAATCACTGCACATGCCTCCTTGGCATAGAAAAGGGGCGCTGTGCATAGACAGCGCCCCTGTAAAGGCGGCATGCTCCCTACGCCAGCATTAACTGACAGGTTCAAAGGATTGGGCCCCATGCCCTCTCAGCCTTGTGGTTTGCACCGCCGGCACTCCCGCATCGAATCTGTTGTTCCCTATACTAGCGCACCTGCCAAAAAGGGACAGGTTTATTTTGGCTGGTCGTTACAATAGGTAGGACCGATACGAATGGGGGCCTTATGATTAAACTTGTGCTGACCGATATGGACGATACGCTGATTCCAGCCGGGCATGACGGCGCCAGCGACTACGCCATCGAGGGCATTCATGCCATGCAGGCGGCGGGCCTGCACTTTGGCCCGGTTTCGGGTCGTCAGCCGTCCGCGATGGGCTGGATGTTCAAAAATCGTTCCGAGTGTTTTTCGACTGGCGCGTTCTGTAACGGCCAGGTGATGTTTGTCGACGGCGAGGTTGTTGCCTCCCGTGCGAGCGACAACGGTGCCCTCATGCGTCTTGCCGACTATCTGGAGCAAGAGACCGACGATACCTATCTGAAGGTCTATAGCCTGGGCGATGACTTTTGGGGCAACGATGCCTATTGTGTGACGAGCGACCCCGAGCGCGTTTGTCGCGCCATGGAGTCGGGCGGCAACGCGTGGCTCAAAGGCGAAGAGGCCCCGTGCCGTCCCGTCGTCGATGACGCGCCGGTGTTCAAGGCGAATATTTGGAGTGCCCGTTCGCGTGAGGAGCTCGCGGAGCTACGCGAGCGCGTTGCCGCTGAGGTGCCGGAACTCTCGCTTGTGTTTCCCAACAACCGTGTGCGCCTGTTTGACATCCTTCCGGCCGGTTGGGACAAGGGCTGCGCTGCGCTGGAGCTGGCGCACGCTTTGGGCCTGACGCCCGACGAGGTGGCCGTATTCGGCGATTCCGATAACGACCTGCCCATGATCGATGCCGTTCCCAACTCCGTTGCAGTCGCCAATGCCAACGAGGCCGTCACGGCTGCCGCGCGCTGGCATATCGGCGCTGCGGCGGACGATGCGGTTGCCGGGGCCCTGCATCAGATTGCCGCCTGCGCCGCGACGGGGGAGATGCCGCCGTTTATGCGTCAGATGGATGCGACGGGTTTCGACGTCACGAACGTCTAGGGAGAAAGCCATGAAGCTTCAGCAGCTCAGATATGTCGTCAAAGTTGCCGAATGCGGCAGCATCACCGAGGCCTCGCGCCGGCTCTTTGTGTCGCAGCCTTCGATTACCGCGTCGATTCGCGATCTCGAAAACGAGATGGGTGTGCACATCTTTGAGCGCACCAACAAGGGCGTCATTGTGTCCGAAGAGGGCGAGACCTTCTTGGGCTACGCGCGACAGGTGCTTGACCAGGCCGATCTGCTCGAAGGTAAGTACAAGGGCGCGTCCGAGCAGGTGCCGCACTTTAGTGTGAGCTGCCAGCATTATTCCTTTGCCGTTAACGCGTTTGTCGATGTGATCCGTGAGTTCGATGCAGCGCGCTACGACTTTACCCTGCGCGAGGAGCAGACTCACGAGATTATCGAGGACGTCGCGCATATGAAAAGCGAACTGGGCATCCTGTATCTGTCGGAGCACAATCGCGAGGTCATCGAGCGCATGCTGGCGGCCAACGAGCTCGTGTTCGAAGGGCTCTTCTGCGCCACGCCGCACGTTTTTGTGTGCGCCGACCATCCGCTGGCGGGCCGCTCCAGCGTGACGCTCGAGGACCTGGAGGACTATCCCTTCCTGTCCTACGAGCAGGGCAGCTACAACTCGTTCTACTATTCCGAGGAACTGACCTCGACGTTTGAGCGCCGCAAGAATATCCGCGTGCGCGACCGGGCGACGCTGTTCAACCTGGCTATGGGCCTCAACGGCTACACGGTGTGTTCGGGCGTGATCAGCCACGAGCTCAACGGGCCGGGTATTATCTCCATTCCGCTCGATGTGGACGAGTACATGGAGATTGGCATCATCACGCGCAAGAACACAACACTCACGCGCTACGGACAGGCCTATATCGACGCGATCCGTCAGCATATCTAGGCTGCTGTGTTCTGTACGGGTCAAATCTCTTTATGACAGTCCCAACTGATATAGGAAGCATCTATATCAAACTGTTATAAACGTATATTTTACGATGGCCATATGAGCGCTCATACTCTGTCCCAGTAAAGCAACCAATGCAAAGGGAGATATCTATGAGTGCTTTAACCACGCTGAACGCGCCGTTTCGCGCCGATATCGTCGGCAGTTTTCTTCGTCCGCAGGCCGTGAAGGACGCCCGTGCCGCCTATGCCGCGGGTACGCTCGATGACGACGGCCTTAAGGCCGTCGAGGATGAGGCCATTCGCGACTTGGTGGACAAGCAGAAGGCCGCTGGCCTGCAGGTGATTACCGATGGCGAGTTCCGCCGCAGTTACTGGCACCTCGACTTTATGTGGGGGCTCAACGGCATTGAACGCCGTACCTCGCGTACGGGCTATATGTTCCACGACGAGGAGACCACGGCCGATACCGCCGTGGTGACCGGCCCCATCAGCGGCGAGAACCACCCCTTCGTCGAGCACTTCAAATTTGTCAAGGCGCTTGAGGGCGAGGGCCAGGTCGCGCGCCAAACCATCCCGGCGCCGATCCAGACGTTCTCCGAAGTCACGCTCGACCGCTGCGACGGCCAGCAGGAGAGCCTGCGCGCTGTCTATAAGACCGATGAGGAACTTGCCGACGCCATCGCAGCCGCTTATCGCACGGTGATCGCCGACCTGTACGCAGCAGGCTGCCGCAACATCCAGTTTGATGACTGCACCTGGGGCATCTACTGCGACACCGATTTTGTCGCCAAAACCGGCATGAGCCCGGTCGACCTGCAAAAGGTAAGCGAGCTGGGCGTGGCGCTCAACAACGCCGCCATCGAGGGCAAGCCCGACGACCTGGTCATTAACACGCACGTGTGCCGTGGTAACTACCATTCTACCTATGCCTTCGAGGGCGGCTATGACCCCATCGCGCCGTACCTGTTCGCAAACGAGGATGTCGATGCGTTCTATCTGGAGTTCGATACGCCGCGTGCCGGTGGCTTTGAGCCGCTCAAGTACGTTGCCCCCGGCAAGAAGGTCGTGTTGGGCCTGGTGACCACCAAGGCCGCTGAGCTTGAGGACGAGGATGCCATCGTCGAGCGTATTCACGAGGCCGCAAAGTATGTTCCGCTCGAGAGCCTGTATCTGTCGCCCCAGTGCGGCTTTGCCAGCTGCGAGATTGGCAACAAGCTGACCGAGGACGAGCAATGGGCAAAGATCGCGCTGGTCAAGCGCATTGCGGAGCGTGTCTGGAAATAACGATGCCGTTCGCAGGTGGCGGCGCGTGCGAGGCACTACGTATCGCGTACAATGGTTCGGATCGTATCGTTCGGGCAGGTTATCCGATATGCCCGATCGCCCTTCCATTCGAAAGGACATCCATGTCCCAGTCCTCGACGCCCGCCGTCAGCGATGCCATCTACGACGCATCGTCGCTCGGCCGCCCGCGCATGTTCCTGCTCGGTCTGCAGCACCTGTTTGCCATGTTTGGTGCCACGGTGCTGGTGCCCGTGCTCACCGGTCTCTCGGTTTCGGCGACGCTTTTGTTTGCCGGCTTGGGAACGCTGCTGTTCCACTTCCTGTCGCGCGGTAGGGTGCCGGCATTTTTGGGCTCATCGTTTGCCTTTATTGCCGGTTATGCCGCAATCGCGCCCAACGGCGAGACCGAGCTTTTGCCCTACGCCTGCCTGGGCGTAGCTTGTGCCGGTCTGCTCTATCCGGTGCTGGCGGCCCTGTTCCGCGCGTTTGGCGCCAAGCGTGTCATGCGTTTCTTTCCGCCGGTGGTGACTGGCCCCATCGTCATTTCCATCGGCTTGATCCTGGCAAGTTCCGCTATTGCTAACTGCCAGACAAACTGGTTCGTTGCCGTTGTCGCCGTGGCTGTGATCGTGATCTGCAACATTTGGGGTCGCGGCATGGTCAAGATCGTGCCGATCCTGCTGGGCGTCGTAGTGAGCTATGTCGTTGCGGCCGCGCTCGGTGAGGTCGATTTTTCGGGCGTTGCCGCCGCGCCGTGGGTCGGTCTTCCCATCGTGTGGGACAACACCGTATTTGCGCTCTTTGGCCCGCAGTTCGATAGCGGTCTTGCCACGACGGCAATCATCACCATTATGCCGCTGGCCTTTGCGACTATGATCGAGCATATCGGTGACATCTCGGCTATCGGCTCCACTTGCGAGCGTAACTACATCGCCGACCCCGGCCTGCACCGCACGCTGCTCGGCGACGGCCTTGCCACGATCCTGGCTTCGCTCTTTGGCGCTCCGGCCAACACCACGTATGGCGAGAACACCGGCGTGCTTGCCCTGACGCGTGTGTTTGACCCGCGCGTGATTCGCATTGCCGCGTGCTGCGCTATCGTGCTTTCGTTCTGCCCCAAGTTCGCTGCCGTGATTGCCGCCATGCCGGCGTGTGTAATCGGCGGCGTGTCGCTTGTGCTCTATGGCATGATTAGCGCCGTGGGTGTTCGCAACCTCATCGAGAACCAGGTCGATTTCCAGAACAACCGCAACGTGCTGGTGGCCGCTCTGGTGCTCGTGCTTTCACTCGGCATTGCGTACAGCACCGCCGGTGCCATCGTGCTGGAGCTGGGCGGCGTGACGATTTCGCTTTCCGGCCTTGCCGTGGGCTCGCTGGTGGGCATCGTGCTCAACGCCATTCTGCCGGGTAACGACTTTGAGTTTGATGTCTCGGAACTCGAAGAGGCTGCTGAGTAGCAGCTGCGTTCAGCTAAAACAAGATATGGTGCCCATGCGTATATGCGCGTGGGCACCATTTTTAATGCGTCAGTATCCAGTGGATGCCGCGGGCCATGCGTAAGTCGGTTTGGGCAAAGTGATTGCCGGGGTTGAGCTCCAGCGTTGTTGGAATGCCGCGCTCGACGAGCAGCGCTTCCATCGCGCGCGTGTCGTCGAGTACATGCCTCATCATGCGGTTGGGCGTCTTGGTCTCCTTTTTGCCGAGAGACAGGTAGACGGCTTGCGGGCTGCCGGCAAAAGGGGCCGTGCTGGCACGGTCGACAAAGTCGGGAAACCATAGCGACCCCGATGCGCTCGCGGCACGGTCAAAGGCGTCGGTTTGCCAGAGAGCCCAAAGCGAAAAGAGGCCTGCCAGCGAGTAGCCGGCAATGCCGCGCCAGGTGGGCGGCTTAGGAAGCGACGACTCGACCTGGGGGATTATCTGATCCAGCAGCTCATCAAGAAAACCGGCAGCTTGGCCGCCGAAAGGCTCGGCATCGCGTACGGTCCCGTCGCATGCCCAGGGGCTCAGCTCGCGATTCCAATCGAGCCCGCCAATGGTGACGAGGGCGAATGGCGGACAGTCGAGCTCTCGGCAACACTTATAAACCTCGCTGCCGTCGCCCACGACCACAGGAAGGTAGATGACAGGCGCGCTTTCCGTATGATTCGAATAAACGGTTATCTGCTTTTGATGCGCTTCCATGACGGGCTTCTCTCAGTGTTGTGATATCGGCAGCCCCAATTGTCGCACGCCAGCGTATGCCGGTTGGGCTAGACCAAAGACAATCTCGTGCATCCCCTGCGGACGCATATGGAAAACGCCACCGCCGGAGGGGAGCTCGGCGATGGCGTCGTTAAACGGTGCTCGGGCTAGGCGCTTTCATGGGTGCCGTCCCGTGCATCAAAGGTGTCTATGAGCGCTTGCGGCTCACCACGGCGCCTGCGGCGATGGCGGCTGTTCCCGCAAGGGCGGCTGCCGCGATGGCCGCACCCGAGGTGTCGCCGGTTGCCGCGAGCACGCCGGTAGTCTTGGCTTTCGTGGTTGAAGCCGCAACGGCCTTGGTCGGCTTTGAGCCCTCAGGCTTGGGGTTCTGCTTGGACTCCGCGGGCTTGCTTTCTGCGGGCTTGGTCTCGTCGGGCTTGGGGTCTTCCGGCTTGGCTACCTCGGGAGGTGCGATGGTCGTACTTTTGGCGACTGCTTTGATATAGAGGGAGTCGACCGTGGCGTCGCCCGTGCCGATGGCTTGGCCTGCCTCGTAGATGCCGTCACGGAGCTTGCGATAGTCAATGACCTTGCCGCCTTCGGGCGTCTGGATGGCGGCGTTCTCAATCTTGATGGTGCCGATTGTCTTGCCGTCAGCGCTCATGGCACGGGCAAAGATTGCCGCTGTATCTCCTTCGGCCGTTACCTTGCTGCGGATGATCGAGATGACTGCGGGTGTGACGCCCTCGCTGGTCTGGGCGATGATGCCGATGTTCTCGCCTTGGGGTTCGCGCCTCGTCTCGCCATCTTGGTTTTCGCTGTAGGGGATGGGGCCGTCGCCGTTCTCGACATAGCGGGCTATGGCCTTGACAACGGAGTCGCTGATGTAGATGTGGCCGCCCTTCTCGTTGGGTCGATCGTTTCTGGTGGAGAATGCAGCCGAAACCTCGCCTTCCGCAAACGCGTCCACGGTGGAGCCGTTCTTGACGACGATGTCGTCCTGGTAGGTGAAGAGGGCGTTGGCGCCACCGTATCTGCCTTTACTTGCACGGACCGTCACGTTTGCATGATCGAGGGTGATGCCCTTGTGGGCATAGACGCCATATTCAACACCGTTTACGTTGAGGGAGGCGTTTGTGGCTGCGAGGCTGCCCTTGGCCTCGACGGCCGCGTCTTTCTCGGAGCTTGCCTTGACCTGGCTGCCGTCCGAGATGTTGATATTGCCGCCGCTCCAAAGGGCCTCACCATCGGCTGAGCTTGCCTCGACCGTCCCGCCACCCTTGATGGTGAGGTTCTTGTCGGCTCCAATACCCTTGTCCTTGGTAGCCCTGGCGGTGACGGCTCCGCTGTCGTCAATCGTGATATTGCCGTTTGCCCTGATGCCATCCGATGCACCCGTGGCGTTGACGTTGCCCGAACCTTTGATAGCGAGATCACCTCCGGCATTGATGGCATCAAACCCAGTGCTCGTGGCGTTGACGGATCCGGCTCCGTCGATGTTGATATTACCCGTGGAGAGGATAGCGTCCTCAGTAGATGTCACGCTGAGCGTGCCGCCCTCGTCGCCTTGGATATTGAGCTCGGCATTCTCGTTAGTGCCATGAGAAACGTTGATGCTTTCGATCCATTCGGCAGTGACGATGTTGGTTCCCGAGTAATTCACGTTGAGCTTGCCTGCGGCCTGGATCTCGCCGCCGTTATAGTTGTTGAGCTTCAAGTCGTCGGCGCCGTCCCACGACCAGGTACCGGCCTCGTCGCTCGCCGCGGTGTTGTACTTGTTGCCGCCGACCTTGACCCATTCCGCTGCGAGCGAGACGCTCGGCATGAGCAGCGAGCTCACCGTGAGTGCGCACACGGCGCCCGCGACGATGCGGCGCGTCACGCGGCGCCAGCTGCCGTGCGCGAGTCCTATGCGACGGCGAACGTCGGGTTCGGCAACATGGGTTCCGGCGGTAGTGTCATTGCGTTTGGGGGCCGTGAACAAGGCTGCCATGGTTGCTCCCGTTCTCATAGGGCCTATACGACTAGATTCAGCGTATCTGCTGGATGTTGCCGGCGGTAGTGCCGTTTGGAGGGCAAAATGGCCAAAATGGGGGAGAAATAGGCCGCACGCCGGCGCAGGGACCGGCGCTAAAAGAAAAGCGCGGGGCCGCATGGCGACTCCGCGCTTTATTGTTCAGCTTTTGCAGCCTTGCCCTTACGCTACGAAGAAGTAGACGAGGAAGGCAAGGGCCGCGATCCACCCGTCCCGTGCGAAAAAGTGTTTACGAGCGCTTGCGGCTCACCACGGCGCCCGCGGCGATGGCGGCTGTTCCTGCAAGGGCGGCTGCCACGATGGCTGCGCTCGAGGCGTCGCCGGTTGCCGCGAGCTTGCCGGTGGTCTTGGCTCCCGTGGCTGCAACTGCAACGGTCTTGGTCGTCTTCGTGCCCTCGGACTTGGAACCCTCGGGCTTGGTCTCGCCGGGCTTCTCCTCGGGTTTTGTCTCCTCGGGAGGCACGATGACCGTGCTCTTGGCGACAGCGGCGTCATAGGGGGAGTCGATCGTGGCGTCACCCGTGCCGATGGTTTGACCTGCCTCGTAGGAGATGCTGGGGCCGTACTCTTCTTCGTAGTGATAGTTAATGATCTTGCCGCCTGCGGGCGTCTGGATGGGAGCGCCTTCGATCTTGATGGTGCCGATCGCCTTGCCATCTTCGCTTATGGCAAGAGCGAAGATTGCCGCCGTGTCTCCCTCAGCCGTGAGCTTGCTGCGGACGATCGAGATACTCGCGGGCGTGATGCCCTCGTAGGTCTGGGCGAAGATACCGATGTTCAGACCCCTAGGCTCAGGGATGACCCCGCCGCTTTGGTCGTTGCTGTAGTGATCGGGGCCATCGCCACCGGTCTCGACATAGCGGGCTATAGCCTTAACAACGGAGTCGCTGATGTAGATGTGGCCGCCAGCGACGTTTGGCTGGTGGTTTCTGGTTGAGATTGCAACCGAGAATTTGCCTTCCGCGAACGCGTCCACGATGGAACCATTCTTGATGACGATGTCGTCCCCGTCAGTGATGAGGGCGATGGCCTGGCCGCCGCTCGCGCTTGTACGGACCGTCACGGTCGCGTGATCGAGCGTAACGCCCTTGTAGGCATAGACACCATATTCAACACCGCTTGCGTCAAGGGAGGCGTTCGTGACCGCGAGACTGCCCTCAGTGTCGACGGCAAGATCCTCCTCGGAGTTTGCCTTAACCTGGCTGCCGCCTGAGATGTTGATGCCGTCTTCAGCCCAAATCGCCGCTTCTTCTATCGAGCTTGCTTCTACCTTGCCACCGCCTTTGATGATGAGGTCACTGCCCGCGGAGATGCCGTAACTTTCGTTTCCTTTAGCGATCACTGTGCCAGAGGAATCGATGGTGGTCTTGTCCTTGGATTGGATACCTTCGGTACCGCCCGTTGCATTCACGGTGCCCGAGCCCGTGATAGAGAGGTCGCCCTTTGCCTCAATTCCGTCGGAAGTAGTGCTCGTGGTGTTCACAGTGCCTGGGCCAGAAATGGAGAGGTCGCCTGTGGATTTAATTGCATCGGCCTCGGCTGTCACATTGAGCTCATCCGTGCTATTCGAGCTCGTTATGTTCAACTCCGCTATCTGGTTAGTGCCATCCTGCGCTTTGATGGCGGCTCCGGTGTAATCGGGCTCGGTTTTCACGGTGTTCTTGCCCTCGTACGCAATGTTGAGCTTGCCTGCAGCATTGATTGCACCGCCGTTATAGCCGTTGAGCTTCATATCGTCGGCGCCGTCCCAGCTCCAGGTGCCGGCCTCGTCGCCTGCCGCGGTGCCGGCGTTGTACTGGGTGCCGCCGACGTCCACCCACTCGGCCGCGAGCGAGACGCTCGGCATGAGCAGCGAGCTCACCGTGAGCGCGCAGGCCAGGCCGCAGACGATGCGGCGTGTCACGCGGCGCCAGCTGCCGTGTGCGAGCAACGTGCGACGGCGCACGTCGGGCTCGACAAAATGGGCTCCAGAGGTTTTGTCATTGCGCTTGGGGGTCGTGAACAAGGCGGCCATGGTTACTCCCATCCTCATAGGGCCTATGCGATTACGCCCAGCATATCTGCAGGATGTAGCCGGCGGTAGTGCCGTTTGGAGGGCAAAATGTCCAAAACTTGGGAAGCAATACATCGCGCGTCCGTGCGTTGCCTGGGCTTAAAAGAAAAGCGCGGAGCCGCTCGATGCGACTCCGCGCTTTGCTGTTTGATATTGCGAACCTTGCGCCTACGCTACAAAGAAGTAGACGAGGAAGGCGAGGGCTGCGATCCACATGAGCGGCTTGATCTTGGAGGCCTCGCCCTTAAAGAGCGCGACGATCACGTAGGCGATAAAGCCCAGGCCAATGCCGGCAGAGATGGAGTAGGTGAAGGGCACGCCGGCGACAATCATGAACGCCGGGAAACCCTGAGACACGTCGGACCAGTCGATCTCGGAGGCCTCGCTCATCATGAGGTAGCCGACGTAGACCAGAGCACCGCAGGTGGCGGCGCTGGAAACGATGGTGACGATGGGGGAGAAGAACGCGGCGAGAATGAACAGCACGCCGGTGGTGACGGAGGTGAGGCCCGTGCGGCCACCGTCGGCGGCGCCGGAAGTGGACTCGACGAAGGTGGTGATGGAGGAGACGCCCATGAAACCGCCCACAGCGGCGGCGGCGGAGTCGACGATCAGGATTTCCTTGATATTCTCGACGTTGCCGTCGTCGGTGAGGAACTCGCCCTGCTTGGCCACGGCCATCGCGGTGCCCATGGTGTCGAAGAAGTCACTCATGAGCAGCGAGAACGAGATGACGAGGAGCGCGGGGTCGGTAAGGACCTTGACGATGGCGGGCACGCCGCCGGCGTCGGCGATGGGGCCACCGATGCTCGAGAAGTCGAGCGGGGCGATGATACCGGTCGGAGCCTGGGTCACACCTAGGGGGATACCGGCGATAACGGCGACGATGATGCCGATGAGCAACGAGCCCGGCACGTTGCGGGAAGCCAGGGCAACCGTCACGACGATGGAGATGATGCCGACGATAAAGGTGGGGGAGGCGATGTCGCCCAGGCCGACGAGCGTACCGGCGCCAGCGGTGATGATGCCAGCGTCGCACAGGCCGATCATGGCGATAAACAGGCCAAGACCCACCGAGATGGCGTGACGCAGGACAACCGGGATGGCGTCCATGATGGCCTCGCGCAGACCACAAAGCACGAGCAGCAAGATGACGACGCCCTCGAGGAAGATGACGCTCATGGCCACGTGCCAGTCACCGCCGCAGACGGTGGTGGTGATTCCGGCGATCATCGCGTTGACGCCTAAGCCCGACGCGCAGGCGAGCGGGCGGTTGGCGAAGATGCCCATGCAGATGGTCATGATGCCGGCGCCCAGGCAGGTGGCGCAGGCGAGCGCTCCCGCATCGATGCCAGCGCCCGAGAGCACCGCGGGGTTGACGGCGATGATGTAGGCCATCGCCAGGAATGTTGTCAGTCCAGCGCGGAGTTCGGTCCCGATTGTGGACTTGCGCTCACTGACGTGAAAAAGTTCGTCCATGCATACCCTTTCCTTGTTCGGCCCCGAGTTTAGGCCGATTGACACGAACTCAACTACTATAGCCCCTTTACGACGCTGTTGTTCCTCGCATGTTGATGTTCGGCGCTTTGTAACGGACGGGCGGTATTTTCCGTATGAAAATGTGTGGGTACCGTATACTTAAGCGGTTACAACGACCCCTATGGAGGAACGTATGATTAAAGAGCTTTGCCACGACGAGGCTATCCTGTCCCAGCGTTGCGAGGTTGCGACCGTCGAGGACGAGTCGGTTGCTCAGGATCTGATCGATACCATCAAGTCGCTCGACGATGCCGGCTGCCTTGCCGCTAACCAGATTGGCGTCACCAAGAAGGTTTGCGTCTACCTGGACGATGCCGGCGAGCCCCACGTGCTCTACAACCCCCGTCTGGTGTTTGGCCTGGGCGCCAGCAAGATGGAGGAGAGCTGCCTGACGCACGAGGAGATCACCAAGTCCACGCGCTATATCAAGTGCAAGGTCGCTTATGACGTGATCGTCGACGGCAAGATGCGCGAGCGCAAGCAGGACTTTGTGGGCTTCGAGGCACAGATGATTCAACACATGATTGACCACTGTCTTGGAAAGTTGGTCTAAGGGGACCAAAGCACCGCACTTCGTCTCTTTTGGCCCGGGCATGACATTGTTGTCATGTCCGGGCTTTTGTGTTTAGCGCCTTTTTGTTTGGAGACAATGAAATTAGCAAGAACGTAAAGCTAGGAGGCGCTATGTGTACGAGTATTCGATTTACCGATAATTCTGGCCACATGTATCTGGGCCGCAATCTCGACTGGAGCTTTGACTACGGCCAACAGGTTCGCGTGATGCCGCGCGGGTTTCACATTCCGTATTCGTTTATCGACGACGCGACAGCGGCACACGCGGTGATCGGTATGTGCATCGATTACAAGAACTACCCTATGTTCTTCGATTGCGGCAACGATGCAGGCCTTGCCGTGGCGGGTCTCAATTTCCCGGGTTATGCCGAGTATGCCGAGGACCCTGTCGACGGCAAGACCAATATCGCGGCCTATGAGTTTCCCCTGTGGGTGGCAGCGACGTTCTCGACGGTCGATGAGGTCGAGGCTGCGCTGCGCGATACGGTGATTGTCGCCAAATCTGCCGGAGAGGGGCTGGGCGTGTCGCTGCTCCATTGGATTATCGGCGACAGCCAGCGTAGCATCGTGGTCGAGATGATGGCTGACGGCCTGCATGTATACGGCGATCCGGTCGACACCCTCGCCAATCAGCCCACCTTCCCGTGGCACATGGAAAACCTCCGCACCTATATCACCGCCACAAGCGATTTTCCGCAGACGGCGACATGGCGTGGCGCCGAGCTTAAGCCCTATGGAGCCGGTGCCGGCATGCGCGGCATTCCGGGCGATTGCTATTCGCCGAGCCGTTTTGTAAAGGCGGCGTACCTCAATGCCAATTACCCACAAAAGGAGAGCGAGACCGAAAACGTCGTTCGCATGTTCCGCTCGCTCGAGGGCGTGGTGATGATCGAGGGAGCGTCCAGGATGGGCGATGGCAAGTTCGAGAAGACTATCTACACCGGATGCTTTAGCGCGCGCACGGGCAATTATTACTACGCGATGTATGGGGATCCGTCGATTCGCTACGTGAGCCTGATGGATGCCGAGGGCGCGAGCTCCGATAGGCTCGTGGTTCCCGAGCCACGCCGTTCGTAGCCGCTAGCTTTACTGCAATGCAAAGCGGCCCTGCGTCTCTCGTGAGGTGCAGGGCCGCTGTCGTTGATTTGTGACGTCACTAGAAGTTGACGTCGTTGAGTTGTTCGCTCTCGAGGCCGTCGAGCTGTTGCTGTTCGGGCGTATCGGCGACGCTCTCGAGCAGCTCGGTGGGATCGACGTTCATGTTTCTACCGGCCTCGTTGCCGTTGACCAAGTCGTCCGAGAAGATGTCGACTTCCATTTCCTCGGCTTCCTCGATCTGAACTTCGAGCGGCACCTGGGTGCGCACGAGTTTGACTGCCGGGCGCATGCGGGCAAAGAGGGGCACGTACTCGATGATGATGGCCGAGTTCTCTAGACCGTACCAGCGTGCCGGGCTTCCGCAGGCGCGGCGGACGGCGTACTTGATGGCCATCACGCGGTGGTCGTTGCGGTTGATGTCCGTTTCGGGGGCGAGCATCTTGCGCAGCATGCAAAAACGGAAGTCGCCCACGTTGCCGCGTGTCTCGTAGATGGAGTAGGTGTGATGCTGCGGCGGCAGCTCACCCGATGCCATCAGGTCGCCAACGATCTGGCGCAGGTAGGCATTGATGCGCTGGTTGACCTTAAAGCCCAGGTCCAGGCGCACGCGGAACAGGAAGTCCGTGCCAAAGGTCTCGACGGAATACTCGTGCGTATAGGGCTCATCGGTAACGTACACGTTGATGAACCAGTATGCCTTGGCGCGCTTGGGATGCTTATCCAAGATGGAATAGAGCACATCGCGGTCGAGCGTGAGCGGGTCGGGGCTGTTGGTGAGGAACACCAGGTTGTCGGCAAGCACGGGATAGGTCTCGTCGTTGCGCAGGCGGTCGAGCTGGTCAATGTACTTGGAGACGGGCAGCAGGATGGTCTGCGTGCGCTCGATGGCGGTGCCGCGGCGCCACACGTACATAAGGCCAAACAGCAGCGCGGCCAAGAAGATCATGACATAGCCGCCGTCAAAGAACATGGTGAGGCACGAGGCAAAGAAGCACAGCTCAATGGCGCCAAAGAGCAGTGCGAAGACGCAGGCACCCAGTTTGTGCTTGAGGATGCCGGCGATATAGCTCGTCAAAAGCGTCGTGGTCATGAGCATGGTCACGGTGATGGCGAGGCCGTAGGCGCTCTCCATGCGCTCGGAGTTCTGGAACAGCAGCACGATGAAGATGCAGCCGACCCACATGATGTTGTTGACGAGCGGAATATAGAGCTGGCCCTTGGTGTCGCTGGGGTAGTGGATGCGCAGGTGCGGCATAAGGTTGAGGCGCGTTGCCTCGGATACCAGCGAGAACGAGCCGGTGATGAGCGCCTGCGAGGCGATGATGGCCGCTACGGCCGAAAGCACGATGGCAAAGGGGCGCAGGGGCTCGGGAAGCATCATGTAGAACGGGTTGACGATATCCATCGCGAGCATCTGGGGGTTGGAGTTATTGGCGAGCAGCCAAGCGCCCTGACCCAGGTAGTTGAGGATAAGGGCCGCCTTAACAAACGGCCAGGATGCATAGATGTTTGCCTTGCCAACGTGGCCCATGTCCGAGTAGAGGGCCTCGGCACCGGTCGTCGACAGAAAGACAAAGCCGAGCACCATAATGCCCGAGTGGTTGATGGGCGAGAACAGGAACATGATGCCGCGGATGGGGTTGAGCGCACGCAAGATGGACAGGTTGCCGAGCATGTTGAACAGGCCGGCGCCTGCCAGGAACAGGAACCACAGCGTCATGAGCGGGCCGAACAGCTTGCCGATCGACGAGGTACCGGCGCGCTGCATGGCAAACAGGCCGCAGATAATGATGATGGTGATGATGATTACGTTGGTCTGGCCGTCACCCAAAAGCGCGTGGCCCCACTCGATAGTGCGCAAGCCCTCGATGGCCGTGGTAACCGTGACGGCGGGGGTGAGGATGCCGTCGGCGAGCAGCGCCGCGCCGCCGATCATGGCGGGAAGGATCAGCCACGGCGCCACTTTGCGCACCAAGCTAAACAGGGCGAAGATGCCGCCCTCGTTGTGGTTATCGGCCTTCATGGCGATAACCACGTACTTGACCGTGGTCACGAGCGTCATGGTCCAGATGACAAGCGAAAGCGCTCCCAAGATCATGTCTTCGCTGACGGTACCGATGCCGCCGTTGTTGGCGACGATTGATTTCATGGTGTACATGGGGCTCGTGCCGATGTCGCCATAGACGACGCCGAGCGTTACGAGCAGCATGCCAGCGGAGAGGGGGATGGCTCCGTGCCCGCCTTGACCACGCTGGTCTTGGGGGCTTGCCTCCAGTTTGTTGTGTGCCACGTGGACTCCCTTTGACATCCGGTTATCTGTCTAGGACAGATAATCTTTATGCCGTCTTTATACATACAAGAGCAGTTTGGCACATCGGGTTATTTTAGACAATAATCCTCAGCTGGGGATTATTTATCTACGCAGGTAGCATTTCAAAGCAGGGGCTTTTTAAGCACGTACTGTCTGGGCGATGCCAGCCTTGGCGTTTGCGCGTTTGCCGGCGAGTTCGCAAAAAATCGCGCCGCCGATGATAAGCGCGGCGCCCAGCAGGCGGACCGGTGTTATGGCTTCACCCAAAAGGGCGGCCGAGAACACGACCGCCGAAAGCGGCTCGAGGTAGCCGACGACGGCGACGGTCTGGACGGGCAGCTTGGCGACGGCGCTAAAGTAGAGCAGGCAACCAATGCCGGTGTTGACGACGCCGAGCATAGCGACGGCGTGCCAATCAATACTGGCGGCGACGCCGGCGGACAGGAACGAGGGAGCGCCCTGCGTGATGAGCGTGAGGACCAGTGCGGTCACAAAGGCGGCGCTCACCTGGAGCGTGGAGTTCTCGAGGCCTTCGATGTGTGGCGCACCCTTGCTAGCGATGACCATCAGCGCATAGCAAAATGCCGAGGCGATGCCGCAGGCGATACCCGCAATGGGCATATTGCCGCCTAGACCTTGCGCTGCAATGAGAAAAGCACCGCAAGCAACGGCGATAAAGCCGGCGATTTTGCCTCCGGTCAGCTTTTCGCCAAAGATGAGCGGGGAGAGCGCCATGACAATGATGGGGCCGCAGTAGTACAGCAGCGAGGATACGCCGACGCCGATCGTCTGGTAGGCGCGGAACAGAAAAATCCAGCTGGCGCCCAGCGCGGCTCCCGAGAGGAGGAGGGCTGCGGCTTCGCGGGGGCGAGATGGCGCCTGCAACTTATGGCGTTGGGTGATGGCGAGGATGGTGACAAGCGAGAGTGCGCCCAAAAACGTGCGTAGTAGCACGATATCGGAGCTCGGCAGTGCGATGGCAGCGGCGATGATGCCGTTGGAGCCAAACAATAGCAATGCTGCTAAGTACGTAAACAGACCGTTGTTCATGCGCTGACATCCCCTCTATATCCGAGCAACTTCACTATGGGTGAACTGGCTTTAGAAGAAAAGCGAATATAATGCATGGCTGACATGACAAAAGCTCATGCAAGGATGGAGGACTGCCGTGGAAACGAATATTCAAAAGATGCAGGTGCTGCTCGAGACAGTGCGCGCCGGAAGCTTTACGCGCGCCGCCGAGCGCCTGAGCTATTCGCAATCGGGCGTGAGCCGTATGGTGGCCGATCTTGAGGCCGATTGGGGCTTTAAGGTGCTCGACCGCAGTCGCGAGGGCGTGGCTCTTTCTGCTGACGGGCGACAGGTCATGCCGGCTGTCGAGGCGCTCTGCGAGGAATTCGTTCGCTTGCAGCGACGCGTGGATGAGATGCGTGGGCTCATGCGCGGCAAAATCTGCATCGGTACGTTTTCGAGCGTGGCGACCCACGTGCTGCCGCCGGTGATTGCTCGTTTTCGTGCCGATTATCCAGACATTGATTACGAGCTGCTGATGGGCGACTATTCAGAGATTGAACAATGGGTGGCAGAGGGCCGCTGCGATCTGGGCTTTATCCCGCATGAGCCCCGAGAAAATGGCATGACGTCGCGGTCTTTGGTGCGCGACGAGTTGATGGCGGTAGTGCCGGCAGACTCTTTGCTTGCCACTGAAGAGGTCGTCTCTCTTGCCGATTTGGCCAACGAGCAGTTTATTCTGCTGGAACGCGGCACCGATGATGAGATTACGCCGCTGTTTCGTCGGGCGGGGCTGACGGTGCGCTCCAAGCTGTCGACCTGGGATGACTATGCGATTATGGCTATGGTGGAGGATGGCCTGGGCGTGAGCGTTCTTCCTGCGCTCATCTTGCGCCGCTGTCAGTTCGATGTTGCCGTGCGTCCGCTCGAGGGGCATCCCCATCGGCAGATCAATGCGATATATCGCACGGCCGACGTTTCGCTTGCCGCCGCTCGATTCCTTGAATACCTCTAAACGCGTGCACGTCATTGTCCGCTTTGGGCAAATCTCGAAGTTCGGTACGTTTTCTTATGAAATTGAACTTTCGAATGAGGTACGGCGCTATACTGCTTGCTAAATTGAACCTTGGTTCAATTCGTGTTCTATAAATTGAACTTTGCCAGCAAGGAGGTTCCTGTGGCCCAAGAGACGTTTAGTAATCGCCTGCGACAGGCTATGTCCGATCGCGACGTTCGCCAGTCGGACGTAATCCGCGCATCGGAGATGCTCGGCAAAAAACTCGGCAAGAGTCAGATGAGCCAATATGTGAGCGGCAAGACGATTCCGCGGCGCGACGTGGCAGAGCTGCTCGCCCGCATCTTGGAGGTCGATGTTACCTGGCTGCTCGCCGGTGACGCCGATCAGGGCGAGGCATCATCGTCCCGCAACGTTTCCAAGCCCGAACCCCATCCCTCAGCTCAAATTCCAAGGAGCACCACCATGCGTACTTTTTCCAAATCCACCAAACTCGAGAACGTTCTGTATGACGTGCGCGGCCCCGTCGTCGACGAGGCTGCCCGTATGGAGGACGAAGGCGAGCGCATCCTCAAGCTCAATATCGGCAACCCGGCGCCCTTCGGTTTCCGCACGCCCGACGAGGTTATCAAGGACATGCGCCAGCAGCTGCCCGACTGCGAAGGCTATTCCAACTCGCGCGGCCTGTTCTCCGCGCGCAAGGCGATTATGCAGTATTCGCAGATCAAGGGTCTGCCCAACGTTCAGATGGAGCATATCTACACAGGCAACGGCGTGTCCGAGCTCATTCAGCTTTCGATGAACGCGCTGCTCGACAATGGCGACGAGATTCTGATCCCCAGCCCCGACTATCCGCTCTGGACGGCGTGCGCAACACTTGCCGGTGGTCATCCCGTGCACTATCTGTGCGATGAGCAGGCGGATTGGTATCCCGACCTGGAGGATATGGAGTCCAAGATCACGAGCGCGACCAAAGCCCTCGTCATCATCAACCCCAACAACCCCACGGGTTCCGTCTATCCGCGCGAGGTGCTCGAGGGCATCGTCGAGGTTGCACGCAGGCATCAGCTGATGATTTTTGCCGATGAGATCTACGACCGCCTGTGCATGGACGGCTACGAGCACGTCTCGATTGCCTCGCTCGCCCCCGACCTGCCCTGCGTTACCTTTAGTGGCCTTTCCAAGTCGCACATGATTGCGGGCTATCGTATAGGCTGGATGGTGCTTTCGGGCAACCAGCGCTGCATGAGCGACTTCATCATGGGCATCAACATGCTCTCCAACATGCGCCTGTGCTCCAACGTGCCGGCTCAGTCGATCGTTCAGACGGCACTCGGTGGCCATCAGTCCGTTAACGACTACATCCGTCCCGGCGGCCGTGTCTACGAGCAGCGCAACTTTGTGTATGAGGCACTCAGCAAGATTGACGGCATCTCGGTGGTTAAGCCGCGTGCGGCGTTCTACATCTTCCCCAAGATGGATGTTAAGAAGTTCAACATCACCGATGACGAGCAGTTTGCCCTCGACCTGCTGCACGAGAAGAAGATTCTGATCACGCGCGGCGGCGGCTTTAACTGGGCCGAGCCCGATCACTTCCGCATCGTGTACCTGCCGCGCATGGAAGTGCTCAAAGAGTCGCTCGAAGACCTCGCCGACTTCTTTGACCATTACCGCCAGAGCTAGTGGGATAGAAGTTCCGCACTATGAAAAGCTCCCTGCAGTTGCTTTGCTGCAGGGAGCTTTCTTGAATCGGCGGAACTAAATAACGATCCCGTTGCAGTGGTCGATTTCGTGTTGGATGATCTCGGCGGTGTAGCCCGAGAAGTTTTTGATGCGGTGGACGAAGTTCTCGTCCAAATACTCAACCTTAATGCGGCGATAGCGGGTACAGGGGCGCTCGCCGATCAGCGAGAGGCATCCTTCGCTCGTCTGATAGGCATTGACCTGCTCAAGAATTTGAGGGTTGTACATCAGGAGTGTCCTGTTGCCGTCCTTTACGCAGATGATGCGCTTGCGCACACCGATCATGTTGGCGGCGAGCCCCACGCACTCGTGCTCATGCTCGTGGAGTGTATCCAGGAGATCCTGCCCGGTCACGGCATCGTCGGGTCCCGCGTCTTCGGAAGGCAGGCGCAAAAAGAACTCGGATTTCATGATGGGCTTAATCATGGCGGGCTCCTCATGTCTTATGCTTTCGTGGACTTTTAATAATAGCGCGGAAGGAAAGCTGCGCGTCCGCGTTACAATCTTTCAACGTTGGACCATGTTGCCAGATTCGTCGTGTACGGCGTCTGGCGTAAGTCTAGGGCTCATTTTTCGCCCTGGACTGTTCCTCTGGGGCGATGCGACTGTCGTTCCAAGAGGAAGGAAATGCATGGGGAGCAAATCTCAGCAACAAGTTCAAGTAACGCCATCGGCCTCTGCGGCGATTCTCGTCGTAATGTATATTGCAGCCTTTGTTGCCGCGTTTAACGAGAACATCATTAACGTGGCGTTGCACGACATTATGGCAGCCTTTTCGGTGAGTGCCACCACGGCACAGTGGCTCGTCTCGGGCTACATGATCGTGACGTCGATTTTTACGGCCATCATGGCCTTCCTGTCCGGCCGTTTCTCGACGCGCAAGCTGCTGTTTTTCGCATGCGGATGCATGGTCGCCGGCGAAGTCCTGTGCCTGGTCGCTCCGTCGTTTAGCGTTTTGCTGCCAAGTCGTATTTTGCAGGCTGCGGGATCGGGCATCTTGTTCCCGCTCATGATGAACGTGGTGCTGTCTTGCGCCCCGCGCGAGAAGCTCGGTCTGTATCTGAGCCTGGGCGGCGCCTGCATTACGCTAGGGCCGGCGTTTGGACCCGTAATCAGCGGTCTTATGTGCACGTTGTTCGGCTGGAGGGCGGTGTTCGTAGTGCCGCTGGTGGGCGGCATTGTGGTCGCTGCGGCGGGCGTTAAGCTTGTTCAGAATGTCGGAGAGCGCTCGAGCACCACGCTTGATATTCTGTCGGTTGTTTTGCTCGCCGCCGGCATTACGGCATTCGTGTATTCCGTAGGCGAGTTCTCGACCAATCCGATTGCCGGCATCGTGGCGCTTTTCGCCGCCATTGTGCTGCTCGGCCTGTTTGCGGCCCGTCAGCTCAAGCTCGAGCATCCGGTGCTTAACGTGCGTCCCATGGCGAGCGGTCGCTTTTGGCCTGCGTGCCTGCTTGTGGTGGTGTCGATGATGACGACGTTCTCGATGAGCGTTTTGTTGCCGCTCTATTTTGAGGGCGCATACGGCATGACCGCACTTGTTGCGGGCCTGCTCATTTTGCCGGCGATTGCCTGCA
This sequence comes from Collinsella sp., assembly GCA_018367075.1. Taxonomy (GTDB): domain Bacteria; phylum Actinomycetota; class Coriobacteriia; order Coriobacteriales; family Coriobacteriaceae; genus Collinsella. The sequence continues at coordinate 63,772 of JAGZGX010000011.1, forward strand.
ACGCCGTGACCTCGATTGTGGGCGGACGCGTGATGGACTCCCGTGGCGCATGGCCGCTGCTGCCGGTCGGCTTTGCCCTGATTGCCGTGGGACAGATTGCAATCTCGATGACGGCGGCAAGCATGAACATCGGCGTTGTCGTGGCGCTGACCGTTGTGGTGTATGCCGGAGTCGGCCTGGTGCTGAGTCCCTCGCAGACGGCCGGCTTGGAGACGCTGCCTGCCGCTGAGCATCCTCACGGAACGGCATTGCTCAACACGTGGAACATGATTGCCGCATCGTTTGGCCCGTCGCTGTTTATCGGCCTGCTCTCGAGTTCTGCCGCGACCGCCGGCGCCGCTGGCGCTGCGTCCGACGTTGCCCAGGCGATTGGATTTGCAGCTGCCGTGCGTGTGGCGGCTGTAATTGCCGTGGTCGGGTTCGCGACGTCGCTGGTGTACGCTCGTCGCGAGTCGCACATGTCGCATTAATGTGTGCACATAGATTCTGCAGCTAGATTGGATGGCGACACCATAAACTAATGGACGTTTTGCCGAGAGGCATGAATGTTTAAAGCGCAAAGAGTGCGCGACGGGCCCCGCGAATGGGGCGATGATGCCCGAGAGGGCCAAGAAGGAGTCTCATGTCCGAGAACGAAGAGATCATGAACGAGACCGAGAACGAGACCGTGGCTGCCGAGGTCGAGGCAGTCGAGACCGTGGAAACCGAAGCTGCCGAGGTTGAGGTTGCTGACGAGGTTTCCGCCGAGGAGGAGGCCGAGGTTGTCGAGGCCGCCGTTGATTACGATGACGAAGAGCTGATGGACAAGATGCAGAAGGCCGCCCGTCTGCTGCGTAGCCGTCGCTTTGCTATTTCCAAGGAGGAGGAGGCCAAGGCCGAGCGCATGGCGAACATCGAGCGCGCCATCAAGCTTCTTGACCTCAAGCCCAAGATGGAGCAGAAGGAAATGTCCGACCTGCTGGGCATGCGCCTTCGTGAGCTCGATGGCCTGATGGCCGAGGCCGAGGCTGCCGATCTGGTCGGCCGCATCGACGACGCCGAGGGCGATATGCGCAAGATTGTTGTCTTCGCCGCCGAGGATGCCGCTGAGGGCCTGGTCGAGCTTGCCAACAAGAAGGAGAAGCTCCTGCCCGAGCTTTCTTACGAGGAGGCCACCGAGCTGATGGCCGCTCTCGATAAGGTTATCGCTCCGCTCGTCGCCATGGGCCTGGACGAGGATCGCGGTCCTCGCGGCGGCCGTGACGACCGTGGTGGCCGTGGCGGCGACCGTGGCGGCCGCGGCGGCTTTGGCGATCGTGGTGGCCGTGGTGGCGACCGCGGCGGTCGCGGTGGCGACCGTGGCGGCCGTGGCGGCTTTGGTGACCGTGGCGGCGACCGTGGCGGTCGCGGCGGCTTTGGTGGCAACCGTGGTGGCTATGGCGACCGCGGCGGCAACCGTGGCGGCTTCGGCGGCAACCGTGGTAACGACCGCGGCGGTCGCGGTGGCGACCGTGGCGGCCGCAACGGTGGCGGCTTCCGCGGTAACCGCTTCTAGTTGGGTTACGCGGTTTTACCAAACCGCGTAACTAGTTGACGCTGCGCGCCCACCAGAGCGACAACTTGTCATTCAAAGAGGACGGCATGACCAGAAGGTCTATGCCGTCCTCTTTTCATGCCAATTTGTTCGCTCTGGTAGGCGCTCGCTGTCGGTGCCAAAACATCGGCATTGCCATGATCCAGACCTGCTAAAAGATAGTCGTTGGGTGTTCCTATAGTTTTGTCAACCGTCGGGGCTACTCCCGGTAGGGCACCCGGTCGCGCATCACGGCGTATATCGCCCTGAGCCGCTTCCCCCCGCGCCCTGCAGGCCCGGTAGTACTCGCCGTAGCGCCCCGAGGACCTCACCAGGCTGTTGCACGAGAAGATCAGCAGGGACTTGAGCCTCGCGTCGCCGCGCCTGGACGCCCTGACCGACCTCACCGACGTTCCGGAGCTCCTCACCCTCGGGGCTATGCCGCAGTACGAGGCCAGGTGGTCGTGGTCCGGGAACCTCCCGATGTCGACCGACACCGCGAGCTGCGCCGCGGTCCTCGGGCCGATGCCGG
>JAGZGX010000012.1:0-74833 GCA_018367075.1 Collinsella sp.
GCCCGGTCGGCGGCCCGTTCTGGGCGCGCCTCAATCGTAGCCCGAGACGGGCCCGGGCTGACAATTTCGACTGTAATGGACGTTCTTGTTTGACTAGTCATTTAAGAACGTCCCCAAGGACTACCTTGGAAACCCCACAGGTTGAGCATAAGTCAGCGAAAACGCCCCTAAGCGAGCAAGGTGACGTGAAAGAGGAGGGAAGCGTACTTTTGTACGCGACCGACGATTGAACGTCAGATTGCCGCTTGGGGGCGTTTGCAGCGTCGAGCTGTTACGCGGTTTGGTAAAACCGCGTAACCCTAAAGCTCTAATTCATTCAAACGGAGGATCGCAACAATATAGATCTTGAGCGCCTGCTTGAGCTGTTCCTCGTTGGCGCACTCGTTGGGGCCGTGCATCTGGCCGCCCCATGCGGGCAGCTCCAGGCCGGTCTCCTCGGGGCCAAACGAGACGGCGCGGGCAAAGTTGCGCGCGTACGTGCCGCCGCCCATGGCAAAGGGCTCGGCATGCTTGCCGGTGAACTCGTTATAGGTATCGATAAGCGCCTTCACGGCCGGATCGTCGGCAGACACCGAGAACGGCACCTTCGCACGACCCACACGGCACGTCACGCCAAAACGGCCCACGAGCGGCTCGAGCTGCTCGCGGATGGTATCGGCACTCGTGCTGTCGGGGAAGCGCACGTCGATGACCTGCTCGATATGGCCATCCGCCACACGGATGACGCCAGCGTTGCAGGTAAGCGGGCCAAACGCTGGGCTCGTCGCGTCGATACCCAGGCCGCGACCATAGGCATCCGCATGCACAAAGGCCAGGAACTTGACGAACTCGTGCTCGGCAGGCGTCAGCAGGCGCTCGTCGCGTGCACCAAACGCGTCCTCGGCCTCGCGCAGATACGACACGATCAGGCCGACGGCATTGATCGTCCCCTCGGGCATCGAGGCGTGACCGCCAATACCGTGGGCGAAAATCTGCACATGACCATTGTCGAGAGCCGTGATCTCCAGGCGGTCAGCATTCTCGACCGGCGCCGGCAGCTCATCGGCGGCAATCGCGAGCTCGCAGATAGACTGCGACGGAATGGCGTTGCTCGCCTCGGCACCGCTCCAGGACACAATGCGCCCGCCGTCGATCTTGGGGCTCACGAACGTCGCCCCAAACTGGCCCTTCTCAGCATTGCAGACCGGGAACTCGGCATCGGGCGTAAACAAAAAGTCGGGGTCTGCGTTGTTCTCCAGATAATGGTGAACGTCGGACATGCCCACTTCCTCATCGCAGCCCAGCAGCGCGCGGAAGGTGTAGCGCGGAACAATGCCGTGCTTGAGCAAGTAGGCGCCGGCGTAGAGTGACAATACCGCCGGGCCCTTGTCGTCAATCACGCCGCGACCGAGCAGCCAGCCCTCGCGGCGCTCCATGGTGAACGGGTCGGTGTTCCAGCCAGGGCCGGCGGGAACCACGTCCACGTGGCAGATAGTCGCGAGCTGTTTGTCGCCGCGGCCCGGGATATCGGCGATTCCCACATAGCCCTCGTCGTCGCTCGTCTGATAGCCGAGCTTCTGCGCGATGCCGAGCGCGCAATCGAGCGCGTCACGGACCGGGCGGCCAAACGGCGCGCCGGGCTCCGCATCGGCAGAAACTGCCACGGACGGATAACTCACCAGCTGCTCGATATCGGCGACGACATCCTCCCAGACCTCGTCGACATACTCGGCAACGCTCTGCTCCACCTGATTCATGGACGACCTCCTTACCAATGAGCGGCGAGCGTGCCCGCCCCTCACATCAAATACCTATATAGCGAAAAGTTTAGCAAGCTCGGCCGCCGAGTGCACCACTGCATCGGCACCCGCCGCCTCGTGCTCGCCCGGCGCCGCCGCGCCCGAATAGATACCAATGCACGGCACGCTCATCGCGTGCGCGCCCTCGACGTCGTTAAAGCGATCGCCGATCATCACGGCATCGCCCGCGGCCGCACCCAAGGCCGCCAACGCGTCGCGGACCGAATCGGCCTTGGTCTCGCGCCCCTGCGGCGGATTCATGCCAACCACCGCCTCAAACTGAGAAAGTCCCAGCTCTCCCACCATGTCAACGCACTTTGCCTCCATGCGCGACGTCGCCACGGCCAAGCGCTTGCCCTGGGCGACCAACCCATCCAGCAGCTCGGGGATCCCGTCAAACACGGGATACTCCTCCGGTCCCAGCTCGTCAAAAAAGGCGCGGTACTCGTCGGCCACCACAAGCGACTCCTCGCGGGAGAAGCCATAAAAGTCGTGAAAACTCTTCCACAGGGGCGGCCCGATCATGCGACGCAGGTCACCCATCTGCGCCTCCGAAAACCCGCGTGCAGCCAGCGTCTTGCGCGTCGAGGTCATCACCGCCCGACCCGTATCGGCCACCGTGCCATCAAAATCAAACAGCACGACCGGCCGTTTGCATATCTCCAGCGCCTCCATCGGCATCCCTCTTCCCCAGTTGACGATTTCCACACCGACACTTCAAACTGTTGACTATTCAACAATTGAACCTAGAAATGTGGAACGACTCCACTATACTTGTCGCACTTTGCTCTCAGAAGGCGGCGCCGTCGCGCCCCAACGAAAGGTGCAATTATGTCTTTTGCCATCATAACCGACTCCACGTCGGACATCTCCCCCGCCCGCGCCCAAGAGCTCGGCATTTACGTGATTCCGCTGCATGTGATTATCGAGGGCGAGGACCTGCTCGACCAGGTGCAGATTACCGCCCAAGAGTACGTCGCCCGCATGGCCGGCTCCGAGCAGCTGCCGCACACCTCGCAGCCGAGTGCCGGCGAGTTCAAGGAACTCTTTGACCGCGTGCGCGCCGACGGCCACGATAGCGCCATCTTTATCTCGCTGTGCAGCGAGTGGTCCGCCTGCTACGCCAACGCCAGCCTGACGGCCGAGACGCACGAGCTCGACGTGCGCTGCATCGACTCGCGCACCGGCTCGGGCGCCGAGGGCCTGCTGGTGGAGTACGCGCTGGCCATGCGCGAGGACGGCCGCAGCCTGGACGAGACCGAGGCGCAGATCCGCGCGACGCTGCCCGACGCCCACCTGCTGCTGATTCCCCGCACGCTCGAGAATCTCGTTAAGAACGGCCGCGCGCCCAAGCTCGCCGGCCAGCTCACGCAAATGCTCAACATTCGCCTGGCCGTTTCGCCGGAGTGGAAATCGGGCGAGATCAAGGCCATAAAAAAGGGCCGCGGTGCCAAGCGCATCGTTACCAACACCATGGCCGATTGCCTCGCATTTTTGGCCGAGTATCCGGGCTCCAGCGTGCGCGTGCTCACGACCGGCGCCGCCGAGGAGCAGGAGCTTGTCAACGAGGCACTCGCGGGTCAGGATTACGTAGACGCCGGCACCGGCCCCATCGGCTGCACCATCGCCACCCACGTAGGCGTCGACGCCATCGCCATCAGCTACTGCCCCCGCTACCAGCCAACTCACTAGGGACGCCCACATCAGTTGCGGTGGAATAGGGACTGTTTTTGGCTTATTAGCCGCCAATCAATCCCTATTCCACCGCAACTTAGAAATCGGCAATCAGCCCTGCGGACCCTGGAACAGCTCCTCATGAGAGCCCATTCTGACCAGCCGGATCACAGGATTAGTCTTATGCGGCAAGTAGAGAACGACCACGTCGACCAAGCCATCGGATAGATGGAAATCGATGTGGCCGTTGTAGTTGCCGCCCGGGTTTGAAAGCTCATTGGCGCCATATTCCGCGGGAAGCGAGCCGTGAGCTGCAAGCTCTGCGACCGCCGCCCTAAACTCGGTTTTTAGCTGCGGATGGATGCGCATCGTCCGTTTGTAATCCGCCTTAAACTGAGCCTCGACTTTAATCTCAAACATCGCTAGTCCTCATCGAGGAACGATATAAGCTCATCAGCGTTATTGAATGACGGGCTGTCGTCCGTCAAAATCCCCAACTCATGAGCCTCGGCGATCACCATGGCGCGTCTCGTCGCCTCGTTGGGCACCTCTGCCCTTCCTACGATCTCAAAAGGAATCTTTCGCTGATTTACCAGCTGCCGAACAGCAAGGTTGAGATACGAATTGAGACTTAGACCAACCGTATCCAAGAACTCAGTCGCCTGCTCCTTGAGCCCCTCTTCGATGCGAACCGTCGTAGGCTTAACCGTTGCAGTGGACATACGCGACCTCCTCGCCTCGTCTTTTGCATCAGTATACCCAATTTAGATGGCAGACTGATGTTAAATAGCATCAGTCTGCCATTCACAATACTACAACGACAGGCACGCTCGCCCTATATCAACCCGCTGAGCGCAATGTCGACGGACTCGTTGAGGTCATCGGTAATGTGTACCAGATCCGGATCGAGCGGGCTGATCATACCGGCGCTCATCACCGGGCCGTTGAGCCAGTCGAACAGGCCCTGCCAGTACTCGCTGCCCACCAGCACGAGCGGCATGCGCTTGACCTTGTGCGTCTGCACCAGCGTGAGCACCTCGAACATCTCGTCGAGCGTGCCAAAGCCGCCGGGAAACACGATGGCGCCCGAGCTGTACTTAACGAACATGGTTTTGCGCACAAAGAAGTAGCGGAAGTCCATACCGAGGTTTACGTATTTGTTGAGCCCCTGCTCGTGCGGCAATTCAATGCCCAGGCCAACTGACTTGCCATTGACACTCGCCGCTCCCCTGTTGGCCGCTTCCATGATGCCGGGGCCGCCACCGGTGATGACCGCCACGCCACGTTGCGCGATCTTGCGCCCGACGGTACGCGCCGCTTTGTAGAGCGGATCGGTCTTGGGCGTGCGGGCGCTACCGAAGATGGTCACCGCGGGCCCGAGCTCGGCAAGCGCGCCAAAGCCGTCGACAAACTCAGCCTGAATGCGCAGTACGCGCCACGGATCGGCATGCAACCAGTCGGTCGACTCCTCGGGCGCCAGCAGGTTGGCGTAGGTGTTGTCCTTGGGAATCATGGGACCGCGCATGACCACAGGACCGCGTCGGTACGTCTCGTCGTAGGCAGGCTCGCCCTCGACGTTCTCATTCTTAATCATGGGTACTCCTATCGAGAAAAAGAAAAGCGGGCGGGGTCGACGCCATGCGCCAAACACCCGCCCGAACATCAACTATTCGGTATGGTACCCACGTTGCATCAAGCGCTTGCAAGGCATCGGTCAGCGGTCGCGCAGCCGGCGTCAGCGAATGTGACGAGCGGCTGCCGCTCAACCTTTGCCGTTGCCCACGCCCTGCAAGCGTGCCTGTCGCCCTTAGTAATCCACCGCAGCAGGACTGTTCATCCAGTCGCTCACGAATGCACCGTAACGGCCCTCGATAATGGCCTGGCGGGCACGCTGCATAAGGTTGAGCAGGTAGTAGATGTTGTGCATCGACAGCAGAATGCCGCCGAGCATCTCCTTCTGCGTGACCATGTGGCGGATGAGCGCGCGGCTGTAGCCGCCCGTGCACACCGGGCAGGTGCAGGTGGGATCGATGGGGCCGTCGTCGTGCGCAAAACGCGCGTTGCGGAAGTTGAGGCGACCCTCGCTGGAGAACGCCGTGCCCATGCGGCCGGTGCGCGTCGGCAGCACGCAGTCGAACATGTCGATGCCCACGCCCACACCGCGCACGAGGGTGGTGGGGTTGCCGACGCCCATCAGGTAGCGTGGCTTGTGCTTGGGCATGTACTCGCTTACGAGCGGTGCCAGGGTCTCGAACATGGTCTCGTGGTCCTCGCCCACCGAGTAGCCGCCGATGCCGTAACCGGGGAAGTCGCCGCACTCCTCCAAATGGCGCAGCGAGCGCAGGCGCAGATCTAGGTGCATGCCGCCCTGAACAATGCCAAAGAGCGCCTGGTCGTCGCGGGTATGCGCCTTATAGCAGCGCTCGGCCCACATACTCGACAGCTCAACGGCGCGCTCAACGTAGGCGCGCGTGGCGGGATAGCCCGGGCACTGGTCCAGCTGCATGCAGATGTCGGAGCCGAGTTTCATGGCGATTTCCATGTTGTCCTCGGGCGTCCAGAACACGTGGCGGCCGTCGTAATCGTTGACAATAAAGCGCACGCCCTCATCGGTGAGCTTGACCGCGTCGTTGTGGCTGAACACCTGGAAACCGCCCGAGTCGGTGAGGATGGGGCCGTGCCAGTTCATAAACTTGTGCAGGCCGCCCAGCTCGGCGATGGTATCCTCGCCGGGACGCATGGACAGGTGATAGGTATTGGCAAGCACGATCTGGGCGCCGAGCTGCTTGACGGTCTCGGTAGGAACACCCTTGACGTTTGCCTTGGTGCCCACGGGCATAAAGATTGGCGTCTCGATGTCGCCGTGCGGGGTGTGCAGCACGCCGGCACGCGCATGCGTCGTCGGGTCCTCGGCGATCAGGTCGAATTTAAAAAGGCTCTGGTCCATAAACTGGAACTCCTTGGTTGCGGTTCATACGCAAACCATTATACGGGCAACCCGCAAGAAGCACCGACTCGACAGAAACTGGCGCAAAGGAGTCATAGTCATTGGGATCATTTCCAACAGCCAAGGCAACGCCGATGCTCTGGCAATGCCAGCGAGCGGTCGCCAGGGCGAACAAATTGGCATGAAAAGAGGGCGGCATAGACCTTCTGGTCATGCCGCCCTCTTTGAATGACAAGTTGTCGCTCTGGTGACCGCGCAGCGTCGAGCTGTTACGCGGTTTGGTAAAACCGCGTAACCCCTACGGCCGCTGGCCCATGCCACCCTCGAGGGTGACGGTCTCGCCGTTCATGTACTTAAAGTCGGGACCGCAGAGCTGAACGACCACGCGGCCGATTTCCTTCTCGACGTCGCCGTAGTGACCAGCCGGCGGCATGTGGACGTTGGCCTTGAACGCCTCGGGATAGGCATCCTGGAAGTTCTCGAGCGCAGCAGTCCAAGCAAGCGGGCACACGATGTTGACGTTGATGCCGTCCTTGCCCCACTCGTTGGCGGCAACGCGGGTCAGGCCGCGGATGCCCTCCTTGGCGGCAGCATAGCTGCACTGGCCATAGTTGCCAAACAGGCCGGCGCCCGAGGCAAAGTTGACCACGGAGCCCTTGGTCTCCTTCAGGTGCGGATAGGCCTTCTGCATGTACAGATAGGTAGCATACAGACCGGAGTAAATGGCCAGGTTAAACTGATCCATGGTGTGATCGGCGATGGTCACGCCCGAGGCGCTAGCCTGAGCATTGTTGACGACGGCGTCGATGCGGCCGAACTCCTCAATGGCCTTGTCGATGACGTTCTGGACGACGGCCTCGTTGTCCTGACCAGCCGAGACATCGGCCTGAACAGGCAGAACCTTGACACCGTACTCGGCCTCGAGAGACTCCTTGGCGGCCTCGAGCTTGGCGACGTTGCGGCCGGTGATGACGAGGTTCGCGCCCTCCTTGGCAAATGCGATATCGATGCCGTAGCCGATGGAGCCAGCGGAACCGTCCTTAAGTGTGGCCTTGCCGCCGCCGGTGACGATCACGGTCTTACCAGTGAAAAGTCCCATACAAAGTCCTTTCAAATCGCGACGGGCACGCCCGCCGACTGCGCGTATCCAACTTCACGCGCCAAAAGCTGAGATGCAACTTTAGCGTGTTCAAGCAAAAATAAAAGACCGCGGTAGGCGAACGGCACCACGTAGTTCGGCGAAGGGATTGTCAAGTACAAACTGGATAAAACGGCCGAGTTATTGTTATCAGATCGAGCCATCGAACACGTTTTGAAACTTTGCTGCGGCGCGCGGGATGTCGGCGCGAGACCTTATCATAGGGTGACAAACAACGATGAGGAGCACATGCCTATGACAGACGAGCTGGACCCCCAGACTCAAGAGCATATTGATCATTCCGCAGACGCCGTCGACGACTGCGATACTCCTACCTGCGTCGACGCCTCCACCGATGCGCCCGCCACCGCAGATGCGCCCGCTGCCGCAGATGTGCACGCCGATGCGGATAAAGCAACAGACACAGACGATACTGTCGAGCATGACGAAAGCGAGCAGCCGGAGCCGAGCGATGCCGAACCCGACACAGACCCCGCGCCACAGGCGGCAGGCCCCATCGAGGTGTCTTCGGAAGAAGAGCTCGATGCCGTCATGGACTCCATGATGGATGCCGTCAAAGCGATGAAAGACGCCGTCGCCGATGCCGATATTGATGCCGAGGAAGAGGAGGCCGCCGAGGCGGCCTCGACCTTTGTGCCCGGCGAGACTCCGGTTGCCGACCAGGGCAGTACCATGCCCTCGTTTCTCCAGCTCGAGCACCCCACGATTGGCGCCGATGCGGTCGATCCGCACGCAGCAGGCTTTTCTGTGGTCGAGGGCGGTACCGGCAATATCGCCGCGCCGCAGACTGCCGATGCGGACGCTGCCGACACCACTCGCCCGACCGCCCCTCACTCCCCCGCCGCGAGCCGCGATCTGGGGACCGCTGTCTCGAACACCGCGAACGCCGTGGGCACCTTTATCGCCCAGGGCGCCTCGGCCATGCGCGAGATGAACGCCGCGAAAAAGGCACTTGCCGATGCCCGCGCCCACCTGACCGAACTTGAGCAGCGCATTGCCGATCAGGCCGAGGAACTCGAGACGCGCCAGGATATCGCAGGCTGCTACGACCAGATCGTCGCCGACCAGCGCCAAGCGATTGCTACAGCGCAAAAGGCCGCCGCGGCAGCCGAGATTGACCGTGATGCCCACGCCGCCAAAGCGACAGAGCTCAAGGGTCAGTTCGAACAAATGAAGACAGAGGATGACGCGACTGAGCTCCGCCTGAAGGCCGCGCTCGACGCCGTGGAGGCCCGCGAGGCAAGCTCTCGCGAGACCGGCAACCGCCTCGTTCGACGTCTTGAGGATTCCAAGCGCATCCGCGACAAGGTGAAGGCCGAGCGAGACGCCGGCATTGCGGCCGCACAACAAACCGTCGACGCCACGCGCGCCCAGCTCGAGACGCTGCGTCATGAGTATGCCGAGCTGCAACGCAATCCCTCGGCAAATCCCGCCAACTATACGGTGCGCACCAGCGAGCTCTCGATGCAGATCTCCGACACGGCAGATGCCCTGCGAAAAGCCGAAGAAGATGTCCCGCGCATCACCGCCGACCTTGAGCACTCGCTTGCCGCAGCCGAGCAGGCCGTCGAGCAGGCTCAAGCCCCCATTGCCGAAGCCAAACGCGCACACCAAGCCGTGACGACTGAGGCCGATGCCGCGCGCGACGAGCTGCAGACGGCGAAAACTGCCGCCACGACGCGCCAGCGCGAACTGCGCGAGAAGATAGCCGCCGAGGACAAGGCACGCCGCGACCAAGAGCAAAGCATCGCCAACGCCCAAGCAGATGCCGCACATGCACAGTCGATCATCGAGCAGGCGACCGAGGTGCATGACCATCCAGAGATCACTGAGTCGCTTGCAGGATCCTTGGCCCGAGACAAAGCCGAACACGCCGAGACCGAGCAAGAAGTCGCCCAGCTCGAGGCCACCGAGGACGCGGTGCGCGAGCGTACCCGCGACTCACGCATCAAATTCACTGGCGCCATCGTCTGCATCGTCGCCGTGATTCTGGCAATCATCCTGATCTGGCTGTTCGCGAGCAAGTAAACCAGCTGCCAAAAAACGCCTCAACTCAGTTGCGGTGAGAAAGTTTCTGTTTAGCCCCAAAAAGGCCAATTCAAGAACTATCTCACCGCAACTTATTTAGATCGACGCAAGGCAACCTATCCCTCTTGCACCGATCTCTTGACATAAGGACTGTCCCCAGGTGCCGGCACAAAAGGAACGTCCCCAAGTGCCAAGTGCCGTAAGAGTGTCCCCTTTGACTAGTCATTTAAGAACGTCCAATGACTACCCAATGACTACAGCGACAACCACGGCAACGCCGATGTTTTGGCAACGACAGCGAGCGGGTCGCATTTGAGACAAGGTGACGTGAAACGAAAGGGCGCTGACCTTCTGGTCGCGCCCTTGAAGTTGAACGTCAGATTGTCCAAATGCAAATGCGGCCCGCGCAGCGTCGAGTAGTTACGCGGTTCGTAGAACCGCGTAACTAACAAATGAGCATCGCGTCGCCAAAGCTGAAGAAGCGATAACGTTCTTCGATGGCAGCGGCGTAGGCATCCATGATCTGGTCGCGGGTGGCAAGCGCGCTTACGAGCATCATGAGCGTGGAGCGCGGCACGTGGAAGTTCGTGATCAGCGCGTCGACCACGTGATAGGTCGAGCCGGGCATGAGGTAAAGCTGCGTCGTGGCGTTCTCGCGCACCACGATGTCACCGCGGCCAAGCGTATCGGCCCCGTCCTCGCGGCCTTCAAAATAGCGCGCCGTCACGGCCGGATCGGACACCGGCGCGTCCGCGTCAAACGCGCTCTCGAGCGAGCGCACCGCGGTAGTGCCGACGGCGATCACACGATGACCCTCGGCCTTGGCCTTATGCACGGCGTCGACAACCTCCTGCGACACGTGGTAGCGCTCGGTGTGCATGACGTGCTGCGTAGGGTCGTCCTCCTCCACCAAACGGAAGGTATCGATGCCCACCTCGAGCTCGACGGCGGCAAACTTGGCACCCTTGGCCTCGATAGCGGCCATGAGCTCAGGAGTAAAATGCAGACCCGCCGTAGGAGCGGCAGCCGAGTGCTCCTCCTTCATGGCGTACACGGTCTGATATTTCTCGGGATCGCCCTCGTAATCGGTAATGTAGGGCGGCAACGGCACATGACCGGCGGCGTGAATGGCCTCGTCGAGCGTGCGCGGATCGCCGGCAGCATTGCAACCGGCCGGCTCAAAACGCACCAGGCGGCCGCCGCGGCTATCGGTGACAAAGTCGACAACCTCGGCCGTCAGCACCACGGGAGCCCCCTCGGGCGCATGGGCGCCACCGGCGCGATACTCAATATGAGCACCGGGCTTCAGGCGCTTGCCCGGCTTGACCAAGCACTCCCAAACATGGCCCAGCGGATCCACGTCCTCGCGGCGCTTGAGCAGCAGGGTCTCGACCACGCCGCCCGAGCCGGCTTTGCGACCGATCAGGCGAGCCGGCATCACGCGCGTCTGGTTGATGACGAGCACGTCGCCCGGCTCGATATAGTCGATGATGTCGCGGAAGATGCGGTGCTCAACGGTACCGCCGTGCTTCAGCGGCATTCCCGCCTGGGAGCCCTTGCGATCCACCACCAGTAGGCGGCAGGAGTCGCGCGGCTCGGCAGGAGCTTGGGCGATCAGTTCCTCAGGAAGGTTGTAGTCAAAATCATCGGTACGCATCTTTGCCTCTTTCACAAAGCGCGTCAGTCGAAAAAATCGACTGACGCGCGCATCATTCTCCCCTGTATCCTATCAGCTTGTTGAGAGAAATATAGTATGGCAAACAGATTTGCGACTGTTTTCTCAACGCCCCGCTACTTAAGCGTTGCGTACATCACCGCCTTAATCGTATGCATGCGATTCTCCGCTTCTTGGAAAACACGAGATTTATCGGACTCAAAAACCTCGTCCGTGACTTCCATTTCGGTGACTCCAAACTTCTCAGCAATTTCGGCACCAACAGTAGTATTAGTATCGTGGAAGCTCGGAAGGCAGTGGAGGAAAATCGCCTCGGGCTTTGCCATAGACATCACCTCAGCGGTCACACGATACGGCGACATTAGCTTAATGCGGCTTTCCCACAGCTCTGCGGGCTGACCCATGCCAACCCAAACATCCGTGTAAATTACATCGGCATCACGAGCGCCTTCCTCAATATCCTCTGTAATGGTAATCGTCGATCCATGCTCGGCCGCAATACGACTACATTCTGCAAGGAGTTCAGGGTCATAGGATGTAGCCCCCTCCGAATTTCCCCCGATTGGGCCGCAAGAACAGTAGTTAATGCCGAGCTTAGCGCAAATGACCATGAGCGAATCGGCGACGTTTCCGGCCGCCTTACCAAAAAATGTAAGTTTCCTGCCCTTAATCTCTCCAAACTCTTCACGCATGGTCAGAATATCGGCAAGCACTTGAGTCGGGTGAAATTCAGTAGTCAGCCCATTCCAAACGGGAACCCCAGCTTTTGCAGCAAGCTCCTCAACCTTCGTCTGCTCAAAGCCGCGGTATTCAATTCCGTCATACATGCGGCCAAGGACGCGAGCCGTGTCCTCAATCGACTCCTTTTTGCCCATCTGGGACGAGCCCGGATCCAAATAAGTTACACCCATGCCAAGGTCAAGTGCACCAACTTCGAAGGCGCAACGAGTACGCGTGGAAGTCTTCTCAAATAGCAAAACAATATTCTTACCTTCAAGGTATTTATGCGGAACACCGGCACGCTTCATGCTTTTGAAGTTAGCAGAAAGCTCAAGCAGATACTCAATCTCTTCCGTCGTGTAATCAAGCAGCTTCAGAAAACTGCGCCCAGCGATGTTAACACCCATATTCGCCATCTCCTATCACAGTGGATTTGCAACTAAATATCTTCGCGCCAGAAGGGCATGCTCATGCAGCGCGGGCCGCCACGACCGCGGGACAGCTCCTCGGAGGGAACGACCAAAAGTTCCAAACCGTTCTTGTAGAGCTCATCATTTGTGACAACATTGCGCTCGTAAACACAGACTTTACCAGGAGCAACGGCAAGAGTGTTCGACCCGTCGTTCCACTGCTCGCGAGATGCCTCAACCATATCGCCGGCACCGCACTCAATAAGCTGCACCTTCTCCACGCCAGTAGCCATTTCAAGAATATGTTCAAGCGTGTCATCAATCTCTTGAACAGCGACCATTCCCTCAGAGTCACCACGAGTCAGACGATAAACACGAAGGGTCTCAAAAATACCGGGATAAACTGTGAACTTATCGAAATCCACCATGGTGCAAACGGTGTCAAGATGCATGTAAGCATAGCCGTTGGGGATTTTAATAGCGTAAACGGTATCGATCTCAGAATTCCCAGATCCCCAGAACAAATTCTTTGCAAGCTCCTCAATCGCAGCCGCCTCAGTTCGCTGGCTAATTCCAATAGCCAAGGTATGAGCGTTAATGTTAAGCACATCACCGCCCTCGATATGCCAGGGATTCTTATGGTCGTACCAAATCGGAGTCCCTACATAATCGGGATGGTATTTGAAAATCGCTTCATAGAAGGGCACTTCACGATCTCGCTGTTTCCAATACATATGGTGAAGCAGAACGCCTTTGCCCACGGAAGCAAGAGGATCGCGAGAGAAATACGAGCTCGGAAGAGGCTTCAACACCAAATCATCGGGCTTCGCATCCTCATTATCCATCATACTAAGCGTAGTCGAGACGCGAGGCAGCTCAAGGTCACGATAACGATACCCCCCCATAGCCTCAAGTACAAACTGATACGAATCTGAAATAGCGTCGAGCTTTTCACGAACAGCCTGCTCAAGCAGAGGATTGACAATCCCGCTCTCAGCCATAAATGTATCGGTAAACTCAGCGCGAGCCGAGGGGCATGCATCCAGCGCCTCAGCAACGAGTTTCTCCATATAGAGAACCTCAACACCTTCGCTCCTCAGAAGATCCGCAAAGGCATCATGCTCCTTTTGAGCCACATCAAGATAGAAACAGTCGTGAATCCAGACATCCTCGAACTCTTCCGCCTTTACGTTCACAAGGTCACGACCGGGGCGGTGAAGCACAACTTTCTTGAGCTTACCAATCTCGCTGTGTACATTCAGTCCTTTAGACATTCCTGTTACTCCATTTCAGCCATGAAACCTACAGGGCAATAAGTCCCGAGATTGCTACGAATACGATATTGATGAGCGACACGACCAAGAAGAATTTCCAAACGGTCTTCCACCACTGGCCAAGCTTGATCTTACACACGCCCAAACCCGCTACAAGAATGGCGCTAGTAGGACAGATCAAAGACATCGTCGCGCTACCCATGGAGAGAGCCCACACGGCAGCCTCGGGATTAAGGCCCATGAGTTCGGTCAAAGGTCCAAAAATGGGAGCGGTCAGTGCTGCAAGGCCAGATGAGCTGGGAACCAGAATCGCCAGGAGGTTCTCAACCGCATAAAGAAGCGTAGTAAAGAGAACCGCCGGGATGCCGCCCAGACCAGTAGCGAGCGCATTGAGGATGGTATCAATGATCATGCCGTCAGAGGCAATGACAAGGATGCCACGCGCAAGTCCAACGACAATTGCCGAGAAAGCAAAGTCAGCGATACCCGCAACAAATTCCTGAGCGATGACGTCCTGACTAAAGCCCGCAATAACACCAGCCAACAGGCCCATGGCCAAAAAGACCGCAGAAATCTCGTTCATATACCAGCCCTGGGTCACAAGTCCCCAGATGATAAGGCACATACCAGCGATAAATACCGCAAGCACGCCTTTTTGACGACCCGTAAATTCCGCGTCAAGGGCAGATTCATCGGCAGCGAACTCGACTTTCTTGGCGATATCATCCTCAAATGTGATCGATGACTCAGGGTTCTTCTTTACCCTTCGTGCATGGAGGACAACCCAAGTAATTGCAACGGCGGTCAAAACAACCCAGGCAATCATACGCAGCCACAGCTGGGGGTTGCCCTGAATACCAAGAATACCTTGCGCAATGAGAACATTAAACGGATTAATCGTTGAGGCGATGTAACCCGTGCGCGCTCCAACGAACACGACCATGAACGCCGTCATCGAGTCGAAGCCCATAGCCATCATAATTGGCATGAAGATCGCAAAGAACGGAAGAGTTTCTTCCGCCATGCCAAAGCTCGTTCCGCCCAATGCAAAGAGAACCATCGCAATAGGAATAATTAGAATGTCTTTGTTCTTAAAGCGGCGAACGACACGACCCATTCCGCTCGTGATAGCGCCCGTTTTAGTAATAACCTGAAACGAACCGCCCACAATCAAGATGAATGCAACGACCTCAATTGCCTCTTGTATACCGCGCGTTGGAGCCTGAAGAACATCGAAGACGCCTTGTCTGAGATCTACTTCATCCCCGGTTTCCTCGTCAATATATGTCTTTTCACTCTGCTCATACGTACCTGCGACAGTGACTTCACGACCGTTCACCTCCTGACGCTGATAGGACCCAGAGGGAACAATCCACGTGAGAACAGCGAAGATGACCATAAGTGCAAAGATGATCGCATATACGTGCGGGACCTTGAACTGCTTGATGCCTTTCGAACTTTCCGCTGCCATTTCTCCTCCTTCATTCCTTTTCCCATCTATCCAGCTGGCACCATAAATGTATGAGGTTGCTCAGCGTTGGTCGGCCAACCATCGCCATCGTGTCGCTTTTCACCTATGAACGGCAGCTAAAGTGACGTTATTAATCAATCTGATTTTTAAAATTGATGTTATTTATCAATTACATACGTCTTTTAACTTTTCCGCAACACAACAAGGAACCTGCCTTAGCCTTATATAAAAACCAGCAGGACAGGAGACAGACATGCAAGGCGTACACATAACAAATGAAATCGGTCATTTAAAAGCCGTACTTGTCCATCGACCTGGAGCTGAAACACAAAACTACCCTGATGCCGACTTCAGCCAAGTTTTCTCCCTGCGAAAATGGAGCGGTCGTTTTGACCTCGACAAAGCAATATATGAGCACGATTCCATGGTTCAATTGCTTAAGAAGCATGGCGTAGAAACCATTGAAATTAGGGACCTTCTCGAAGACTCACTTGAAACTGAGCCCCAATCACTTAAATATTTTATTGATGACTACCTCCGTTGCAGCGGAGCAACAGGCAGAGAGTTCCTCGAGACAATAACCCAGCTGTTTGAGAACGCTAAGAACACCCAGGAATTGGTGAATATAGTACTTAACGGCATTCGCTTTGGAGACACTGAGCTATGTTCAAACCAGTCGGAAACACTACGAGCGCTCGTGCACGAGCAATTTGACCCCGCCTCGCTCTTGGTCAATCCCCTCAACACGCTTTTTTTCACTCGTGATCCTGCTGTGGTAGTCGGAGACGGCATCATCCTAAATCATATGTATTGGCCTGAGCGTGATCGTGAGGTCGCCTTATACCGGCAGATATTCACCCACCACAAGATCATGGGAGAAACCCCAGTATGTGATTTGAACAGGAGTAGTTACCATATCGAAGGCGGAGACATTCTTGTTATCAGTGCTAAGACAATTTTAGTTGGAATCTCTGACCGAACTGAACCCGCCGCCGTCGAGTCACTTGCAAAAGAGCTCCTGACCTCAAATAAATTCCAGACCACCGAGCTAATTGCGATTCGAGTCCCCTCTGACGGGCTGCGTATCCACCTCGATACGTTCATAAGTAGAATTGATCACGACGCGTTCCTCATCGATCGTGAGATATGCAATGCCGTTGATGCATACAGCATTCAACTAAAACGATCCGGAAAGGGCCTTACGATCACTCCTATCGATCGCACGATTCCGGAAATACTCTCTGCAGCCTGTTGCGAACCAATAAAAGTAATTGACTGCGGAGGCGGGAATCAAACCGCCTACGAAAGAGAGCGCCGGAACAACGCAACGTCTATCCTTGCGCTCTCGCCAGGAAAACTATGCGTATATGAAGAAAACGTTTGGACCAACGAAGCGCTTGAGAAAGCAGGAATGGAATTATTCCCGTTATCCATTGACGAGCTCACCAAAGGCTATGGTGGCACAAACTGTCTATGCCTCCCCCTGTGGCGAGAGGATCTATAGCCATGGGCTTCGGGGCAAATATTCGTAAACTCCGCACCATGGAGCATCTTGGTCAGGCGCAACTTGCAGAGATGTTGGGGGTATCTAAAGAGACCGTTTGTCGTTGGGAAAAAAGTCGGTATGCCCCCCGTGAGCGCCATATTGAAAAGTTACAAGCGCTCTTCGGTTGCACCCGCGATGAACTTGTTGGCGAGGAAAACGGTTTGGCCGTAAAGCTCGCAAATAAAAGAATCGTCACCGACGAAGACCCTGCTATCCACGAAATGGAGGGCGCATTTCCCGTCATCGATATCGAATCGCAAAAGCGCCGCATCACGCACAGCCAACAAAATGCTTGCGCGCCCGTAGACGTAGCCAAGCGTCACCCACATAGCGTTTTCGTTAAAATCAAAGGTGACGAAATGTCCCGCATTTACCCTCCCGGCAGCTTACTACTTGTCGATACCACCGCAAAGCCTTGGAACGGCTGTGCTGTATTGGCGCTCGCAGACGGTAAAACACCGGTAATTAGGCGATTTGCAGAAGGAAACGACATGATTGTGCTGTCGTCCCATTCATATGCAACAGCAAGTCCGGATCTGATGTTTAACAAACGGAGGATTAGAATCATAGGAGTCGTCGTTTGGTATCAAGCGAGCCACGATCACACGCTTAATTAAATCGACTTTCCCAAAAACGACCGTACCGCACAGACAGCTCAAGGCCCCAGCCCAAATGAACTACTTTTTGGCGGCTTTGCGCTCGTCGCGGATACGGGCGCGGTCCATGGCCGCCTCGACAGCCGAGAAGCGGCAACCACAGTAGTTCTGCCGATACATGCCAAGCTCGCGCGAACGGCGTGTCGCCTCGGGGTAATACGGGCGAAAATCGCGAATCACCGGGGTGAGACCGCGGGCGGCAGCCAGACGCTCCAACACATCATTGCAGGTTTCGAACAACTGGTACGGCGAGACGGCGAGCGTCGTGCCCACAAACTCAAACCCGCGCTCCTGGGCCACGCGGCACGCCTCGGCCAGACGCAGGGCATAGCACGCGCGACAGCGACGGGCTCGGTCGGCACCCAGCGGCGCCACGCCGGTCTCCCAGCGATCGCGGTCCTCCCCTGCCTCGATGAGCTCGATGTCGCCATCGGCACACCACCGGCGCAGCTCGTCCAAGCGGCGCTGCCATTCATCGCGCGGTTGAATATTGGGGTTGGTCCAGCAAATCGTGGGCTCAAACCCCTCCTCGCGCAGCAGGCGAACCGGCTCAAGCGAGCATGGTGCACAGCACGCATGCAGCAACAACGACTTCATCGACATCTCCTCACCCAAAAAAGCGCACGCCAAAGGACGTATCCTCGCAGGCGACAATGCGGCGGTCGCGCAAAATGGTCCGCACGTAATACCAATCGCCCACACAACCCGACAAATGCAAGCCGGCCGCCAGGTAGCACAGCAGCGGATAGCCCGAGAACGCAAATCCCAGGGCAAACGCCGCCGTCACAACAACCGTCGGCGCCAGGCAAACCGCCATGTACCGCCGGCGCGAATACACAACGCCCTCGGCGCAGGCATAGATCATCGCCGTCTCGCGATTCGCCCCAAAGGTCACCTTCGCGCCCGCAGGCGCCAGCAGCTTAAAAAACACACCGTGCACCAGCTCGTGCACGGCGAACGACGCCATTGAGATCGCAGCCAAGCCGACTATCCAGCCCACGACAGCCATCCAGCCGCCCGCGTCAGCCGCATCCAAGTCCGCAGGCCCACCCAGCAGCATAAACACCGGCACCAAGCACACGGCAAACACGCCGACTACGACCATCCCCCACACGAAGCAAGCGTGCAGAAAATCCTCGTCCTCAAACGCATGTATGTTGGAAATCTCATTCATAGCATCTTAGGATAGCGCCCCTGCCACGTACCCGTCCGCATGTGCGATAATGTCGAACGATATGCACGAATTGACCACCGCGTCGCCAAGCTTTGCGCCCGGCCGCGCTCTCACCATATGCGAAGGAGTCCCATGGCATCAAAATACTCCATGAACGACCGTCCCAGCTGGCCTCGCCGCGCCATCGTTACCGCCGGCGAGCCCTACGGCAACAAGGGCCTTCACTTTGGCCACGTCGGCGGCGTCTTTGTCCCGGCCGACTTCTTCGCCCGCTTCCTGCGCGACCGTCTGGGCCGCGAGAACGTCATCTTCACCTCGGGCACCGACTGCTACGGCTCGCCCATCATGGAGAGCTACCGCAAGCTCAAGGAGAACGAGGGCTACGACAAGTCCATTAACGAGTACGTCGAGTCCAATCACTCCCGCCAAGCAGCGACCCTCAACAACTACAACATCAGCTGCGATATCTACGGCGGCTCGGGCCTTGAGCCGGCTGCGCAGATTCACAACGAAGTGACCGCCGAGATTATCGAGCGCCTGCATGAGCAGGGCACCATCTCCAAGCGCTCCACGCTGCAGTTCTACGACGCCAAGGCCGGCACGTTCCTCAACGGCCGCCAAGTGATCGGCCGCTGCCCCATCCAGGGCTGCAAGTCCGAGAAGGCCTATGCCGACGAGTGCGACCTGGGTCACCAGTTTGAGCCCGAGGAGCTCATCGCACCCAAGAGCCAGCTCACCGGCGAGGTGCCCGAGCTGCGCCCGGTCGACAACCTCTACTTCGACCTGCCGGCCTACCTCGACTTTATGAAGACCTACACCGCCAAGCTCGCCCAGAACCCGCAGGTTCGTTCCGTGGTCTCCAAGACCATGGAGGAGTGGCTGCTGCCGGCCCAGCTCTATATCCAAAACAAGTTCCGCGAGGCCTTCGATGCCGTCGAGGACCAGCTGCCCGAGCACACCGTGCTGGAGCCCGAGGGAAACAAGAGCAGCTTTACCGTCACCTTCCCCAGCTGGAAGGAGCGCGACGACGCCCATGCGGTGCTCGCCAACGGCGGCGTGCGCTTCCGCAGCGGCAAAGCGCTCGTGCCTTTCCGCATCACCGGCAACATCGACTGGGGCGTTCCGGTGCCCCAGGTCGACGGCGTTTCCGACGTCACCTGCTGGTGCTGGCCAGAGAGCCTGTGGGCGCCCATCAGCTATACGCGTACCGTGCTCGCGCGCGATGCCAAGGCCGCCGGCGTGACCGAGGGCGTCGCCGCCCAGGATGCCGCCCTCATGGGCGAGCCCGCTGCCGACTCCACACAGGTGCCCGCGCCCACCTACCAGCACAGCTCGCTCGACTGGCGCGACTGGTGGTGCTCGGACGACGCACAGATCTACCAGTTTATCGGTCAGGACAACATCTACTTCTACTGCATCGCGCAGACCGCCATGTGGGAGGCCCTGGGCTGGGACCTCACGCAGAGCACCGTCAGCGCCTGCTACCACCTGCTCTACATGGGCAAAAAGGCCAGCTCGTCCTCGCAGACGCCTCCCCCGCCGGCAGACGACCTACTCAACCACTACACCTGCGAGCAGATGCGCGCGCACTGGCTGTCGCTCGGCCTGTCCGAAAAGCCGGTGAGCTTTAGCCCCAAGGCATACGACACGCGTGTGACCGGCAAGGACAAGGACGGCAACGAGGTGCGCGCCTGCGACGACAAGCGCGTTATCGATCCGGCCCTTAAGGAGAGCGCCCTTTTGACCGGCGTATTCAACCGTCTGGCCCGCAGCTGCTTCTACGGCGTCGCCGTCAAGGAAGGCGACGAGAGCCCCTATCGCAACGGCTGCATCCCCGCCGGTGCCGCCTCTGCCGCCGTGGTCGAGGCTGCCGAGCAGGCAGCTCTTGCATTTGAGCAGGCCATGTACAAGTTCGAGACGCACCGCGCGCTTGCCGTGTGCGACGACTACCTGCGCGCCGCCAACAAGCGCTGGAGCGACGCCTCCAAGGCCGCCAACAAGCTCGAGGGCGACGAAGCAAACGCAGCGATGACGCAGGCCCTGGTTGATGCCTTTACCGAGCTGCGCGTGGCGACCGTCCTGATGCACGGTATCGTCCCGGCCGGCTGCGAACTCATCTGCGAGTACTTCGACGTCGATCCGGTCGCCTTCTTTAGCTGGGATAACATCTTTGCCTCCACGGACGAGTTCGTAGAGAGCCTGGGCGAGAAGCCCGGCGACCACCGCGTGAAGCCGCTGCCCCCGCGCTTCGACTTCTTCAGCAAGCACGAGAGCCAGTACTAAAGCACGCTAGTAGCAACGCGCCCGGGAATGATTATTCTGGGACGGGGATTAAAAAATCATTCCCGGGCGCCACAGTACAGTCTTTTTGTGACGGGAGTCATGGAATGATTATTTAATCCCCGTCCCAGAATAATCATTTAAGTGGAAGGAAAGACGGATGTCCAAGCAGCGTCGTCGTAAGCAGAAAAAGCAGGTTAAGCCCGAGCTCAAGCTCAGGCAGTTTGCCGCTACCGAGCTTTCCGACCAGCTTGCCGCCCTTCCCTGCGCCGCCGACCTGCCGCGCTTTATGGTCGACACGGTCGCCGGCGCCTATGCGCCCGCCGATGCCGAGCTCATGATCGAGGGCTTCGGCGCCGCGGCCACACGCCCGGTCACGCTGCGCGCCAACACGCTCAAGGCGACCGCCGAGGACATCGCTGCGGCGCTCGGTGCCGCCGGCATCGCCCACAACCCCGTCGCTTGGTATCCGGACGCCTTTATCCTGCCCGAGGCCCAGGTTTCCGACCTATGGGACCTCGACATCTACCGCGACGGCAAGATCTACCTACAGAGCCTGTCGTCCATGATGCCGCCTTTGGTGTTGGGCGCCCAGGCAGGCGAGGACATCCTGGACATGTGCGCAGCCCCTGGCGGCAAGACGACGCAGATCGCCGCCCTCACCCAGGGCCAGGCACACCTCACGGCCTGCGAGATGAGCATTCCCCGCGCCGAAAAGCTTGAGTCCAACCTCCACCGCCAAGGTGCCAAAAACGTGCCCGTCATGCGCATCGACGCACGCGAGCTCGACGAGTTCTTCCGCTTTGACCGCATCCTGCTCGACGCTCCCTGCACCGGCACGGGCACCGTCATCAGTGGCAACGAGAAAAGCCTGCGCGGCCTCACCGAGCAGCTGCTCGTCAAGTGCGCCCGCTCGCAGCGCGCGCTTCTGGACCGCGCCATGGGAGCCCTCAAACCGGGCGGCACGCTCGTCTATTCCACCTGTTCGATCATGCCGCAGGAAAACGAGGACGCCCTGCAAGAGGCCCTCGACAAGCACATGGATTGCGAGCTTATCCCCCTCGACGGCACACCGAGCGAAAGTGAAGCGCGTCGCGCCCAGGATGCCGGCGAGGAGCCGCATATCGAGTGCAACGCCCTCACCGAGGCCATCGCCGCCGGCCATGTCTCGGCCATCGCCAACGGTATGCCCGGCACGCTGACCATTCCGCCTAGCCGCGATTTTGAGGGCTTCTACATTGCCCTGATCCGAAAACGCAGCTAGCGCACGGATCAAAAACTCAACAAGCTATCTCTGTGCGCGTTTGCCCTGCTGGTCGCGATGCTGTTTAAGCATCGCGCGCTCCTTGCGTTCGGCCCTTTTGCCCTTAATGGCCGTGACCACAAAGTAGATGACCGCGGCGGCAACGATTGCGCCCACGCACAGGCCAATCGAGCCAAACATTGCTGTCAATTCCATACCGCGTCACCTCTCTTTTAAACGGGACTTTCAAGATAGCACCTCGATCCTCGCCACCACAGCTCCTTCACGTTCTCCCGCCCTTCGGTCTAACGGATGGTGCGGCGGGGAAAAATCAACTCGTCAAACGATTTAGCATTCGCAATTCCGGCTGCATCGCGCCGGCCACCATCGCATAGAATCGAGCCTCCATGGATACCCTCAACGACCTAAACGAACGCGTCGACGCCTTTGTCGGCACCAGCTCCTTCGACACGCCTGCCGCGGCAAACGACCAAGCTCCCATCGATGTACCCGCCGAGGTTCACGAGGACATCGTCGCCTCGGTCGATTTCTCCGAGGTCGAGCTCGCAGACGAGTTCACCGAGCCCCAGGTAGCCGTGACCCCCAACGGACTGCTCCCCATGGAGCCCCTGCCCATCGACGGACGTCTGCGCAAGGCTGCTCTTCGCATGCCCGACGAGATCGAGGAGGCCAGCGGCTTCACGCTCTTCGGCCGCCGCATCAAGTCGCTCATTTACACTACCGATGTCGCGGTTATCCGCAACTCCAACGCCGATGCCGTTTTTGCGGTCTACCCTTTCACGCCGCAGCCCGCCATTACGCAAGCGCTGCTGACCGTCGCCGAGTGCCCGGTCTTTGTAGGCGTGGGCGGCGGAACTACGACCGGTAAGCGCTCCGTGCAGATGGCAGCCGTCTCCGAGATGCAGGGCGCGGCGGGCTGCGTGGTCAACTCCCCCGCTACTGCCGAGATGGTCGAGCACATCACCAACATCGCCGACATCCCCGTCATCGCCACGGTCGTACGTTGCGACGACGATGCGCATGCCAAAGTGCGCGCCGGAGCCAAGATTCTCAACATCGCCGCCGGCAAAAACACGCCCCAGGTCTTGCGTGAACTGCGCGAGCACTATCCCAACCTGCCGCTCATCGCGCCGGGCGGCAAGACGCCCGAGAGCATCCGTGAGACCATCGCCGCCGGCGCCAACGCCATCATCTGGACGCCGCCTTCGGCACAGCAGCTACAGACCGACATGATGCAGCGTTATCGCAAGATGAAGGAAGAAGCCACACCTGTCATCTCGCGCGACGATGTGCCCATTATCGACCAGGTCGCCGCCGCCGAGGTCAGCCAGGTCGAGAACATGAATCCCGATGTGCCGATTCCCGACGAAGTCATCGAGCGCGTCGCTTCGATCCACGAGCGCGTCGAGGAGCATCGCGCCAACCGCGGCCTCAAGCCGTCACTGCACGGCTTCTTCTTCCGCGGAAAGAAACGCTAATCGTAACAGCAAGGCCCGCCCCACAAACGTGAGGCGGGCCGTTATCGTTTGAGCAAACATGCAGCGACGTGATGGGGCAAATTAATCCACGCGCTTGTCGCCCATAAAGAAGAGCGCCACCGTACCAGGTCCGGTATGCGAGCCAATCAGAGTACCGATGTCATTGATCTCAATCTTGCCTTTAAGCTGCGGAACCTGTTCCTCAATCAGCGCCGCAACTGCCTCGGCATCCTCGCGGCACGCCGAGTGCGACATGATGCACTTACCCGAATAATCCGCACCGTCCTGCACGTGTGCCATCATGGTCTTGGCCATCTCGGAAATCGCGCGCTTCTTAGTGCGAATCTTCTCACGTGGCGACAGCTTGCCGTCGCAATCGACCGTCATAAGCGGGCAAATCTTAAGCGCCGTGCCGATGATCGCACTCGCAGCCGAAATGCGACCGCCTCGTAGATAGCTCGACAGATCGGTCGAGAAGAACCAGTGGTGCAGGTTGAGTTTGTGCTCCTCGATCCAGGCAGCCGTCTCGTCGAGTGAAGCCCCGCTATCGCGCACGTTGGCGGCATATTCCAGCAACAGGCCAAAGCCCGAAGACGCCGCCAGCGAATCGATGACGCGCACCTTGCCGCCCTGGGGATAGCGATCCGCGAGCATCTGCGCCGCAACGCAGGCCGATCCATACGTGCCCGAAATACCCGACGACAACGCCAGGTGCAGCACGTCTTTACCCTCGGCAACAAACGGCTCCCAAAACTCCTTGTACTCACCCACGCTCACCTGAGACGTCTTGGGCATGGCGCCCGCGGCAATCTGGGCAAAAAACTTGTCCGGCGTAATCGACTGATACAGATCGTCCGTATGGACAACATCGTCGATCTCGTAATGAAAACACACGACAGGGATATTGCGCGACGCAAAGAACTCACGGGTTCGGTCGGCGGCGGATTCACAGGTCAGGACAAAATCACTCATATGAGGCTCCTTACTCATTGCTGCGCAAATTATCGCACAGTGAGCCTACATACGGTACATATGTCCACTATTTACCAAATCGAACCAAAAATAGCGAACATCTTTACCACCATCGTCTCCACCGGCCCCACGCATAAATATCTGAGAAAACACCTTCTGTCGTCTCCACTCAACCGCCATATCCACCTCAACTAAATCGATTTACCAAACCGTTCAGCCGACAATTCAGCCGCCGGCGCAAAATCGAAACAAAAGCGGCGCATACTGATAAACGTTTGACGCTGTTTATCAGTTTTACCAGCCCCATCGGAAGGTGTTTCATGGTCGCATTCGATCGCAACCCGCAAGACTTCAAGTATCTGCGCCTGCTGTCGAGACAGTTCCCCACCGAACAATCCGCGTTTACCGAAATTATCAACCTCTCGGCCATCCTCAACCTACCCAAGGGCACCGAGCATTTTATGAGCGACGTGCATGGCGAGTACGAAGCCTTTATGCACATCCTCAACAACTGCTCGGGCGTCGTGCGCGAGCATGTCGACGAAATTTTTGGCGACACGCTCTCCTTTGACGAAAAGGGCGAGCTGTGCACGCTCATCTACTACCCGCGCGAGAAGATCGACCTGGTCCGCAGCCAGCGCGAGGACTCGCCAACTTGGTACAAGACGATGCTTGACCAGCTCATCATGGTCGCTCGCTCGCTTTCAAGCCGCTACACGCGCTCCAAGGTGCGTAAGGCCATCCCGCGCGACTACGCCTATATCATCGACGAGTTGTTGCACACGCACCCGGACGAGAACAACTATCGCGTGCGCTATCACGAGCGCATCGTGGAGTCCATCCTGGAGACCGCCAGCGCCGACGACTTTATCGAGTCGCTCGCCTCGCTCATCAAGCGCCTGGCCGTCGACCACCTGCACCTGGTGGGCGACATCTTCGACCGCGGCGGCGGCGCGGCCAAGATTATGGACCGTCTGCTCACCTACCATTCACTCGACATCCAGTGGGGCAACCACGACCTACTGTGGATGGGCGCTGCGGCCGGTGAGCCCGCCTGCATCGCCACGGTGTTGCGCAACAACCTACGCTACGACAACTACGAGATCCTGGAGAACAACTACGGCATCTCGCTGCGTGAGCTTGTCGCCTTTGCCGATGCCACCTACACCGCCGGTGAGTCCATCACCCCGCTGATCAAGGCCATCAACGTGCTGCTCTTTAAGCTCGAGGGCCAGATTATCCAGCGCCACCCCGAGTTCGATATGACCGACCGCCTGTTACTCGACAAGATCGACCACGACACCGGCACGGTCACGCTCGCCGACGGCAGCGTGTGGCCGCTCACGACCAACGACTTCCCCACCGTCGACCCGGCGGACCCCTACACGCTCACGTCTCAGGAGCAGCACATCATCGACAAGCTCGTGTCCGAGTTTGTCACCGCCGATCACCTGCATCGCCATATCGATTTCCTCTACACCCACGGCTCGATGTACAAGGTCGCCAACGGCAACCTGCTCTTCCACGGCTGCGTTCCACTCAACGAAGACGGCACCTTCAGCAGCATGAACTGCCTGGGCACCTGGCACGCTGGCCGCGATTATCTCGATTTTTGCGACCACATCGCCCGCCGCGCGTGGCGCGTGGGCGACCGCGATGCCCTCGACTGGATGTGGTACCTGTGGATTGGCTTCAATTCACCCGCCAGCGGACGCCTGGTGCGTACCTTTGAGCGCGCCTATATCGCCGATAAGAGCACCTGGGTCGAGCCGATGGACCCGTACTTTACGCTTACCAAGTCGCCCTCGGTCTGCGATGATATCATGCGCGAGTTTGGCGTCGCGGCCATGGCATGCTCGCCGACCGGCCACATCATCAACGGCCACACGCCCGTTAAAACCACCAAGGGTGAGCAGCCCATCCGCGCCGAGGGCAAGCTACTGGTCATCGATGGCGGCTTCTGCCGCGCTTACCATCCCAAGACGGGCATCGCCGGCTATACGCTCATCTCGAGCTCGCGCGGCTGCCGCCTCAAGTCGCACCGGGCCTTTACGACGGTTGCCGAGGCACTCACGCGCAACGTGGACATCGAGAGCGAGACCAACCGTTTTGACCAAGCAGACCGTCGCCGCATGGTGAGCGACACCGATACTGGCGCCAAGATTCGCAGCCAGATCCAGGACCTGCGCCAGCTGCTCGATGCATATAGAAACGGTGCTATCGAGGAGCGCGCCTAGCACCACCCGCGGGGATTGGCTAAACTTGCTAAGTTTGTCATCCCCGCGGCGCTTCGGCGCCAGCTTAAGGCAGGTACCATGCAAAAGCTCCTTGCGCAGATTATGAAATTTGGCGTCGTCGGTGTCATTGCCACGGTTATCGACTTTGGCATTATGAATCTGCTCCACTACGGTCTGGGCCTCAACATCCTAATCGCCAACACCAGCGGCTTTATCATCTCACTCATCTTTAACTACCTCGCAAGCATGAAATACGTGTTTGCGCACAAGGAAGGCATGAGCCGCCGCCGCGAGTTCATCATCTTTGTCGTGCTGTCCGTGATCGGTTTGGTGCTCAACGATGGCATCGTGCTGGCGCTCAACGCCGGCCTGGGACTCGAGGCCAATATCGCCAAGATCTGTGCCACCGCGCTTGTCATGGTCTACAACTTTGTGACCCGAAAAATCTTCCTGGAGGGCGACGAGACAAAATAGCTCGAAACCCCTGTAGCATTACGGCGCCCACGGACGACGCGCACTCAGCGCAGTATCGTCCGTGGGTGTCGCTCGTTTACGGGCAAATTTTCAACGTTTGCGGATTAGCTCTTGAAAATTTGGCGAGTTCATATAGTTCTTGGCAAAGACCTTACGTTTCCCTTGTAAAAGCTCTAAAGTATCCTCTGCTCGATTCATCAACGCATTGGATGTGATTACGTGCGCAAGGCGCTGGCACAACCTCATACCAAGCAGTTCCTCAAGTTTGCCGTCGTGGGTCTTATCTCCTTTGGCATCGACTGGGGCATGCTCATTGCGCTCGTCGAGCTGTTCCACCTCGACTTTTTGATGAGCACCACGGTTTCGTTTATCACGTCCGTCGTGGTCAACTACTGGCTCAGCATGAAGTACGTGTTCGACCACCGCGAAGGCATGAGCCGCAAGCGCGAGTTCACGATCTTCACCATCCTGTCGGTGATCGGCCTGGGCCTCAACGACCTGTACATGTTTGTGGGCGTCACGTTTTTGAGCATCGGCTACCAGGCCATGAAGGCCATCGCCACATTCCTCGTCACCTGGTACAACTACTTCAGCCGCCGCTTCTTCCTCGAGGGCGCACGGTCGTAGTCGATTCACTATTTGCTTGAATGTATAACCGGTTGGAATTCCCGTTCCAACCGGTTTTTTGTTTGCCGAGAGACCCGGCGATCCAGTCCCATTCGCATGAAAAACGGGCGGCTCGGATGTTGGTCCGAACCGCCCGTCTGGCGCGCTATGTCGAGGCCTCTAGTCTGTAACGTAATACCAGACTACGTTGTCGCCGTTTGAGAGAACGTAGTTACTACAGGCCGTCATGGGCGTTGTGCCGTTGACGGAATACATCCAGCCGCTCGTGCCGCCGTACTGTTTCTCGGCCAAACCACCAATCGCAGAAACATACGTGCCGTACGATGAGCCGTGTGCGTTGACAGAAAGGCCCAGCGCGCACAGGGCATCGTAGACGGTAGCACCTTCGTTAAAGGTAAAGGTGCCACCAGAGGACACAGGATTGTCCACAGCGCTCGATGTGACCGAAACCGTCACCGTAACGTAGTTGGACTCCTGTGAGCCGCTCTGGCCGCCCGAGGAGGCGTTTCCACCATTAGAGGATGAGGCTCCATCAGACGACTGGCCACCGCCCGAAGAAGCACCGCCAGACGCATTGGAAGTATCACTGGCTCCCGTATTTTGGGCAGCGGATTTATCGCCAGACTTCTTGCCGCCCCGGTCCTCGGACTTCTTGCTATCCGAGTTTTTGTCCGATTCCTTGTTTGAAGACTCGGAATCGTCCTTGTCGTCGTTCGAACCCTTGGACTCATCTTTTGCGTCATTCGATGACTTGGAATCCTTGGAACTGGCCTCGCCCGAAGTCGTAGTCGAGCCAGACGCCTTGGTGTCCTTGGTGACGACGCTCTCCCCCGTCACGGTCTGAATGATCCAGTCGATGGACCAGGCACCGCTTGTGGAAGGATGGACGAAACCCAGCGAGACGACGATCAGAATGGTGCATGCAGCAGTCAGAACGCCGAGGAGCGCCTTGCGACGAGAGGTGGACGCCGCCGAAGCGGTGCCCTTTTGCTTTGGATCATCGAGCTGGATAAACGAGGAGTCGGGCTGTTGCCCGCTGGTCTCCTTGGGCTTATCGGGCATTACCGTCACCCTTGCCGCGCTTGGTCAGCACGAAGACGGCGATGAGCGCGAGGCCAATCACGCCGGCGGCGATACCAACGATGGCGAGCGGATTGGTGCCAGTCTCCGGCTCGGAAGCACTAGAGGACTTCTTAGCAGTGGTCGTGGAAACAGCACCCGTATCGGACTTGGAATCGGACTTCTTGTCGGACGTGCCGTCCTTCCTGTCAGACTTCTTGTCAGACTTCTTCTCGTCCTTCTTATCGGACTTATCGGAGTCCTTCTTGTCGGACTTGTTGTCCCTGGTCTCGGTCTTGGTCGACACCGTCGTCTTGGTCACCGGCTTCTGGCCCGGGGCAATAACGCCGCCCTTCGAGCCGGAGCCAGAACCAGCGCCAGCGCCAGTGCCGGAACCAGTACCGGTACTAGAACCGCCGCCGCCATTCGAACCAACGCCACCGTTGCCACCATTAGCGCCAGAACCGCCATTACCGCCAGGGTTAACGGCATTCTTGGTCCACTTGGCATACAACGTCAGGTCGGCCGTCACCGGCGTACTGAAGTCATACGCCTGCGCGCAAGTCTCATCGGTATACCAACCGCCGAAAGTGTAGCCATCGCGCGTCGGATCGACTGGCTTGACCAGCTTGCCATCGGCCGTAGCAACAAACTTAGTATTGCAAGCAGACCCGCCGTTGGAATTAAAGACAACCGTCCAAGACTCAACGGCCCCAAGCTTGAACAGCGTGCCCGAGTCATTGATGTAGTACAGGTTGCCAGATGCATCGGCAATGACCGGAGAGTCACAGTGCTGGTAATGGCCAGCCGCATCATAAATCTGCGTCGCCTCTGCATCACCGAGCGTATAGCGATACACGCCACCACCAGCAGAGTAGTTGACGTAATCCTTGCTATCCGCGCTGTTAACGGTGAAGTACACATAGGTCTTGCCACCCTGAACACTCACCAGCGGAGTAGCAGCAATACCGTTAAATCCGGCCGGCAGTTCTTTACCGTCAGCAGCGGTGACCATCGTGGTCTTACCGGTCTTCAGATTATAGAGAGCCAGAGCAGAGCCAGTAGCCGTCTGTCCGCCGACAATCAAGTTTTCGCCAGCCACCGCCGGTGCGCTCATGTTATTAGTAAGACCCAGGTCGACCGTCTTCTGCTCGCTCAGTACGCCCTTCGCCGAAAGCGAAATCACATGGAGCTTTCCATCGTGCGTCATCTGATAGAAGGTGGAACCATTGGACGGATCGGCGACACAGTCGGCGTTCGCGAGAGCGCCGAGCTTCATGGTCGAAACGACATCGCCCGTCGTCTTATCAATGCACTTAAGCGTGCCCGCGCTCGTAGGAACGATGGCATACTTATCCGTCAAAGCCGCACCAGTCCAGTAATAACCCTCGGAAGCGTCAATGTTCTGCCAAGAAACTTCGCCCGTGGCAATCTTAATGCGCATAAAGGAGCCGTTGCCGTAGGTCGCGTTGTAATTCTCGTCATACGAAATATCGACCGTACCAACATAGACGTACTCGCCGTCCGAAACGACGGTGCAGGAGCTCTGCGTCAAGTCCGTCAAACCGGGCGTCAGCCACTTGCAGATCAGCTTGTCTGCAGTAATCGCCTGGACCGCACCGCCGTTGAGCGGAACGATGATAAGGCCATTGGTGTAGATCGGACGAGAGGTATAACTCACCTTGGAGGCAAGCGGCGCAGAGGCAACCTTTTTGCCCGTGGACGAATCGATCTTAATGAGCTCGTTCTCGGTCGCGATGTACACAAAGCCGTTAGCGATGACAGGCTCGCTGCAGTTGGCATACTGCTGACCAGACTCGGCCTTCCAATCGAAGGCCCACTTAAGACCGGCGGCCTGCGCAGGCGTCTTGGCATCCGTTACGGTCGAACCGTTGCCACTGTTGCCGTAGCCGGCCCACTCGGCATCCCAATCAGGAGTCGTCGCGCTCGGGTCCACGACAATCTTGTCGGGATCGGGCATGGCCGAATCGTCGGTGGTATAGGCAAGCGTAACCTTATCGCCGCTCTTGAGCGTAATCTGATTGGCGCAGAGTAAGGAGGGCTCTCCGTTGATATACAGGTGCCAATATTTATTGGTCGCAGCATCCCAGGCATACGGCTTGTGATCGAACGGCGAGTTGATGGAATTGAGGAACCAGTACTCACCACTCTGGGAGCCGTTGTACGTAACGCCCTTGGCCTTCAGGACCGTCTCAATAAGGTTCTGAGCCGTAGAGCCCTCGGGCAGGGAAACATTGCTTGCCGAGCCCCAGCGAGTATTGTTGCCGTTGACATCGGGACCGATAACATCGACAGACCCAAGAACCTGGCCAGGAAGGGCATCGGCGTCAGCACCATACATAAAGGTGACGGCATCGCCCTCTTGGAGCTCATAGGCACCGGCGCCAACGTCGGCGAACTTGCCATTTACATAGAAGCGCCAATAGCTATTAGTCGCAGCATCCCAGCCATAGGACTTACTATCGAACGGCGAAGTAATGCCGTTGAGGAACCAGCCCCAAGACGATTCGCCAGCATCGAGAGTAAGACCGGTCTGCTCAAGGAGATCCTTGGCAGTAGAGCCCGCCTTGAGACTCGTCTGGCCCGTCGAAGCCCAAACCTGCTGCTTGCCGTCCTTGTCCTTACCAAGGACCTGAACGGAAGCATGGACGGAATCGGACGGCAACTTATCGCCCCAGCCACCGTAGAACCACGTAACGGTATCGCCAGCATGAATGGTGACATTGTCTGCCGTGTAGTCGCTCGACTTGCCGTTGATGAACAGCTGCCAATAGGTCGAATAATCTTGGGGCGTACCCAGCTCAACACCGTTGTACTTAAGGCTCAGAATGAAGGAGCCAGCAGCAACGGCGTCGATGTCATTCGCCTCAAGCGCGACCTTCGTAAGGTCAAGTGCGCTCGAACCGGACGTCACCACATACTGCGCGTTATCGACCCAAGTCTGAGTCTTGCCCTGGGCATCGCGACCAATGACGGTCACATTTGCGGCAACCTGGTCCTTAACGACAGGGGACGAGCTACCAGCCGTATAGGCAAACTCAACCTTCTGCCCCTGGGTGAGCTTAACGCTGCTCGCGCCAACCGAGGAAGACGCACCGTCGACGAACAGCTGCCAGAAGGCATAAGTCGTCGGATCGAAGGCAAGCGTACGGCCATCGCTCGGGGATGTGATGCTTTTGAGGTAGAAACCGTATGCCGTGTTCGGATCGTAGTCTGCCTTGAAGCCCGTCTTCTGCTGCAGCTTAACGAAGGCATCCGCAGCCGTCGCGCCCTCGTCGAGCTTGAGCTGCGTGGGTGCCACCCAGGTCTGAGCCTTGCCGTCGGCATCGGTGCCGATAATCGAGAACGAGACCTCGACTTGCTTCTTGGCGACATCGCCGGTTTCTGTCGGGTTCTCTGTCTGAACGGCAGCCGCGGCGGCAGATCCTGCTTGGCCAGCGGATGCCGCTGAAGACTGCTCGCTCGCGGCAGGGCTCTCCCCCGTCGCCGAGCCTTCGTCGCCAGTTGCTGCCTTTGATGCGGCGGCACTAGCTGCAGGCGCGCTCCCAGAATCCGAAACCTCGGCGCCGCTCTGCTCAGCGGCACCGCCCGCAAGCGCTGCGTCCTCGCCCGGCGTCGTAGCCTGAGCCACAGCCTCGGCAATGCCCTCGGCGCCCTCGGCCCACAGCTGAGCCGGCGTGGTGCTGAAGGCCATCGCGAAGGCCAGGAATGCCACCAGGCAGCGCTTTGCCACGCCGCGCGCGATTACGCCACGGCGACGAAGCGAGGCACGCTGGCACTCGTCCTCAAACATATCCATTTGTCTCCTATTGTCTGTACTTGGAGCGTTGCCTTGAAGCTGCCCCACGTCATCGCGCATGTTGCGCCCGAGTTCCCCCATCGGGGTCCCCCTTCCCTCCAGAGCCCTATGCACACCGGCGGCATACGCCGCAGCCGCATGCAAGATGGGAGGCGATCCGACTTAACCTTAACGGCTCAGGCGCGCCGTCCGATCTGCGACGCGAACATCCCGAGCCAAGAGGAATTACGGTTACTGGTACAGCCGGGGACTTGCACCCCGATTCCCCCAAACGCGCAGGAAAACCGCGCATTCGTGCGTCTCCGCACCACCATCTAGGCCATCGATTAAAACCGTCAATATGCTATCACGCAAAAGGGCCTCGCACGCAGGTGAAGCCCAAGGTAAAAGCTATTGTTTGCGAAAGGAAAATGCGGTGACGGTCGCAGCCTCTAGCGCTTGCCGCCGTGGCTGTTGAGCCAGATATTGCGGCCCAGCATAAGCGCCAGCACCAGCGCGCTCACGTAGCCCATAAAGCCAATGACCGGGATACCAAACACAACCGGCTCGATGCGCGCGTAGTACACCACCGACGAACCGATAAACAAGCCGGCGATAACAATAGCCATCGACATGCGGTCGATAATTCCACCCAGCTGTCGCAGCGCCTTATCGCTGCTCATGATCTGCGTGTTCACCTTAAGCTGGCCGCGTGTGAGCATGCGCGAAGCCAAGCCCAGATACTCGGCCGCCTCGAGCGAGCCTTTTGCCGCGCGATAGCTGCTCGCGGCAAGATCGCGGCTCATCTCGCGCATGCGGGCGTAGGTGCTCTTCTCGTTTTTGATGTGCGTCTGGATGATCTGGATCATGTTGACGTTGGGCATGTACTCGGTCAGCAGACCCTCGAGCGTCACCATGCCGCGCGCGAACATCGTCACCACGCTCGGCAGCTCAACGTCGTTTTTGCGCGCCAAGTTTAGCAGCGAGGTCAAAAACTCGCCGATATCCAGATCCTTCAGGTCAAGGCCCGCAAAGTCAGCCACGATAAAGTCAAGATCGGACAAAAAGGCCGAATGATCGAGCTCAGCCGAGTCGCCACGCGTCACGGCGAAGCGCATGAGCGAATCCTTGAGCTTGGGCACGTCACCCTCGGCCACGGCGAAAATCATGTCCTTGACGATACCGCGATCGTGGCTCGACATGCGTCCGACCATGCCCAAGTCGATAAAGTAGACAATGCCGTCCTTGAGGATGATGTTTCCCGCATGCGGGTCAGCATGGAAAAAGCCGTCGTCGAGCACCTGCGTCGAGTAGTCCTCGACGATTGCAGCACCGATCTTTTCCAAGTCATAGCCCTCGGCCACCAAGTGTTCAGGATCGGCGATCGAAATGCCGTCGACGTAGTCCATAACCACCACGTGCTCGGTGCACAGGTCCAGATAGGATTTAGGGCACGTCACGCCATGAACGCTCTTATGGAACTCGTAGAAGTCGTTGAGGTTTTTGGCCTCGGCCAAAAAGTTGGTCTCCTCGCGAAACGAGGTCCACAACTCCTCGACTACGCCGTGCAGGTCAACGAATTGATCGGTGTTGACGAACTTGGAAACAATGCGCACCACCGAGCGGATGATATCGATGTCCTGCGCCATAACCTGCTGCGCACCGGGGCGCTGCACCTTGACGGCTACATCCTCGCCCGTCACCAGACGAGCGCGGTGCACCTGCGCGAGCGATGCGCTACCAAGCGGATTGGGGTCGATCGCATCGAACATCTCCCCCAGGCGCAGGCCGTATTCCTCTTCCAAGCAGCGGAGCACTACCTCGTACGGCACCGGCTCCACGTCGGAACGCAGACGGCGCAGCTCATCGCAAAAGCGCTGCGGCAGAATCTCGGACCGGTTGGCCAGAATCTGCCCCATCTTGACGAACATGGGGCCGAGCTCCTCGAGCAGGCGGCGCAAGCGAACCGGCGTGAGGTTATCCCACACACGGTACTTTTTGACCAAGCGAACAATCTGCCCGATGCGTTCGCGACGACCCGCCGGCGTGAGCTGGTATTCCTCGTCCGGCGCCATCGCGTCGGGCTCTTCGGGCACCATATCGACAGCGCGCGGCTTTTTGCGAGCGCCCGAGACGGCGGCATCGACCTCATCGACAACCGCCGCCTCGTCACCCAAAGGATCTAGATTGTTGTAATCGGTGGTGGAATCTGCCATCTGCGCTGCTACTCGGCCTCTTCGGTATCCTTCGCATCGTCGGGCTCAACGGACTCGACGGGCACCGAGGTCACGTTGTCCTCGACCGAATCGACGATGTCGCGCACATGGGCTAGGAAGGCCGTGCGCTCAGGGGCGGTCATAACGCGGACGCGGGCAAGGATGAGCTCGTCGAGCACGCGCTGGGCCGCAGTCTCGCCCTGTATGCCCAAGCGCTCGGTCAGATCGGAGATGGTGCCACCGGCCTGCTCGAACATGTCGGACACGCTGCGGGCGATATCGGGGGTGGCGGTGTCCTTGCGGACCTGCTCGCCTTTGGTGTTAAGGTCGTCGAGGACCTTCTTGCCGCCTTCGACAGCAACGGCGGCAGCGCCAAAGCCCACGTTAATGGCGCCGTTAACAAGCTGATCGAGTTTCATAACCATGGTTGTCTCCAATCACAAACAACTGCATTGGCGTTCTTGTACCCAAGATTGAGCGAAAGCGACAAAGCGTTTTAGCGCTATTCGATCGACGGGAAATCCCTACCTCACGTTGTCATTCATCGCGAAAGAGTTCTTCATGGCGCAGCTCGTGGTGTAAAGCACCTTGCCCAGCAGGGCATCGGTCTCCACGCGAACACGCTCGGCAAAGGCCTCGTTGGCGCGTGCAAGCTCGGCAGGCACCTCGACCTCGGGCAGAGCGGCTACGGCAGCGTCGACGTCATGGATCTGCTTGTGGCCCATGCCACCGATCTTCTCCTGATAATCCTCGACCGCGCGGCCGCACTCATGGAAGCGGACGTCAGCCAGCGCGCCGATCAGGCGGTTGGCCCAGTAGAAGTTTTCGGACGTCACGCGAGCCTGCGTGTCGGCATAGTACTCGGGCATAGTCTCGACGTTGGCGTACAGCGGAACCAGCGCGTTAAACGAGTTGGAACCAAAGGCCATCCACTGCACGGCGCGGTAGGCCGGCTGCGCATAGGGGCGCAGCTGCAACACGGCAAGCTGGCTGTTGCGGTTGATGCCGATGGGGCGATAGGCACCACGCGTAGCGGGCGTGCCCCTGCTGCCGTAGCAGTCGTACTCCGTGCCCTGGTAGTGGCTCGAGAGCACGTACTTGATGTCCTCGATGGTCACCTTGCGCTCGGGCACGCGGCTCCAGGGGATATCGTCGCTCTCGGGCGTGTAGTCGGCGTCGGGGCCATCCCACACGTCGCTGGGGTTGAGGCAGCGCTGCATGTACCAGGCGCGCGGCGTGTTGTAGACATGGTCGCTGTCGCTGTGCGAGCCAAAGGCCTCGCGCGGGTTAAAGACGGCAGCCGGGCCGTCGCTCTCGACGCCCAGCGTCAGGTCCAGATGCCACTCGGCCATCCAGACGCGCAGGTCGGCGGAGCACATATGGTCGGCCTGGGCGCCCTCGGCGTCATCCAGGTCAAAGCTGTCGATGCCCAGCTGGTTGGGCATGGTCACATAGGCGTCGTCAGGCACGCGCTTGGCGATCCAGTGGTGACCGCCGATGGTCTCGAGCCACCAGATCTCGTCCACGTCGCTAAAGGCGATGCCGTTGTTCTCGTAAGTGCCGTAGCGCTCGAGCAGGTCGCCCAAGATACGCACGCCGTCGCGGGCGGACTTGGCATACGGCAGCACCAGGGTCACCATGTCCTCCTCGCCCAGGCCACCGGGCTGCGCCGGCACATAGCCGTCCTCACCCTCGTTGCCCTTGGCGGGCACGTAGTCCACGAGCGGATCGGCGCCGCGGACGCGCTCGTTGGTGGTAAGCGTCTCGGTTGCGGACATGCCAACATTGAGCTCGTTGAAACCGGCCTCGGCCCAGATACCGTGGCCCGGAACAACATCGGGGACGCTCGTATAGCGCATGGGGTTATCGGGCAGCTCAACGGTCAGGTGGCTCAGGACGCTCGTGTAGACGCGCGGCTGCTCGTCGGGATGCACTACGCGCATGCGCTTGGGCTCAAATACCCCGTTGGACGAGTCCTCGTTACGCGCGACCAGGGTCGACCCGTCGTAGCTTGCGTTTTTACCGACCAGAATCGTTGTGCACGGCATGCGCATCCTCCTTGAGCGAAAAAATCAAACGGCAACAGTGTATCGCTTCGGCGCAGAAAGGGCGAAACCACGGCCTCGGCAGCCCCCGTGGTCAAAAAATGCCAAATATGAGTACTGTCACCAATTTAGTGGCAGCAAATTTCCCTGTAACGAGTGCCGAAAATCCCCATTTGCCCAAAAGCAAGACAACGTTATTCCCCATAAGTTCAATAAAATAGGCTTCCTAACGATAATGGATACCGTTAGGAAGCCAAAAAGACGTAAGACATATGTGACTATCTTGGCAACAGTACTCATATTTGGCATTGTTTGACCACGTGGTATATAGCTAACCCCCTCAAACAGCCCAAAACGCCTATTTCGATGCGCGCTCCGCCGCCTCAATCACGTGTTTGGCGAGAATCGCGGTGGTCACAGCTCCCACGCCGCCCGGCACAGGCGTGATGGTGTCAACAACCGGCTCTGCAGCATCAAAATCAACGTCCCCGACCAACTTGCCAGCGACCTCGTCCCAATTAATGCCAACATCGATGATTGTCTGGCCCTCGCGAACCGCGTCCACACCAATCGTGTGCGCGCGCCCAACGGCCGCAACCACAATATCAGCCGCACGGCACTCGGCAGCAAGGTCGCGCGTATGCGTATGGCACGTCGTCACGGTGGCATTGCGCGCCGTAAGCATGGCGGCAACGGGACGCCCGATCACCAGCG
This sequence comes from Collinsella sp., assembly GCA_018367075.1. GTDB lineage: Bacteria > Actinomycetota > Coriobacteriia > Coriobacteriales > Coriobacteriaceae > Collinsella. The sequence goes on from JAGZGX010000012.1 coordinate 37,678, forward strand.
AGCGCCCGACCACAGCAACCTTAGCTCCATCCAGCTCAACGCCGTAATGATCCAGCAAAGCAAGCACAGCTTCGGCTGTGCAGGGGGCAAAACCCTCGCCGCGCCCCGAAAGCGTGGTGAGCAGCGAAGCCGGCGTCATGGAGTCAACATCCTTGGCGGGATCGAGCGCTGCGGCGACGGCGTTCTCGTCAAGGCCGGCGGGCAGCGGGCGGAACATCAGACAGCCATGAACAGCCGAATCGGCATTGATGTCCTCGATAGCCGTCAACAGCTCGTCCTGCGAAACATCGGCAGAAAGCAAAACGCGACGAGCCTCAATCCCCACTTTTTCGCAGCGCTTGAGCGCACCGCGCTCGTAGGATAGGTCGTCCTCGCGTTCACCTACACGCACAATAGCCAACGTCGGAACAACGCCCCGCTCGCGCAGGGCTGCGCAGCGAGCAGCAAGTTCCTCAGTCAAAGCGCGAGCAACGGGAGCACCCTTCAGCAGTTCAGCCATGGCTATCCTCTCTTCCTTGCAGCGTCGGAGGCGCGGCGCGCCAGCGCCTCGGCGCGCGGCAACCATGTGTCGAGCAGCTCATCACACGCCGTCTCGAGCTCCTCGGCACGAACGCGATCCTTCATAGACGTGGTGTTCGCAAAGAGCGTCAAACTCGCGCCTTGCATAGCGGCACGGCAGAACACGGCGCCGCACGCCACATCGGACAGCAGCTGACGCGAACCCTTGTCGGCCATGTCCTCGAGCAGCGCCAGCGCACGCCCGCAGGCATCCATAATGCGATACGGCGGCAGAGCGGCCACATGCAGCGCATCCTGAATCGCGGTCGCTCGAGCCGGATCGTCACGCGGAATACCGTACGCCGCGGACACCTGCCCGTAGGCACGAACGTCCTCGGCAACCAGACCCACAAGTTCCTGCGCCAACTCATCCGCCTGGGCAAACGCGCGCGTCAGATCGTCTGCGCGATCGGCAAGCGCGGGGTTTGTCGCCCCATAGCGGGCAACCATTCCGCAAAGCGAGGCGCCCAGCGCACCTACAAAGGCGCTCGCGCTGCCACCACCGGGAACCGGCTCGCGCGCGGCCAGCGCCTCGGCAAAACCGCGACAGGTTTTATCCATCATCTCTTGGCTCATACGCACACGCACCTTCAAGTCATATATATCGGTCGGGCGGCCGACGCCGGCCGACCGCATCGATCACGTAATGGTGCTAAGTCTAGCCCATAAGTACGCGAGCGTCAGCGCACCTGGCCATCGCGGATTTCTATGGCACACGATAGGCCATGCCAACGCAAACATGGGACACATGGCCCACCTTTCGAGACTCCCGAGCAGCACAAGCTGGGGCATATCTATAAGTAAGGAACCCGTTGGGGAACGGCCGCGCAACGGCCACAAGCGATGAACGGAGGCATAAGTCGCACAGTACACAGAGACATCCGCCGCCAGCGCAATCAGTACCCCAACAGCATGCGGCGCCGTGATGTCATCAGCAGACAAGGAGGACGCCACCATGATGAAAAAGACCCTATCAATCCTTTCCCTTTGCATCGCCCTCTTTGCCGCGCTCGCCCTTGTGGGCTGCGGCGGGAGCGCATCGGGCGGCGGCAGCGCCCCCAAGAGCGAGAGCAAGGAAAAGGCCCCCGTCGCCAAGAAGACCGACTACATCTGGTTTAAGGTCGAGATGCCCGAGGGCGTCGGCGTAAGCGACTCTGCCGGCAAGAATGCCGACAGGGTCCAGCTCACCTTCCCCGAAGACGAGAACGCCTCGGCCGATCGCTTTATCCCCGTTTGGAAAAAAGCGCTGACGGCCGAGGAATCCCACGCCGACCAGGCGGAAAAGAAGGGGGATACGTTCCAGTGGAAGGATGGCGGGTCCGTCGAGTATAACGGCAGGACGTGGCTCGTCGGAACATACGAGGACAACAGCGGCATCTCAACCATGCTTTTTACCGATGTTGAGCCGGGAAGCGTCTACGTCCTCATCTCGAACTTCGACCAGCACAAGAAAGAAGCCGAGGCACTCCTCAACTCCATCGAGTTCCCCGATGACATGGAAGAGGCAGTTTCCGAGGCACGCGAAGTCGAGATTTCGAGCATCGAGATCAAGTAACGGGACACCCGCACGCGCCTACGCGCACCCGCGCACATGCGCCCCATTAAAACAACGGGCGCCCAACCCGGGGAGGGCCGACAGCACCGGCCCTCCCCTCTTTTGGACCCGTGCATATTGCCACTTAACGGCGCAAATCCGGCCCTCAGAATGGGACACATGGCCCACCCTAGCGAGCCGTCCACGCGTACAGTAAAGGCAGGTAATCCATGGGCGGTTACAGATCGAGGAGGACACGACCATGAAAAAGAAGGCCTTTGCGATTCTCACCCTCTGCATCAGTCTCTTTGCCGCGGTTGCCCTGGTGGGCTGCGGTGGCAGCGGCGGCGCTACCGGCAGTGGAGGTGGCGGCGGAGCAGAAAAGCCAGCCGTGGATATGAGGACCGACTTCATTTGGTTTAAGGTCGAGGTCCCCGAGGGCGTCGAGATCACCGACGTCGCAGGCGACACCGCCGACAGGGCCCAGTTTAAGTTCACCGAGAGCGAGCACGCCAGCGATCGCTTCATCCCCGTCTTCGACTCTGACAAGAACGCCGATGAACTGTTCGACTACGAGGCAAAGTGGAATGCCAGCTTTGAGTGGACCGAGAATGACCCCGTCAAGTACAACGGCAAGACTTGGCGCAACGCTTCCTATACACACTCGGGCGGCGTAACGACCGAATACTTCACCGACGTTGACGGCGGCAGTGTGTATGTGCGTATCGACAACGTCGAGGAGCACAAGGACGCCGTCGAGACCATGATGAAGTCTCTGGAATTTGCCGACGACATCGCCGAGGCCAAGACCGAGGCCATGGACGTCAAGCTCGACGATATCGAGATCAAGCGCTAAGCGACTGGCGAGCGCAACGGGAAACACGGTCGCAGTGCAAACAAGCGACGGTACCCCAGCGCTTCGTACCCAGGGAGGGCCGGTAAACCGACCCTCCCTTTCTTATGCCTGTAGCCGACGAACGCGAGGATGCCGGACGCCGGAACCGCCCCAAATGTGGCAACAGTACGAAAACGACAAACACCCCAACACGTCCGCCCACCGATTTATTGCGCCGCGCAGACAATTAAACCAGCATCTTTAAACATCTGGGCAGTATAGTGACCAAAACTATCGCATAACCGCACTCTGCGAATGGAGAAGTTATGACCGAACACCATGCCATCAGCCGCCGAGCGTTTACGCTGGGCCTAGGGCTTGCGGCGTTGTCACCACTTGCAAGCCTGCCCGAAACCGCAGCGCCGGGCATTCCCCTGCGAGCGGCATTTGCAGACAACACACCCGCACCGTCGGACAGCCTCCACAATTTCGTCATTCGCCTTCGCCCCGCGGGCTATTTTCGCACCGCGAGCGTCAACCAAGACGGCAACGTTCGCGGCAACGTCTGTCACCTGTTTAACGACGGCACGTCCAGCAAGCTCATCCTTGAGAACGTAACGACCAAGAATGACGATACAAACTGGTACGCCATCCGCACCTTGCTCAATTTCGAAGAGCATAAAAAGACGGGCTACAGCATTTGGTCGGTCGACGACGACTCGGACAAAGATGGAAAGGTCATCCACGTATGGGGCGGCGAGTATGACAACAAGCCCAGCCGCGCTTTTGCGTTCGAGCGTCAATCAAACGGAACCTACATCATCCGAGACCGCACGGTCGAGAAAGAAACCGAGAAAAAAGACATTAAGTACCTGGCAATAGAATCGAACGGCAAAGACCAGGACAACAATAAGATCTGCCATAAGAGTAAGAGCATTCCGTGGGAGCTCGAACTTATCGGTTACGACATGAAAAAGAACGATGCCACGGTTAGCAGCCTCGACTGGATCACGTACAGCAGCTACGTCGACGGACCATGTTGGATGAAATACGTCGACGACAACAAGTTCCTCGACGAGCTGAGCATCCCGGGTACGCACGATTCGGGCACCTGCAGCGTGGACAACGACACTGAGCCCCAATCCTCGCAAGTAAAATGCCAGCAGGATTACATTCCCACGCAGTTGCTCGAAGGCATTCGCTATTTCGATATCCGGCTCGGAAAGGGCGATGACCCCGGCATCGACCACGGGATTTTCTACCTACTCAAAAAAGACGGGAACTATCTGCATCTCTCCGATGTCATAGGCTACTTCAAAACGTTTTTGAACGAAAACCCGACAGAAGCGCTCATCATGCTTGTATCACGAGGCAACGACGAGGCTACCGACGAAAGTGTTACGACGGCTTTCGCCAAGGTTTTGGACGACAACCCCAAACTGTTCTATACGTCGAGCCGCGTTCCCACACTGGGCGAGGTGCGCGGAAAGATCGTCCTGCTACGTCGATTTGGACTCGACGGCGACAGCGTAAGCGGCCACACGTGGGGACTCGACCTCACCGAATGGGATAACAAAATCGCAGTGCACACCGACAGCAGTTCCATGTGTCTCGTCCAAGACGCGCGGGGCTTTGAAGCCGCGGGGGAAACAGGCGACAAAGAGCCCTATTGCACCAAGGTATACGCCCAGGACAAGTACAAACTCACGGGAACCGACAAGCTCAGCTGGGTCGATAATGCGCTGAAGGAAACGACCGGGCGCACGCGCAACGAGGTAGATGTCGAGGACGATAACGGGGCCAAGGAGAAAGTCCTGGAGCGTTGCTGGTCTATCAACTACACCAGCTGCACGGGCTTGTCGCACGGAGGCAATCCTTTTACCTCGGCACGAGTAGTCAACGAGCATCTGTATAAGAGCCCGTACATCAATCCCAGCGGCATCGAGGATACAAAGTCAGATTACCTCAAGCACATTGGCATCATCGCATCCGACTTTGTTGATGCGGCGCTGGCCCGGAGCATCTACCAGCGCAATTACAATTACGATACGAAGCACACGCAGTCGGCTTCGTGCTGCCTCCCGACCCGCATGCGCATGACGTACGGCGACTCGCTGAGCGATGCCTCGCTCCAGGATGGCAAGACCGTTGGCGAGGGCCATTTCCGCCTTGTCGACAGCAGCAACGTACTCAACGTGGCGGCTTCGGGCCATGCGTTTACCATCGAATACGTGGATGTCGACGCCTTGGGCAACGAGACCGTTACGGAGCTGCAGGGATCCGTGCCCATCGATATCGATCCGCGCGCACTGACACCCCACTTTGAGGGGCTCGAAGGCCTTAAGGCCGGCGAGGATGTGCGCACAAAGGTCGCGGCGCTGCTCGAGGGCAAACTCGAAAACGATGCCTGCACGGCTCAGCTCGAGTTTGTGCACGACGCGGACGGCGCTCCGGGCACGGCAATGGTCGAGGGCGAGGCATTTACCGCGGGAACGTACTGGGTGCGCGCGAACGGTCTTTTGGGCGACGCGGCGCAAAACTACAAGCTTGCTAATGACGGAGCCGCGAGCTTTACCGTAGCGGCCTCGAGCAGTGCAGGCGGCACCGGCACCGACGGTGGCACGGGTTCCAACGCAGGCAGCGCTGATAAGAACGGTAAGGGCAACAAGGGCAAGAACTCGGGCGGAAAACTCGCCGACACGGGCGACGGCTCCGGCATTGCCGCCGGGCTCGCTGCCGCCGCCGTAGCGACAACGGTCGCCGGCGCGGCAATGCTTGCCAACGACCGCGAAAACGCTGGGGACGGTAGCGAATAGGCAAGCCGGCCTTTTAGACACATCGACTCAATGGGGGGCGCAGGACACCGTTCTGTGCCCCCGATTTTTACCTTGGCCCAAACGCCGCCATAGGCTACATCACCATGTTCAGCGCGTTAACAAACTCCTGGGCCTTCGCACGGCTGCTCAGGCTAAAAACACAAGCAGTCAACAGCCTGTTACGCAGAAAAACATCGCGGCCCTTGATCCTGTTGACCCCCGTAATGTCCTTAAGATAGACAATCTCGGTGTGCTTGCCACCAAAAGTGCCCTTCTTGAGCACCTCAATACGGTTGGGGTAGATCTTGACGTCTTTATACCTACCCGAACCTTTGTCCTGGAATAGCAGCGTGTTATTGTCCATACGCGTCACTCCCGTGGGATTCGCTAAAACTGCCTCTATGGTCACATTTTAGTCACCGCAAGGCCCCATGCGAAGATGTCAGACAGCACAGCAATTCGTGTCCGCGCGAGGCTTTAAACTAAATGCGATAAAGACGCATTCCACAAAAGGAAAGTGGGGCGACAGTGATGGGCGAACTGGTAAACCGTGGAGAATCGGCAATCGTGCCCGAAGGTTTTTACAAGCAGGTCTCCTCGATTCTCAACGCCGCTCGCGACAAGGCCTATACCGCCGTTAACTTTGCGATGGTTGAGGCATATTGGGAGATCGGCAAGAGTATTGTTGATGAACAGGGCGGAGAGGGGCGCGCCAAGTATGGCGATGCACTGATCGACGAACTTGCCGTTAGATTGACTAAGGATTTTGGCAGAGGCTTCAACGCCAGAAGCTTAAGATACATGCGTCAGTTTTATCTTGCGTTCCGAATTGAATTGGACACATTACCGCAGGTTATCGCGTATAACCGACCCTGATGCTCGAACATGGTACATGAACGAATGCGCCGATTCTCGTTGGAGCACGCGTCAGCTCGAACGCCAGATCAACACCATGTTCCGCGAGCGCCTACTTGCCAGCAAGGACAAGGAGGCCGTCACCCAGGAAATCCAAAAGAGCGCCCCGGCTCGTCGCCCCGAGGATATCATCCGCGACCCATATGTACTGGAGTTTTTAGGTTTCTCGGACGATACTGCGTTTCGCGAGAGCGATCTAGAGCAGGCGCTCATCACGCATCTTCAGAAGTTCCTGCTGGAGCTTGGCCGTGGTTTCGCTTTCGAGGCGCGCCAAAAGCGCATCACCTTTGATGGGCGCCATTTCTATATTGACCTTGTTTTTTACAACTATCTGATGCGCTGCTTCGTGCTCATCGACCTTAAGACGGACGACCTTACGCATCAGGACCTGGGCCAGATGCAAATGTATGTGAACTACTACACGCGCGAGCTCATGAACGAAGGCGACAATCCGCCCATAGGCATCGTGCTCTGCGCGGACAAAAGCGATTCGATTGTCGAGTACACGCTGCCCGAAGACAACGACCAAGTGTTTACCGCCAAATACCTGCCGTATCTTCCAAGCAAGGAAGAGCTGGCGCGCGAGCTGAGTGCCGAGTACCGCGCCATCAACGAAGCGACTAATGGCGAAACGCAAGGGTAGCAGCACGTTGCGACCGAAGCCACCGCAGCCGTCGCAGGCGCACTCGCGGTTGCGACGCACGCTACGAAACAATACCGGTCATGGACGCCGGCAACGACATTCTAGCCGTGGCTGGCGAGCGTGACCTGACAGGCAAAGACGCGGCCTTCGTCTGATGTGGGTCCATTGGCTGCCACAGAAAAGGGCCGGTTGCAGCCGGCCCTTTAGACGATAATACCTGCGTTGCCCGCGCTTCCGAAGTGTGACTAGCTGAGGAGCGGGTTCCGCGGCACAACCTGATTTTACCCAGTGAGGAGGCTCTTTTGCAGCCGCTCCACTGTTTATTTACATCTGGCACCCTCAAACAATCAGACGGCAGCCCGCACTCCTGAGAGCTGCCCCGCACCCCCGGCCATCACCTTACGGCAACAACCGGTGCTACTCCCCTACTTCCCAAATAGCGCACCCAGCAGACCGCGGCGTTTGGGCTTCTCCTCTCGGTAGGAACCCTCGACGGCGGCTGCAACCTGGCGCGGTTGCTCGCCGCCTCCACGGCGCACGATCTGGTACAGGAAGGGCGATTTAACGTATTTGACCTCGAAGGGCGTGGCGTGCACGGTGCTCTCACCGGACAGATGCAGGCTCGGGCTGAGCGGCGCCACGATATGCGTTTCGCGCTTGTCGCTAAACACCACCGCGGCCGCGCGGCCCGTCTGGCCGTTTACGGCAATGCGCACCTGCTCGCCATCGCGGCCGTCTGTCGCCGGACGATCGACAAAGTAGACCGGCACCATCACCAGGCCGTCCTTATGTTTGCGGGCCTTGCGCGCCCACATGCGAATGCTCTTTTTATTGAGCCCCAGTACAGCCTCGGCGTCGTTGCCCGCAACGTCGAGCGCCAACTTATCAATGACCACCTGGTCCTTGGTAGACGCATCGACTGAGACAACGCGAAAGTCACCTTCCTGCATGGCGGGATCGAACGGACCGACCTTGGCAAAGTCCCACGGCTCCAAAATGCCCATGAGGCGAACGTCCAGGTAGTTTGCCCTGGGGTATGCCCAGTCGAGCACCTCGTAGTACACCAAGGCCTCCTTGCTCAGGCCCTTGCCCGGGAAGCTCGCCATCATGCGCAAGTCCGCCAGCGCCATGGGGAAATAGAAGAGCATCATGTCGTTTTGGATCGCGTCTTCCACGTCGTGCCCGGCAAAGGCATCCGGATACTGGCGCACCAGCTGCAGCGCGTTGGCACGTGCCTGCTGCGGCGAGATTTCGCAGGGAATACCCTGCTCGGGCACATACTCCGCACCAACGCCCATGGTCAGGCGCTTGCTAAACGTCCCCGGCTTGAGCAGGTCCGCAATGCCGATCTTATTGCCGCAGGACGGGCACTCAAACACACGCTGCGTTGACTCGCCCTCAAAGGACGCTCCGCAGAAGGGGCAAGGAATGCTCACATGCGTGGCCTCTTGGAACTCCTGCGCCGTGCCGCGATCCTCCCACAGCAGATGTTCCAGGACCGACTGATTGCGCCAGTGCGCATTGAAGAAATACCAGTCCGGGTCCTGCGGGCGCTCGAGTTGCGACACATGCGTGAGTTTGAGCAGTCCATCCACCACCGTCAACGGCGTATGGCGAATACCCAAAGCGCTCTTGGGCTCTCCGGCGTCCGCCTGCCACGGAACCACCGTGCCGCAATAGGCGCACTCAAAGCTGCGCTTAGCCTGGTGCGAGTACATAGGGCCGCCGCAGTTTTGACATTTTATGGCAAACATCTCGTCCATGGAAACGTCCTCCTTTGCACAGGGGCTGTCGACATTAAGTATGTCGAGCAAGCAGGCACATGCCCATACCCATGTGGCCCAAAATGGACCACCCAGGCAGACGAGAAGGCTCGTTCGTTAGCACCGGCAGACTATTGCTGCATTTTCTGAGCATCGGCGCACGGCGCCCCCGTGCGAGCTACACTATCCCCTTAAACATGATTGTGAGGACGACCGCTATGCTATTTGTAAATCGGCTGGTACATACGCTTGTTCCCGGCAGCGAGAGCGAGCCGGTCGATGCATCTTGCCGCACCAACGCGGGCTTTTCCGCAAGCCTCGTCTGCATTGGCCTCAACATCACCCTGTGCCTGGCCAAGGGCATCGCGGGTCTGCTCGCCGGCTCCGTCTCCCTCATCGCCGACGCTTTCAACAACCTCTCCGATGCCTCGAGCAACATTGTGAGCCTGCTCGGTTTCCGCCTTGCCAGCCGCCCGGCAGACGAAGGCCACCCCTATGGTCACGGCCGCTACGAGTACCTAGCCGGCCTGTTCGTCGCCGTCCTGGTTTGCGCCGTCGGCATCAACCTGATTCTCGAGTCGGTCACCAAGATCATCAAGCCCTCGCCCACCGCTTACACGTTTATTTCCCTTGCGGCACTGGCTACGTCCATGCTCGTTAAGCTCTGGATGGCAGCGTTCAACCGCACGCTGGGCAACCGCATCGATTCCGAGACACTCATCGCCACGGCGCAGGACTCCAAAAACGACGTCATCACCTCGGGCTCGGTCTTAGCGGCGGCGCTTATTTCGCAAGCGACAGGCTTTGACCTCGACGGCTGGGCGGGCCTGGGCGTGGGCATCTTCATTTGCATCAGCGGCATGGGCCTGGTGCGCGACGCCATCAGCCCGTTGCTGGGGCAAGCGCCCGACCCCAAGCTCGTCCAGGCAATCCGCGACAAGATCATGTCCTATCCGCAGGTCCTGGGCACACACGACCTCATGGTGCACGACTACGGCCCCGGCCGTCAGTTTGCCAGCGCACACGTGGAAATGCCCGGCGAGGGCGATGCCTTTGAGCACCACGAGATTCTGGACACCATCGAACACGATATCAAGCATCAGATGGGCATCGGTATCACGCTACACTGCGACCCCATCGCCACCACCGGCGACGACCTGCGCGGCTGGGTCAAGCGCGGCATCATGCAGATCGATCCTGCGCTCTCCATCCACGACCTGCACGAGCACGATGGCTTTGTGTCATTTGACCTTGTGCGTCCCGACGGCTTTGACATATCCGACGAGGAGCTGCTGGGGCTCGTCACGCGCATCGTGCACGAGCGCCGACCCGATGCCTCATGCGTCGTTACGTTTGACTCGGGCTTTAGCTCGCCCGACCGTCCGGCCGAGCAGCTGTAGCCCACTTAACAGCTAGTTTCCCTGCGCGCCCGAGATGCCGTTTTGTAGGGCGTTCCAGGCATCCGTCGCCATGTCGCCCAAGTTCTGCGCGGTATCGCCCAGATTTTGTGCCGTATCGCCCAGCTCTTGCGCCTTGTCTCCCAACTCCTGCGCCTTGTTGCTCAAGTCCTCCAGCGTATTGGAGCTCGAGCTGTCGGTACCGCTTTGGCCGTCGGACAAGTTGCCCGAACTGTTCTTGTGCGTGAGTTGAATTTCGAGGTTGCCGTTGTCGTTATAGTAGGCAGAAGTAACGACCCAGTTGGCATCGACGACGGGCGTTGAGCCATCATCAGTCAGGACCACGGCATTCGAAAGATCGGCGCCGCGCGACTTGAGGATCTTCTTGGCGTTGGACCAGTACTGCCCCGGGATATCACTCAGATCGACGGTGCTAGACGAGGCGGACTCGGTTTGCTCGGCAGCGGTATCGGCCGTTGAACTCCCTCGCTTGTTGAGCATGCCCGACACGATGGCAAACACAACCGACAGCGCAAAGAAGATCGCCAGCACGATGAGGATCTTCTTAATCACGCTCGACGAACGCGACGGCGTCTCTTCCTCGTCCTCGCCATATTGCGGAATCGACTTGGGGTACTCGCGATACGGCTCGCGCGACTCGTAGCGAGGCTGCGCCGTGCGAGGCATATACGTCGTCTGCTGAGGCTGCGGAATGGGATTCTGCGGCAGGTCATCATAGGGATTCGGCGTCGAGGCGGCATAAGAATCCTGCGGCGCGTAATCAAACGGGTCTGCCGCCGCGTTGCCATAGGGGCTTTGCAAAGATGCAGCGTAAGGGTCCTGCGCCGCGTCGCCATAGCCCATAACTCGTGTGGGCTCGGCAGAAGGCTGCGTCGCGGCGGGGTCGACATAACCGGGGTTGGGAACAACGCGGGTCGCATCGGCGCTATCGCCAGCCTGCGCGGAACCGCAGCCGCCCATCACGGTTGTCTTGTCCTGATCCATGCAACGATTCCTTTCCGTCGCCTGTAAGCATCAAGTTATCCATGCATTCTACCAGCGCAAAAGCCTATGATGGGCAGAGTCCGTCGGTATCTACAAGACATGCGCGGGCCTAAGGATCAAAAAGCCCCGCCGGGCCTTGGTAGGCGCGACGGGGCGGGCAAGCGGCTATGAGCAGCGAGCTTAGAACAGGCCGGTGATGTTGCCGTCGTTGTCGACGTCGATGTTCTCGGCCGCAGGGACCTTGGGCAGGCCCGGCATGGTCAGAACACTGCCAGTCAGTGCGACCACAAAGTGGGCGCCGGCGGAAACCTTGAGCTCACGCACCGTGATGCGGAAGTTCTCGGGAGCGCCCAGGGCCTTGGCGTTGTCGCTAAAGCTGTACTGCGTCTTGGCCACGCATACCGGCAGGTTGCCAAAGCCGTTCTCGCGCAGCTCGGCAAGCTGACGCTTGGCGGCCGGCGTAAAGTCAACGCCGTCGGCGCGGTAAACCTTGGTGGCAACAGCATCGAGGGCGTCGGCCACATCGGCGCCGTCCTCATAGGCAAACTTGAGCTCGCTCGGCTGCTCAATCAGACGCATGACCTCATCGGCCAGCTCGAGCGCGCCCTCGCCGCCCTTGGCCCAGACCTCGGAAAGCTTAACGTTGACGCCGAGCTTCTGGCACTCGGACTCGATGAGCGCAAGCTCGGCCTCGGTGTCCGTCGGGAAGCGGTTGATGGCGACCACGCAGGGCAGACCATAAACGTTCTGGATGTTGTCGACGTGACGCAGCAGGTTGGGCATGCCAGCCTTGAGTGCCTCGAGGTTCTCCTCGTTGAGGTCGGCCTTGGCGACGCCACCGTTGTACTTCAGCGCACGAGCGGTCGCAACGACCACGACGGCGCTGGGGCGAACGCCCGTCATGCGGCACTTAATGTCGAGGAACTTTTCGGCGCCCAGATCGGCGCCGAAGCCGGCCTCGGTAATGGCGACATCGCCAAAACGCATGGCCATGCGCGTAGCCATGATGGAGTTGCAGCCGTGGGCAATGTTGGCGAAGGGACCGCCGTGGACAAACGCGGGCGTGCCCTCGAGCGTTTGCACCAGGTTGGGCTTGAGCGCGTCCTTAAGCAACGCGGCCATGGCACCCTGGGCCTTAAGGTCGCGGGCACGGACGGGCTCGCCGGCAAAGCTATAGCCGACGACAATCTCGCCCAGGCGCTCCTTGAGATCGCTGATGCTCGTAGACAGGCACAGGATTGCCATGACCTCGGAGGCGACGGTGATATCGAAGCCGTCCTCGCGCGGCACGCCCTGAGCCTTACCGCCAATGCCGTCGATGACGTGGCGCAGCTGACGGTCGTTCATATCGACGACGCGCTTCCAAGTGATGCGCTTAACGTCAATACCGAGCTGGTTGCCCTGCTGGATGTGGTTATCGAGCATGGCGGCCAGCAGGTTGTTGGCAGCACCGATGGCATGGAAGTCGCCGGTAAAGTGCAGGTTGATGTCCTCCATGGGAATGACCTGGGCCCAACCGCCGCCAGCGGCACCGCCCTTGACGCCAAAGACGGGACCGAGCGAAGGCTCACGCAGGGCCACGGCGCTCTTGATACCGCGACGACGCAGGCCATCGGCCAGACCGATGGTCGTGGTGGTCTTGCCCTCGCCCGCGGGCGTTGGGTTGATAGCGGTCACGAGGACGAGCTTGGCCTGGTGATCAGTCGGCTCGTTGAGCAGTGAATAGTCGACCTTAGCCTTGTCGAAGCCGTACGGAATAAGGTGCTTAACGTCGACGCCGGCGTTCTTGGCCACCTCGGTAATAGGCAGCGGCGTGACAGAACGTGCGATTTCGATGTCAGTAGGCATGGGCGGTCCTTTCGTTACCGAATGAGAAAAAGACCAATTCAGCATAGCACGGGCGCGCAACAGTAAAACGCCCATAACCGATGAACGGCGATATGTTTACCCGATGCCCAGCGATAGTCCAACAGCCCGCCAAAACAAAACGCCCTAAACGGTAGGTTCAATCCCCAGGTGCTCAAAGGTGCGGAGGGTTGCCTGACGGCCCTGCGGCGTACGAATCATCAATCCGCACTGCAGCAAATAGGGCTCATAGACATCCTCGAGCGTGCCTGGGTCCTCGCCCACCGCGCTGGCAAGGGTCGTAAGTCCCACGGCGCGACCGGAGAACGTCTTGGCGAGCGTCTCCAAAATGCGAATATCCATCCAGTCCAGACCGAGCTCGTCGATCTCGAAGAACTCGAGCGCCTGGCGACAGATATCGAGCTCGATGGGGCCGTTGCCGCGCACCTGTGCGTAATCGCGCACGCGCTTGAGCAGACGGTTGGCAAGACGTGGCGTGCCGCGCGAACGCGAGCCGATCTCGAGTGCACTGGGATGGTCGATCGTCACGCCCAGGATAGTCGCCGAGCGCGTCACAATCTGCGCGAGCTCCTCGACCGTGTAGTAATCCAGGCGATATGAAATGCCAAAGCGGTCGCGCAACGGGCCGGTCAACATGCCTGAGCGGGTCGTTGCCGCCACCAGCGTAAACTTGGGGATATCCAGGCGAATCGAGCGCGCCGCCGGACCCTTGCCAATCACGATATCGAGGGCAAAGTCCTCCATCGCGGGGTACAGGACCTCCTCGACCGAACGGTTGAGGCGGTGGATCTCGTCGATAAACAGCACATCGCCCGGCTGCAAGTTAGTAAGGATGGCCGCCAGGTCGCCCGTGCGCGCGATGGCAGGGCCACTCGTGGTCTTGATCTGAGCGCCCAGCTCGTTGGCGATAACGGTGGCCAGCGTGGTCTTGCCCAGGCCCGGAGGACCCGAGAAGATCACGTGGTCGAGCGTCTCGCCACGGCTCTGCGCCGCTTCGATCAACACGCGCAGGCTCTGCTTGATGTGCTCCTGGCCGCAGTAATCGTCCAGGCGCTGAGGGCGCAAAGTGCGGTCGACATCGAGATCCTCGGCCGTCAGCTCCGAGCCCACCATGCGCTCGCCGTGCGCCATGGATGCCGCCGGCGAGTTACCGGGCGTCGCCCACAAGTCCTGAGAGTCATCGGCTTCCCACATCACGCATCCATTCCGAGTCGCTTAAGCGCCGCGCCGAGCAGATCCTCGACACGCATATTCTGCCCATCATACCCGCTCAGGGCAACATCGGTCTCCTGCGGGCTAAAGCCCATGGAAAGGAGCGCCGCACGGGCATCATCGATCACCGAGGGAGCGGCAGCGGGCACGGGCATCGCAACCTGTCCGGAAATCACGTCGACCGGCACAAAGCCCTTATCCTTGGCAAAGGTGCTCTTGAGTTCCAGGATCAGGCGCTGAGCTGTCTTTTTGCCCACACCGGGTACCTTGGCCATGCCCTTGTCGTCCTCGGCCATCACCAGCGAATACAGCTGCCCCACGGTATAGGTGGAAAGCACGGCGAGCGCCAGGCGCGGGCCAACGCCCGAAACGGACACGAGCCGGTCGAACATCGTGCGCTCATCCTTTGAGGAAAAACCGAAAAGTGTCATGGCGTCCTCGCGCACCTGCATACGCGTGTAGAGGCGGACCTCGCCGCCGGGCGTCGGCAACGTGGCCGCAGTGCTGCCCGAGATGCCGAGCTCAAAGCCAACGCCCGACACATCGACGACAGCCGAGCTCATCGTGGCCTCGACAAGCGTTCCGTGGAGCTGGGAGATCATCAGTATCCGGTTCCTCTCTGTTGATAGAACTCGCCACCGGTGAGGGCGCGGGTGCGGCTGAGGTTTACGTGGCAGATGGCGCAGGCCAGGGCATCGGCGGCATGGTCGGGATGCGGGTCGTGGTCGAGCTGTGTTAGAGTGCGTACCATGTAGGCGACCTGCCGCTTGTCCGCGGCGCCGGTGCCCACCACAGCCTGTTTGATCTGCATGGGCGTGTACTCGCCAATCTCGAGCGCGCATTCCGAAAGCGCTACGAGTGCAGCACCGCGGGCATGCGCCGTGGGGATGGCCGAACGAACGTTGGCGCCAAAGTAGATACTCTCGACAGCAGCCGTGTCGGGTCGATAACGCTCGACGACATCCTTAAGGTCACGGGCGATATGCGACAGGCGCACCGCGAGCGGACTTCCGGCACTGGTCTCGATGCAGCCATAGGCACGGCAGCGAACCTCGCCGCGCCGCTCCTCGATAATCCCCCAACCCGTATGGGCCAAACCGGGGTCGATGCCCAAGATAACCAAGCCAACCTCCCCTCGCCACAAGCACAGCGCAAGACAAGGCCCCGCGCATCATTCACGAACGTCTGTTCTAGAATAACACAACGCTAGCCCTATAAGTCAGCCGAGATCGAATTGTAGGTTGAGTATACGCAAGCGAGCGCCCGCCAGAGCGAGCAAGGTGCCTTGAAAGAGGAGGGCATTGACCTGGCGGTCATGTCCGACGATTGAAAGGCAGATTGCCGCTCTGGCGGGCGCGCAGCGACCTAGTTCTGAGAGAAGAACGGAAATTGTCGGGGATCAACCGGCGGATGCGGCATCGGGCCACCCTGGGGCCCACCCTGCGGGCCACCCTGGCCGCCCATCATCTTATCGATGGCGTCCTGAACCTCGCCCTCGAACTTTTTCATTCCCTCGTGTAAACGACGCTGACCGTCCTCAGAGCGCAGCTCCTCCATTTGCTCGGGCGAAATACCCAGTAGCTCGCCCAGCACGCCCATCATCTCGTTTCGCACGCGCTCGCTCGTATCCTCGTCAGCAAAACGGCGCACCTCGGCGCGCGCCAGCGAATCGACCGTCATACGCTCCTTGCCGTTAAGCCCCAGGTCGGACCACGCGAGCATATACGGCCAGGCACGCTCGGCAAACGAACGGGCCGAGACGATCGGCGTCATCGGCAACATGCGGCGGGCAGCCTCACCCTGTCGAACGAGCATCAGCAGCAGCGAGCAGGCCTCAGGCTTGCCAGCGGCCATCGGGATGTCGTCGAAAGATCGATTGCGGTCCACGTGCGCCTCGAGCGCGCCATCGACCTCACCCGGCTCAAGCCCGCCGAGCAGCTGTGCCGCACGGTCGAGCATATCGACCGGACCGTCGAGCGTCGAGAGCGCCTGCGCCAGCACGCGCTCCATACAATCTTCCACTGCGTTGAGCGTCACGAGCTCTTGGGGCACCACGGCAGACGTGCGGTTGCGCACACGCGCCACAAACTCAAGCGTCGACAGGTACACATCGCCAAAGGGCGCAAAGTCGCCCTGGTAGCCGCCGCAAAGCGCCGGCGCCGCCAGCGCGTACTCAGTTTTGGACAGCGGGCTCAGCGCCATCGCACCCAGCTCGAGCGCCGTATCCTCCAGCATCAGGCCCAGCGTGCGCGAGCGCAGGCGCTCGGCATCGCCCGCCGACACGTCGCGATCGAGCACGCGCGCCGCATCCGGTGCATCGCGCTCGACGGTGCGAATGTGCAGACGCTCGGCGATGGCGCGGACGGCGGCACAGCGGGCAGCCTCGGCTTCTTCCTGCGCCGGCGTAAAGATACGGTTGCGCCCCAGCACCAGGCCAATCACATTGCGCGGGCCCAGAGCGTCGACGGCCAGCGCCGCCAGCAGGGACGACGGCAAGTCACCCTCGAGTGCCACCACAGCACGCGACGCACCGTGGGCTCGGGCGTTGTCGCGCACGGCGAGCACCAGCGCCTGCCACAGCCACTCCTCGGAACGGAACTCGGGCAGTTCGTGATCCTCCAGGGCATCGAGCATCACGCCGCGCTGAATCTCCTGAACCAGCAGGCTCTCCTCAAAGCACGGCGCCTGGGCCACCACGCGACCGCAGTCGTCGAGCACAAACGAACCGCCGGTATACACCGACTCGTCATAGGCACCGACCGGCGCCATGCAGGCAAACCACACGCTGCGCTTGGATGCGATCTTGCGGTAGGCGCCGCTGCGAACGGCAGCAATGGCGGCAGTCTCGCGGTCGGTCATGTCAAACGCGTTGAATTGGAAATACGCAATGAGGTCAACACCGGTCGGCAGCATCTCGAGTTCGCGGTCCAAGTCAAAAATCACGGCGATGCGCACGCCGTCCACGTCGAACACCGGCGGCGCCCAACGTGTGTCGTTGTTCTCGCCACGCTGCAGGGCAATGCTCGAACGCGCCGGCACCACATGACCGTCCTTGAGCATCATGTAGTCGAGCAGCGGCTGGCCCTCAAACGAAACCGCCGCGGGCACGATGCAGATCATGTCAAGCTCCTGGATACGCTCGGCGACACCAGTCAAACCGGCAAGCACGTCGTGCTCAAAGTCGGCAGCGCCCACCAGGCCACCGGGCATGGCGCCCATAAAGAGCGGAGCCGGAACGCACAGCACGCGCGCTCCGCGCACGTGGGCCAGACGAGCCTGGTCCTCGATGCGGCCGCAAATGCCCTCAATATCACCCAGGCGCATATCGATCTGTGCAAGCGCGAGCTTCATGGCTCAGCCCTTTCCGTCGTAAACCATCGAAATCGTAGTAAGAGCGCCGGCCGCATAATGCAGTCGGCGCTTACATGTGCATATGCTAGCTATGATACCCCGAGCGGGGGCGCGCTCCTAGAATGTCGCGGACCACAGCCCGTGCAAGTTGCAGTAGGCATAGACGGTACCGGTCTTGGAGCCGCCCGCGAAAAACGTCGCGGGTTTCATGCCGGGCTCAAGGTAATGGACCTCCAAGCGGCCCTCGGCCTCAAGGGCGATCCACTCAATGTAGTGCTCGGGCAGGCTGGGGTGCTCGACCGAGCCAACGCGTGCGCGAATCACGTGACCGTCACGCTCGGTCTCGACAACAGGCACGTGCTTCTCGTGCGCCGCGTCCTCAGTGTTTGCAGTCAGTTCCGTGCAACCGGCAGGGGTCGCAACGTCGTCGCCAAGGGCGGCGATGAGCTTGCCGTCGGGGTCCTTAAAGAATTTCGCCATGATGTTCTCCTTTGCTGATGTGCCAATGTTCTTGATGGTTCTTATGCCCAAAGGCAGACAAACCATCCACGGCATTGCAAATGAACACATAACGGGCGGGGACGATGGGACAGCGTGTGCCATCCGCCCTGACGGCCCCACCCGCGCGCGGCTAGCGCCCGTCGCCGCCGAGCAGCGCCAGGACATCCTCGCGCGTGAACAGTGCCGACGAGATGCCGTCGCCGCCGAGCACGCTGTTGACCAGATCGCGCTTGGACTCCTGCATCTGCATAATGCGCTCCTCGATCGTGTCCTTGGCGATGAGCTTGTACACGGTCACGGTATGTTGCTGGCCAATACGGTGTGCACGGTCAGTCGCTTGGTCCTGCGCCGCCACGTTCCACCACGGGTCGTAGTGGATGACCACGTCGGCAGCCGTCAGGTTAAGGCCCACGCCGCCCGCCTTAAGCGAAATCAAAAAGACCGGAACCTCGCCCGCTTGGAACTGCGCGACCATCTTGGCGCGGCTCTCCTTAGACGAAGCGCCCGTGAGCTTAAGGAAGACGATGTCCTCCTTGGCCAAGCGCCTACCGATGATATCGAGCATACCCGTAAACTGGCTGAACAACAGGATGCGATGTCCGCCGTCGTGGGCGCCGTGCACGAGCTCCATGCACGTATCGAGTTTGGCGCTCCCCGCCTTGTAATCCTCGTAGTGTAGACGCGGGTCGCAGCAGATCTGGCGCAGCTTGGTGAGCTCGGCGAGCACCTTGAGCTTGTCTTTCTTAAACTCGGATGACTCGCGGTGCTGCACCTGTTGAGCGATACGGTCCTGGTTGGCCAGGTAGAGCTTGCGCTGCTCGCCGGTGAGCTGCGCCATGACCGTATCCTCGATCTTCTCGGGCAGGTCGGCCACCACGTCTTCCTTGACACGGCGCAGCACAAACGGCGACACGAGCGCTTGCAGGCGAGCGGCACTGTCGCCCTCGGCATGCTCGACCGGGCTTTCGAAGCGCTTTGCAAACGATTCACGCGTGCCGAGCAGGCCCGGCATTAAAAAGTCGAAGATGCTCCAGAGCTCGGATAGGCGGTTTTCGATGGGCGTGCCCGTCAGGGCAAAGCGCACGCCGGCAGGCAAGCGCTTTGCGGCGCGCGCCACCTGGGTGAGCGGGTTTTTAATGTACTGGGCCTCATCGAGCACCGCACGGGCAAAGTCCTGCTCGGCGTACTCGTCGATATCGCGCCGCATAAGGTCATACGACGTCACGACCACGTTATGCTCGGCCACGCCGGCAATCTGTACGCGACGCTGCGCCTTGGCGCCCACGATGGCGCACACATCGAGCGAGGGCGCAAAGCGCTCCAGCTCGGCAGTCCAGTTGTACACGAGTGAGGCCGGGCATACCACGAGCGTGGGCTTGGTGTCCCCCGCCTCCACGCGCGCCAGGATATGCGCGATCATCTGGAGCGTTTTGCCCAGGCCCATGTCGTCGGCCAGGATGCCGCCAAGGCCCAGGTGTTCGAGCGAGCCGAGCCACTGGTAGCCGTCGACCTGATAGCCGCGCAGTGTGGCCTTGAGCGAGACCGGCACCGTAAAGTCCATCTTGCCGAGCGTGTCCAGACGCTCGACGGTACGGCGGAACGCAGCGTCGCGATCGGCCTCAAGCGCCGGCGTGCGCGCAAGCATGCTATCGACGAACAGGGTACTCGACGCGGGGAGCGACACGCCGTCGAGCAGGTCGACAGCATCGACACCCAGGTCCTCGGCAAGGCCAAACGCGGCGCGGGCGCCCTCGTCCAGGCGAATGATGTCGCCGGACGTAAGGCGCGCAAACGTCTGGTGGCGCTTGTACGAGTCCAGATAGATGGCAAGGTCGGCCGCCGAAAGACCGCTCGCGCCCAATTCAACATCGAGCAGGTTGCTCTTGACGGTCGCACGCACCGAAAGCTTGGGCGCGGGACGGACCGAAATCTGGCGCAGACGGTCGCTGAGCATAACCTCACCCAACTCGGACAGGGCAGACAGGCCCTCGGTCAGCAGGCAGAACAAGCTCTCGTCATCGCGTTCCTCAAACGCCAGACCGCCCTCGTAAAAGTCGAAATACAGGGCCGCCGTATCCATAACGCGAAACTCTGCCACCTCGTCGCGGGGCGGCACGCCCGGGCGCTGCTCTTCGAAGGGGCTGCCCGGAGCGCCCAGACTAAAGAGGTCTGCCGACCAGTCGCCGTAGGTAACCGTAATTTTGCAGGTCACGAGCCCATCGTCGACGCCGATTGCCATAGCAAAGCTCGGCTCGGGCGCCACGGTATCGAGCGCAGCGGGCGCGGTAAGGTCGGTATAGTCGCGCAAAATGGGCAGAGCCATACGACAGAACTCCCCCACCTGGTCGGCAGCGATATGGACTGGCGTGCGACAGGGCAGCAAGCGCGATAGGAACGGCGCCGCATGCTGGGCAAACGCCACATCGGTGCGGCGCGCACGGCGGGTGTCGACCAGATAAGCTACGTCGCCCGAAGCAAAGCAGTATGCATCGGCCGGCAGGCGCAGATCGTAGCTACCACCAGCCGCCGGCGCGATTTTGGCGGCAAGGAGCGGTGGGCGCTTAGCGGACGCCTCGTCCTCCCCTTGCGGAGACAGCTCAACCGCCACGTCATAGGTGCGATGCGTCGTCGTCCCCCGCGACCAGGCGGGCTCAAAAGAGATGGTCTGGCCGCGCAGCAGGTCCAGCACATATACGATGCTATGCTCGGACAGCGGCAACTGACGCTCGGCGACAAAACCGCTGCGGGCAAAGTCGTACGACGCCGAACGCGAGCTTGTGATGTCATCGAGATAGGCAACTGTCGTCAAGACAAGGCTGAGCAGCTTTGTCGACACATCTTCGAAGGCTTCGGGCGTATGGACAAACGTGAGCTTCTTGCCGTACGAGAAGGTGCCGCCGCGCACGTAGGCATCGGCCATGCCGTCGATATCCTTGACCACGTAGGACACCGAACCGCAGCGAATGCGGAACTCGAGCGCCCAGCTAAAGCGGTCGGCGAACAGCGGATTGTAGTACGGCACCAACGAGGGCTCCAACGCCGCTTTGGGGGCGTCGGGACCAACGGCACCGGCAAGCTTGCGGCGCATGCTCGCCAGCTCATCCATGCGCGCGTTCGAAAGATCGGAGAGCGCCGCCATGAGGCTGGGACTCGTGGGGACAGGTGCTGGGAAGGGAAAGTTGGGGTTGACCGTGGGCGTTGTAGGCGCGGGACGCGCGGACTGTTTGGGCTGAGCCGCAAACGTGCGGACCGGCGTGCGCAAACCTTCGACGGGCTCGGCACCGCTGGCGTCCAGGTACGCCAGCGCCGTGGCGATGGCGTGCTTGCACATGCCGGGGTAGCGATAGGCAGCGGGGCAATCGCAGTCGTAGTCGATCACCTCGTGCTCGTCCATGTCAAGCGCCACGTGCGTCTTGTACAGGTCGCCGCGCGAGCCGCGCACCGAGCCCTCAACCGTCACGTTTTTGGAGAAGCGCGAGCCGCTGTCCTCGATCGACAGAACGGCGCCGTTGAGCATGAGCGAACGCCCCTTCATAAAGGTTCCGCTCAACGCCGCCTCTTTGCGAAGCGCCTGCACAAACGTCCCCTGCGCCATCACTTCCTCCAATCTCACCCGGGGTAGCTTAGATAACCGTCACGCGGCCTTGGTTGCCGACGATGGCCTTTGCCTCTGCCAGCAGCGGAATCGAGCGTGCATTGACCTTGGCCGGCACCTCAGCGCGCAGCACGCGCCCGTCGACTTGCTCAATAAAGATCTCCACGCGGTCGCCGCCCGGGTTGGTGGTGAGCACCGTGGCCAGGCGCGCCATATTGCCCTGGCTAAAGCGGCTGTTGGGCACCATGACCTCAAAGACCTTGGGCTTGTTTTTCTCCTCGCTAAGCTCCAGCGGCACAATCTCCTGCGCGATGATCTGGTCGCCGCGGTCCGAGCGCTCGAGCTTGCCCTTAATGCGCACAAACGCGTCGGACAGCTGCGCGCCGGTCTCGGGATCGACCTCGCCGTACAGATACCCCTCGGCCTCCTTGTAGGTCTTGGGGAACACCACGACCGTGGCCTCGCCTTCCATGTCCTCGAGCTGCACGATGCCCATGGGGTCGCCGTTTTTGGTCACGCGCTTGGACACGCTCGAGACCATGCCGGCCCACCACAGCGCCTTGCCCTCGGGAATCTCCTGGTTGATGGTACCGCCCGTGGGGTTTTGCACCTCATAGCCGGTGTCGATCTGCGAGAACGAGAAGTCGCGCGCTTTGCTAAGTGCATACTCAAACGGGCGCAACGGGTGGTCCGAGACATAGATGCCCAGAACCTCCTTCTCCTGGCTCAGCTTAAGGTGGCGGTCCCACTCCTGGCCGTCCGGATCGGGCACGCTCACCTCAAAGCCCGAGCCCTCAACGTCGCCGAACATATCGAAGAACGACGTCTGGCCGCTCGCGCGATCCTTTTGGCGCTTCACGGCGGCATCGATGATGTTCTCGGGGTTGTTCTTATCCACAAAGTGCATCATCTGGCGACGCGGATACCCCGTGGAGTCGAAGGCGCCTGCCTTGATGAGCGATTCGATCACGCGACGGTTGGCCTGGCTCGAGTCCACGCGCTCGACAAAGTCGTGCAGCGTCTTAAACGGGCCGCCCGCCTCGCGCTCGGCGATAATCGCCTGCGCCACGCCAGTGCCCACGCCGCGGATGCCGGCCAGACCAAAGCGCACGCCCTCCTTGGTAGCCGTGAACTCGGTACCGGACTCGTTGACATCTGGCGACAGCACGGGGATGCCGTCGTGGCGGCACGCCGAGACGTAATGAACGATCTTGTCGGTCTTGCCCGTGTAGGACGTCAGAACGGCCGCCATGTACTCGTGCGGATAGTGCGCCTTGAGCCACGCCGTCTGCATAACCAGGATGGCGTAGCCGGCGGAGTGCGACTTGTTAAAGGCGTAAGACGCGAACTCGAGAACATCGTCCCAAATCTTCTGGGCGACCTCGCGCGTGTAGTTGTTCTTGATAGCACCGTTCATCCAGTGGTCGTAGGTGGTCTCGTCCGAGCCATCCTCCCAGTGGAGCACCGTCGACGTGAGCAGCTTGATCTTTTTCTTAGCCACGGGCTTACGGATACGCGAGTCCGATTCGCCCTTGGAGAAGCCGCACATCTCGACGGAGATGAGCATAACCTGCTCCTGGTAGACCATGGTGCCGTAGGTTTCGCCCAGGATGTCGTCCAGGCGGTCGTCGTAGGAGACGGCCGGCTCCTTGCCGTTCATACGGTTGATGTAGGACGAAACCATGCCGGCGCCCAGCGGGCCCGGGCGGTACAGAGCGATCAATGCCACGACGTGCTTGTATTCGGTGGGTTTCATGTTCTTGATCGTGGCCGTCATGCCGGCGGACTCGACCTGGAAGACGCCGGCGGTGTGGCCGGAGCCCATGAGCTTAAAGATCTCGGGATCGTCAAAGGGAATCTCTTCCTCTTTGATGTCGATGCCGAAGTTCTTTTTGATGTTTGCCTTGGCCTTGGAGATAACCGTCAGCGTGCGCAGGCCAAGGAAGTCCATCTTGAGCAGGCCCATGTCGGCAACGGTATGGCCCTCGTACTGGGTAATCTCGACGCCGCCCTTGGTGTCGAGCTTGGTGGGCACATGCTCGTTGACGGGGTCGCGGCAGATCAGAACGGCGCACGCGTGCACGCCCTCGCCACGGGTGAGGCCCTCAATCGAGAGCGCCGTGTCGATGATGCGGCGGGCGTCGTCGTCCTTTTTATAGGCCTCGGCAAAGTCGGGGTTAAACAGATCCTCTTTGCCGGGTTGTTTTTCGAGCACCTGCTTGAGCTTGACCTTGGGGTCGCTCGAGACCATCTTGGACAGGCGCTGGCCCATGTAGACCGGGTAGTCCAGGACGCGCGCGGCGTCGTTGATGGCCTGCTTGGCCTTAATGGTCGAGTAGGTGATGACGTGGGTGACCTTCTCGGGGCCGTAGAGCTGGCGAACGTGCTCCACGACCTCGAGGCGCCGCTCATCGTCGAAGTCCATATCGATATCGGGCATCTCGGTACGCTGCGGGGACAGGAACCTCTCGAACATCAGGCCGTTCTCGAGCGGGTCAAACGCGGTGATGTTCATGGCGTAGGCGACGATAGCGCCGGCGGCCGAGCCACGGCCGGGGCCGACGCCGATGCCGTTGTCCTTAGCCCATTGCACGTACTCGGCGACGATCAAAAAGTAGGCGGCAAAGCCCTTGTCGCAGATGACCTTGTATTCGTACTCAAAGCGCTCTTTGATGTTGACGCCGCCGATCTCGCGCGTGGCCCAGTCGTCACCGTAGTGCTGGCGCAGGCCTTTCTCGCACTCGCGGCGGAACTGGCTCTCGTGCGTCTCGCCGGGATCGAGCAACGGGAATCGCGGCAATATGATGGAGTCCCAGTCCAGCTCAACGTAGCACTTGTCAGCAATCTCGAGCGTGTTGTCGCAGGCCTCGGGGCAATACGGGAACATCGCCCGCATCTCCTCCTCGGTCTTCATGTAAAACTCCGAGCCGGTCATGCGCATGCGGTTGGGGTCGTCGACCTTGGCATTCATACCAATGCACATGATGACGTCCTGCACGGGCGCATCCTCGCGGCGCAGGTAGTGGAAGTCGTTGGTGGCGATGACCTTGACGCCCACCTGCTTGGCGATGTCGATGAGCGTGCGGTCCATCTGCTCGTCAGTCAGGCCGTTGTCGGTGGTGATGCCGTGTTCCTGGATCTCGATGTAGAAGTCACCGGGCTCGAAGGTATCACGGAAGGTCTCGGCCCACTTGATGGCGCCTTCCATGTCGCCGCGGTCGATGTATTTGGGGATGATGCCCGCGATACAGGCGCTCGTGCAGATCATGCCCTTGGCATGGCGGCGCAGGTTGTCGAGCGTCACGCGCGGCTTGTAGTAAAAGCCCTGCACGGCGGCCTCGGAGACCGTCTGCATTAGGTTGACGTAGCCCTCCTGATCCTTGGCCAGAAGGATCATGTGGTAGAGCTCGGGCTTGTGGTCGCGGGCAAGGGTCTCGTCCGGCGTAAAGTAGACCTCGCAGCCAAAGATGGGCTTGATGACCAGGGGCGGTTTGAGCTCGTCGATGTTGCCCTTCTCGTCCCACATGGCCATGTCTTTGACGTACTGGGCATGCTCGCGCGGGTTTTCCTCGGGATCGGGCTCCACCAGCTCGTCGCGGCGGTCCTTTTCCAAGAAGGCCTTGTCGTGGCTCCAGGTTTTGTACTCGGGCGTGTTGTGATTGACGGCGTCGCAGGCCAGCGCCAGGTCGGGCACGCCATACATGTAGCCGTGGTCGGTAATGGCCACGGCGGGCATGCCAAGTTCAACGGCACGATTGACCATATCCTGGATACGGGTTGCGCCGTCGAGCATGGAGAAAACAGTGTGATTGTGCAGATGGACGAATGCCATGTGATGAGCTCCGATGCGGGTTCGTGTTCTGACTGAACGATTTTACCGCACGGCACGGACAGCACCCGAACCTAGCCAAACCAACACGGCTCCTCTTGCAGTTGCGGTGAAATGCGGACTGTTTGGCGGCTTTTTGGCCAAAACAGTCCGTATTCCACCGCAAGTTATCTGAGGGCTAGAAGTTGTAGGTGACCACTTGAGGTTCGGCGGGTTCGACGAAGAGGGTCGGATCCGGCTGCTCCACGCGGACGAACTTGACGGTCACGGCCTCAAAGCCCGCCTTGTGCAACACGTCGGCGTAAACGCGCGCCTGCAGGGCGTGCTTCTCGAGCAGCTGGTCCGGCGTCTCATCCGGCGTGCCGCCCGTCTTGTAATCAATGACCAGGGCGCGCGACGGATCGGCCGGGTCGGTGGCCAGTGCATCGATGGCGCCCTCGGCATAGGCACCGTAGCGAGCGATGTCCTCGTCCTCGCAGCCCAGCGAAAAGAACGGCACCTCGGCGCGAACGCACGGCCACGCGAGCAGATCGGCACGAACAGCCGACTTGAGCCAGCGGTTCAGGGCAACGTCGAAGCGTTCGCGCTGCTCCGGCGTCAGGCGCCACAGGCGCGCCAGAGCATCGGCACGCTCAGCGGGCAGCGCATCGGAACCCATCTCGATCAGCCACTGGCAGGCGGCATGGAACGCCGAGCCCAGCGCCATGGGGTTGCCGGCGGGCTCGACAGCGGCCACGTCCGCATCCGTCATCTCGGAACCATCCGACTCCGCATCATCGCCAGCCTCGTCCATGGGCACACGCGCCTCGGCGGCACGGTCCTCTGTCTCGGCATGGAGCGCCGCGGCGATTGACGAGTAGCTATACGAGTCACGCACCGGAAATGGACAGATGCCCATGCGCACGCCCACTGCCTGGGAATACACAAGCTCAAACGAATCGGGCTTGGGGTCGGCAGGACCAGGGACGATTGTACTGGCCGAATCGTCGGCAGCATCTGCATCGGCATCGCCGCGGACAAGCCTGCCCTCGACATCCAGCGAAGCGTTGGCCTCAAACGCCTGCTCGCCAAAGGTAAAGCCCGCGAGCGAGATGAGCTCGTAGTCGCCCGGCTTGGAGTTGTCGAACACCAAACGGTCGCTATCGAGCTGCGGCATGTCCAGAGCGTCCGTCGGCAGAATGCGGCGCAGGACATCGTAGGTCAGATCCGTCTCGACATCGAAGGTCGGCGCCGCCACCTTGCCGCGGCTCACGCCGGCATCCATCGCCAAGATCACCAGCTCGCGCGCACGCGTCATGGCGACATAGAGCAGACGAGCCCGCTCCTCGAGCGAAAGCTGCAGGTCGTCGTTGCGCAGGCGAACGAATGCCTCGGCGGGAGAACCCGTCGCGCAGACATCCTCCATGAGCTCCGGCGGTAGCCACAGCGACGTGCCCTTGCCCTTAAACGCGTGCTCAAACTGCTTTTTGACGTCGTCGCCCTTCACAAAGGTTCCGTCGGTGAGCTTAACGCCGTCGAAGCGTGCCGGCAGCGCCACGACCTGCGCTCCTCCCTCGACGCGACCCATCTGTGCCGCACCCGAGGGCTTACGCACGCCAAAGCACTCGGCGACCGCCACGACCGGATATTCCAGACCCTTAGAGGCGTGAACCGTCATGATGCGCACCGCGCCGTCGCCCTCCTCGTTGAGGGCACCCGGGGCTTCCTTGCCCGCCAAGAAGCGGTCGAAGGCCAGCGCGATGGAACGCGGCGAGTTACCGAACTCGGCCTCCGCCTCGGCCACGGCGTCGAGCGCCTTGAGCACGTTGGCGGCAATGGCCTTGCCTTCGGGACCGCGCTGTGCCAGACGCACAAACCAGCCGGAGGCGTTGACCACGTCGCGCGCGATGGCGGCGAACGAATCGCGGCCCACGCGACGAAGCGCATACCGCAGCACCTCGCGGGCGCGCGTCACCAGCGGCAAGTCTTGCAAACCCGGCACGTCGAAATCACTCATGATGCCCGCATCGATGTTGCGGCGCGACGTCTCGCCTGTCTGCTCGTCGAGTTTGGTCGCCAGCGCCAGGAACTCCTGGGCGCCGAGCGCAAACATCGGCGAGGCGAGCAGCGGCATAAGGCCCTGCGCCGTATCGGCCGGATTGGCGAGCGCGCAGACCAGGGCACGCACCGTCTGCACCTCGGCAGCCTGGGCAAAGACCGAGCCGCCCGCGATGACGCAGTCGAGCCCCTGATCGCGGAAAGCCTGCGCGTAGACATCTGCGTTGGTCATGCGGCCCAGCAGCAGCACCATGCCGCCCTGGGGCTGGCCGGCATCGGCAAGTGCGCGGAAGCGTTCGGCGATCGCACGGGCCTTGGCCTGCGTGCGCTCCTGCGTACTGCCGCCGGCAACAAAGAGGGCCTGGCGACGCGAGGCGTCCGCCACCAGCGTGTCCTTGCGGCCGTCGCTCGCCTCAAGATCCAAAAAGCCCTGCATCAGGCCGCCATCGTCGCCATCAAAGACGCGCGCCACGTAACGCAGCACCTCGTCATGGCTGCGGAAGTTGCGCACGAGCTTAACGAGCTCGCCAGCAGGGGCGTCGGCCGCGGCAGTCGCCTCGGGCGCGGTAGACGAGCCCACCTTGCGCTCCTGGCGACGGAAGACCTCGACCTCGGCGCCGCGGAAGCGGTAGATCGACTGCTGCGCATCGCCCACGGTACAAAGCGCACGCTCCCCCGCGCCGGTCAGGTAACGGATCAGGTCGACCTGCATCTGGTCGGTATCCTGGAACTCGTCGATCATGACCATCTTAAAGCGGCCCTCGTAGGCGGCTCGGATGGCGGGATAATCGCGCAGCGCCTCATATGCCATGCGCAGCAGATCGTTATTGTCGAGCGCGGACTGGTCGGCCTTGAGCGCACGGTACTCCGCCTCCACGGAACGGGCCAGGCCCACCAGCGCATCGAGCGCCGGGCCACCGCAGGCAAGCACGATATTGATAAACGCATCGGCGGCCTCGGCCTTGAGCAGCTCGGCTTGCTCCTTAGGGAATGCCTTGCTCGCGCGCGGCATGGTGCACGACATCATGAGTCGCGCCGCATCGGCCATGGTCTTGCCGCTCGCCTCGAACGCGTCGATGGCATCGAGCGCCGCCTGCGCCTTCTCGGTCGAGGCCTTGCTCGCACCCAGCGCCGCGCGATAGGCATCGGCGAGTGCCGAGGTATCGGCCTGGCCGCGCGCCACGCGCACGTCGTCCATACCGCCCGGCAACTGGCTCGACAGCTCCAGCAGGTCGCGCACCAGACCCTTGATGGTCGTACCGCCGCCAAAGGAACCGCCCTCGCCCGCCATGGGATACCAGGCATAGAGGGCCTTGAGCGATGCCGCGAGCTCGGGGGCGGCATCGGGTGCCGTCGCGCGACCCAGCACATGCTCAACAGCCTGATCCATGAGCTCGTCGGTATCGGTGAGCACCGTGAACTCGGGGTCGATGCCCAGCTCCAGCGCGTGCGCGCGCAGGATACGCGAGCACATGCCGTGAATGGTCGAAATCCACGCGTCGTCGACGGTCAGTGCTTCCTCGTCCATACCCTCGTCGATAAGCGCACGGCGCACGCGGTCGCGGATCTCGGCCGCGGCATCCTTGGTAAAGGTGATGGCGAGTACCTGGTCCAGATGCTCGACGAACGGACCGGATTCGGGCGAGAGCGCATAGACGATGCGGCGCGTGAGGGTAAAGGTCTTACCCGAACCGGCGCCCGCCGAGACAAACAGCGGGCGGTCGAGCGTTTTGACAATCTGCAGCTGTTGCGGCATCAAAGTCGAAAGATCCATGGTCTACACGTCCCTCCTTACAAACGTTCCTTCGTGGTTATACGAGCAGCGGGCATGCGCGGCCTGCGTCGACGCCGGGTCGACAGCAGCGACGTTGCCCGCCTCGAGTTCGCGCAAGCGCTCGGCGATGCCGGCCTCCACGCGATCGAGCAGGGCGTCGAAGTCCATGCTGCCACCCTCGCCGGGGAAACCTTTCTTAAGGCCCGGGATGCGGCCGTCGCCGCGCTCTTCCTCGAGCAGCTCGGCGCTCGCGGCACCGCGCAACGCCGGCTTGCCGCCCTTGGTCGAAAAGTAGAGCGCCGCGCGGGTGTCCAAATCCAGCGCCCGGCGCATGGCCTGGGCGTAGATAAGCGTTTGGGTATGTGGTGGCAACCAGCGCGGATCGTCGATGGGTGCCGTGCCCGATTCCTCGTCGCGCACCGTAGGGTCGGCGAGCTTAAACTCCTCAACGCCCGTGCGATGCTTGTAGTCGATCACCACGGCACGATTCTCGGCGTCCACGTCCACGCGGTCGATGCGCCCGCCAAGCGGCCAACCGGCATACTCGACCTTGAGCTCGTTGAAGGCGAACTCCAGGTAGCGCGGGGCAAAGGGGGCAAGTGCCTCGGACTCGTAGGCAAGCACACCCTCCAGCTGCGGCAAGATCTCGGCCACCTGGCGCTCCTCCACCGGGGAGAGCGGCACCAGCGGGCCCTCCGTGCCGCGCTTGCCAGCGTGCTCGGCCAACGTCTCGTCAAAGACCTCGTGCAGCAGCTCCTGTGCACGCGGCAGATTCTCGGGCGTCACGCGCTCCATGCCTTCTTGGGGCAGACGGGCATGCAGATGCTCCAGCACGTCGTGGACAAAGTTGCCCTTCTCAATGTTGTCAAAGCCCGCGTCGATAGACTGGGGCTTGACGCGATACGACACGAACCAGCACAGTGGACAGGTAGAATAGGCCTCGATCTGCGAGGCGGACGTCAGACGCGGCACGAGCGGCGCGTTCTCGCCCTCGCCATCGCGACGGCGCAGAACCAGATACGGAATGGCTTCATCGCTCAGGTGCTGAGGGGCTTCGCAGGTCACGCGCTCGCGCTTGAGGCCTTCACCTGCCGCGGGATCAAAGTCGGCGATGATATCGCCCTCGCCCACGCACGTGGGCTTGGCAGCGCCAGCGGCCTCGGCATGTGCCCGCAGCTCGGTCCATACGGCTGCCGGGTAGCACTCTCGCGCCTGGCGATCGTGTGTCACGCGGGCAAGCGCGACCGGACCGCTCGTCGCCTGCATTGCACGGCCAAAGCGCACGCGCAGCAGGGCGGCGGGCTCCAAAGACACGCCGTCGCGGCGCAGCTCGGCCATCAACGTGGCAAGCGGGCCCTCTTCGTGCGAAAGCGGATAGCTGTCCAGGTCGACATCGGCAAACAGCACGGCATCGTAGCCGCCAGGACGCAAAACCGACGCATCGGCAAGCGACACGAAGCGCACTTGTGCCCGTGGCGTGCGATCGACCTCGTAGGTCGCGTAATCGTAAGCGGTACTGCGCTTGTCCACCTTGGTTCGAACGCCGTCGAGAACCGGCACGGTCGCGGCCTGCGACACGTCGAGTGCGCGAGCATCGTTCATAAGGATGTCGATGGCATGGCGCAGCAAAGCCGTCTCTGCCTGGCGACGGGCCTGGCCGTCAAGGCCGCCTAGAGCGCGATCGGGCAGCGCCTCGGCAACGGCGAGCATGGCCTTGAGCGCCGTCACGGGTTTGTCGCGCCACAGCGCCTGGAACACGTCCGAGACCACACACGGCACGTTCTTAAACCAGTTTTCGTCGCTCGCCGCCTTGCGCGCGCCCCTCACCTGACCCTGGACGCTCTGCAGCAGGCTCTTAACGCCCGCAGTGGTCTTGTTGCGCGACAGGCGTATGTTCTTGTCGAAGCCGCGGGCGCTCGCGGCGTCGGCACCCGAAAGCGGACTGTAGATCCAGTCGGTAAGCTCCGGCGCGGGCCACCACTCGGTCTTTGACGCCATGCCCTCATCGGCGGCCTTCATGCACTCGATCAGGCCGGCAAGCGCCGCAAACTGCCTGCCCGCAATGGATTGAGAAAACGCCGTGAACTCAGTCGTCTCGGCCGCAATGTGACGCGCCGCCAGACGAGAGGCGAGTTCGCCGAACAGCTGGGGTGCCCGGGCAGAAACAACGAGCACGCGCACGGGGTCGGCAGAAGCGCCGTCGACCTCGGAACCCCGGCACGTTTTTACCAGATCATCAATTGCGTCCGCATAAGCATGAGCACGGGCATGGGGGCCAGCGACCTCAATAAAGGCAGGCTGAGCGGCGGTCCCGTAAGCGGCATCAGACGCGCCGACACCCTCCCCTAGCGGCGCGATCTCAAACAACACATCGCGGGCATCAAATGCCGTGGCAAGCTCCTCGCGCATCGCCGCCTGCTCGCGGGCAAGCAGCACGACGACCTCTCCCCCATTGTTCGCCACGGCAGACAGCAGCTCGAGCAGACCGTGCGTAAACGACGTGATACCGCGCACGCATACGGCGCGAGTGCACGCCGGCAGGCTATCGGCCAGGACACTGGTCATAATGTCAGCTGCCTCGCAGGGCTCAACCATATCTCGACGGTCCAAACCGCCCGCGTAGGCGCGCAAAAGCTCGAACACACGAGCCTCGGCATCGCTTTTTGGCTCAGGCTGGCAGTTGTCGCCACGGCATCGTTCGGCACCCGTCCCCGCAACGCCCGGCAACACGTCGCGGGCCATGCGCGCGAGCATGCGCACTGTGCCCTGGCTGCGCGAAAGCGGCTGCAGGTCGGCATCGTCGAGACGCGTGACCATGTCCGAGAACAGCATCTGGCGCTGCAGGTTGTCGACGAAACCGCGCCCGTCGCCCAAAAGCTCCCAAAGCGAGCGAAGCCACGATGTAGACGTCTTGTAGTCGATACCCAGCGAAACGCCGGCTTCCGCCGCATCATGACGGCACAGGTCGAGCTCGGCAAACGTAGGTGCCAGCAACACGGCACGCCCGTGGCGGACAATAAGGTCGGCAAGCAGCGCCGACTCGGCATCGCTCAAATCCGTGCCGGCATTGGTGGTATAGATTCGAACAGGCATGGTCCTCCGCTCAAACTGTTCGCAATAATCAATGCATCCATCCTACCCGCCCACGCGGACAGATTTGCCCCACGCCAACAGATTTGATCCCTTGAGGACGGAGGAAAATGGATCACAGAGGGGGTCAGTCTAACCCGGTGATCCGTTTTCCTCCGTCCCCAAGGGATCAAAAAACCGCCCCCGGAGGGACGGTTCTTCGTAATTCAATGTTGTCGCCGGCCTACTCGCCATCCTCCAACTTAATGAGGATCTTGCGGTAGCCACCGTACTCGCCGTTCAGCGCCTTTGAAACGCGGCTCACCGTGGTGGACGAAGCGCCGGTACGGGCCTGAACCTCAACATAAGGCTCGCCCTCGTCCAAATAGCGCGCAACCTGCAAACGCTGAGAAAGGTCGCAAATCTCGCGCGGCGTGCAGATATCGGTCAAAAACGCTTGGATATCCTTCTCGTCGTCCAAAAGGCTAAATGCGTGGACCAGCTGCTTGACATCAGGCTTGTCAAACATGTTCTCGATATTCATCGATCACCGCCAAACCCGCCAAAAGGCATCGAAGTTGATACTGACATCGGGCATCGTTCGCCCGTTCTATGCAATAGGGCAACGCCTGTGGCTTTTGCCCGTAGCAGTGTAGCACACCACCAAACTAAAGCGACAAGACTCTCTGCCAGCGGCGCGTTTTTCAGGACGAACGCCGTTTAGAAACCGAATGCGCACGTAAGCTCCACGAATATTTGAGACAATGGGCGCCCAAACACCGCGGCGCGCCCGCGCAACCATCCAGGTCGCCGCCGCAAGCCGCTTCACGCGACGCCAGCAACCCCGGCGCAAGAAAGGATTCACGCCATGCGCTTTATGCTTAACTGGCTCTTCACCTCGATCGCCATCGCGATCGCCACGTTCCTCGTCCCCGGTATCCAACCCTTCGGCTTTGCCGAGGCCTGGGTCTGCTTTGCCTTCGTGGGACTGTTCCTCAACATCGTCGACTCGCTCGTCAAGCCGTTCCTGACGGTCATCTCGCTGCCGCTCACTATTATCACGCTTGGTATTTTTCAGCTCGTAGTCAACAGCTTTATGCTCGAGCTGGCCAGCTACCTGTCGGTCAATCTGCTGGGCGCGGGTATCTCCATTGCCGGCTTTGGATCGGCCTTTATGGGCAGCATCCTGGTATCCATCATGCGCAGCATTCTCGACAGCATCGCCGAGGGCTAGAACTGTTCAATACGAACCGTCATATCGACCCAAAACGAAGGCCGCCCATCGCAAAAATGGGCGGCCTTCTTATTTGTCAAGTCTCAAAGGACGAGAGAGTCTACCATTTCCACCCCGTCCCCAAACGCAGGTGTGGGTTAGATGACGTAGTCGTAGCCATGGTTGGGAGCAACAAGTTGATCGAGCGTCACACCGTCGAGGTAGTCGTTGATGAGCTTGTCAAGGTTCTTCCACACGTCAAGCGTGGGGCACTCATCCGAACGCGAGCAGCCTTTGCAGTCGCCATCCAGGCAGGCGACCGGCGCCAGACTGCCCTCGGTCAGGCGCAAGATCTCGCCCACCGTGTATTGCTCGGGCGGGCGCGTGAGCACATAGCCGCCGCCCTTGCCGCGCATGCCCGAGAGCATGTTGGCGCGCACGAGCGTAGCCAAAATGTTCTCGAGATATTTCTCGGAAATCCCCTGTCGCGCCGCGATCTCTTTGAGCGGGATGCGACCGGCTGCCTGGTGCTCGGCCAGATCGACCATAACGCGCAGGGCATATCTGCCCTTAGTAGAAACCAACATGTATAGTGCTGCCTTTCGGTCATTTAGTCCGTAGAAATTCTAGCCGAAAAATTGGTTTTGAAAATACCCATTCCCGTCAAGATGGTTAATCGACTCGTCATAATCTTCTATTTCCTATTGCGTTACTAGGCTTTAGCGTCTACTATGCTTGCCAACAGCAAAACGAACAACCTATAAGGTTTGTGGGTTTCGCTGCTACACACACACCGTAAAACCACACGGCATCCAGTCATTTGAACACTTTGGAGGTTCACCATGAGCAATGTTTATACGTCCATCGATCAGCTTATCGGCCACACCCCGCTTCTGGAGCTCACTCACTTTGAGGCCGATGAGGACCTCAAGGCCCGCGTGCTCGTCAAGCTGGAATACTTCAACCCCGCCGGCTCCGTCAAAGACCGCGTCGCCAAAAACATGATCGACGAGGCCGAGAAGGCCGGCAAGCTCGTGCGCGGCGGCGACTACACCATCATCGAGCCCACGAGCGGCAACACCGGCGTCGGCATCGCCTCGGTGGCGGCTGCCCGCGGCTACAAGGTGATCATCACCATGCCCGAGACCATGTCCGTCGAGCGCCGCAAGCTTATGCAGGCATACGGCGCACAGCTCGTGCTCACCGACGGCTCCAAGGGCATGAAGGGCGCCATCGCCAAGGCCGAGGAGCTGCAGAAGGAGACCCCCAACAGCATTATCGCCGGCCAGTTTGTGAACCCCGCCAACCCCGCCATCCACAAGGCCACGACCGGCCCCGAGATCTGGGATGACACCGACGGCGAGGTCGACATCTTCGTCGCCGGCGTTGGAACCGGCGGCACCGTGACCGGCGTGGGCGAGTTCCTCAAGGAGCAGAACCCCGAGATTAAGGTCGTCGCCGTCGAGCCCGCCACCTCCCCGGTGCTCTACAAGGGCCAGGCCGGCCCGCACAAGATCCAGGGCATCGGCGCCGGCTTTGTGCCCGACGTCCTCGACACCCAGGTCTATGACGAGATCATCCCCGTCGAGAACGACGACGCCTTTGCCACCGGCCGTGCCGTGGGCCACAAGGAGGGCGTGCTCGTGGGCATTTCGTCCGGTGCCGCCGTGTGGGCCGCACTGCAGCTGGCCAAGCGCCCCGAGAACGAGGGGAAGACCATCGTGGCCCTGCTTGCCGACACCGGCGAGCGTTACCTGTCCACGGCACTGTTCCAGGACTAAGGGCCTGTCGCCCATAGGTTGAGCCCACGGACGAGCCGGTCTCCTCTCTCCCGGCAGCCTGAGCCCATCCAATCAGGGTGTCCCACGAGACGTCCGAACTTGCTACAATGTCTGCGGCGCGGAACCAGCCTCCCGCGCCGCTTTTCTTTTTTGGCCACATGCCACCAAGGAGAACCTCCCCATGCACAACAAGCGCGTGCTCGTCGCCATGAGCGGCGGCGTCGATTCCAGCGTGACCGCGTACCTGCTCAAAAGCCAGGGCTACGAATGCGTCGGCGCCACCATGCGCCTCACCTGCCCCGCGCCCGATCCCGTCACGGGCATGAGTAAGGTCGACCGCGACATCGCCGATGCAAAGGCTGTCGCCGAGCGCCTGGGGATGCCCCACCATGTGCTCGACCTGCAGCAGGCCTTCGACCGCAACGTTATCGAGCGCTTCGTGACCGCCTATCAGGAGGGGCTGACGCCCAACCCATGCATCATCTGCAACCGCCACATTAAGTTTGGCGCATTGCTGGATGCGGCGCTGGATATGGGCTGCGACTACATCGCCACGGGCCACTACGCCAAAACGAGCCAGGCGTCCGACGGAACCTGGCAGCTGTACCGCGGCGAGGACCCCAAAAAGGACCAGAGTTACTTTTTGTATTCGCTTACGCAGGAACGCCTGGCGCACACGATCTTTCCGCTGGCTGGGCTGGACAAAGAGCGCGACGTGCGCCGCATTGCCGCCGAGCAGGGCTTTACCAACGCCAAGAAGGCCGAAAGCGAGGACATCTGCTTTATTCCAGACGGTGACTACGCGGGCTATATCGAGCGCCGCTGCGGACATCCCGCTGCACCGGGCGACATTGTGTGGCGCGACGGCAGCGTGGTCGGGCGCCACAACGGTGCGCTGCGCTACACCATCGGTCAGCGCAAGGGCCTGGGCGTCGCGATGGCGCATCCCGTGTACGTAACGGGCGTCGACGCCGACAGCAGCACCGTGCATCTGGGCGAGGCCGAGGACCTAACGGCCACAGCGCTCACGGCCAACGACTGGATCTGGAGTGCCCCTGCCGACCGCATGAAGGCAGAGCTCACGTCCGGTGGCATTCGCGTAGGTGCCAAGTACCGCTATCGTCAGAAAGACCAGGCAGCGACCCTTGCGCGCGGCGAAGACGGGCAAATGCTGCTAACTTTTGACGACCCGCAGCGCGCCATCGCCCCCGGCCAAGCCGTTGTAGTCTACCGCGGCGACATCGTCCTCGGCGGCGGCACGGTAACCGGCGCACTTAAGTAGCCCCATCCCCTTCATAAATTGCGGTGAAATAAGGACTGTTGGGGGTGCGGACGATTTCTTGGACCGCGCCTAGGCGTATCCATGGAGTGGGTATGATGAATTGGACACCTAGTTAAGAGCGAAAGGTGTTCAAGATGACCCAAAGAAGAAAGCGATACGACAGGCAGTTCAAGGTCTCGG
>JAGZGX010000042.1:0-9176 GCA_018367075.1 Collinsella sp.
GATGTGCATCCTGGAGGAGATGCAGTGGAAGCGCACCCGCTACATCACCTCGGCCGACTTCTTCCACGGCACCCTCGAGCTCGTGGAGCCCGGCGTCCCCGTGTTCCTGTTCATGGGCGAGGACGAGAACCGCAAGCTCGACGAGCGCGTCCGCGCCTTCCTCAACCGCGGCGTGACCGGCGACACCGACATCAACATCATCGACACCGCCGAGTTCGCGATCCCCGGCCTTGACGATGAGTTCCGCGTCATCGTGTCTCCGTGGATCCTCTCCTCGCTGATCACCGATCGCCTTGCCGCTTACTACGAGACGGTCACCAAGCACAACCTTAACTATCGCCGCTACTATCACCAGTTCGACTACTAATCGGTGACAAATAAGCTACTGATCAAGAAGCACCCTGCCCGGGCGCATGCGTCCGGGCATTTTTATGCCGAAATTCGCTAGGAAGGGGAATCGAATGAGGCAGTTTATCGTGGCGTCCCATGCTCATTTCGCGTCTGGAATCGTCGAGAGCATCGGCCTGCTTTCCGGTGAGCGCGAAAACGTCCATGCGCTCTCTATGTATGTCGACGGAAACGAGGACCTGTCCAAGGAGGCTGCAGCGATTCTGGACGGCTTTGCCGCGGACGACGAAGTTGTCGTGTGCACTGACCTGTTCGGCGGCAGCGTCAACAACGAGTTCACCAAGATCGTCCAGACGCGTCCCAACACGCACCTCGTGACCAATATGAACTTGCCACTCCTTATACAGCTGCTGTTCGTACCCGATTCCACTCCGATCGACGAGGCCATTCGTCAAATCGTCGAGGCGGACGACACTAAGGTCAAGTACGTCAACGACCTTCTGGGGCAGGCCGAACTCGATGAGTTTTAATCGTTAGGAGCACATCATGATTCAGATGATTCGCGTAGATTATCGACTGCTTCACGGCCAGGTTGCCGTTAGCTGGACCTCGGCTCTGGGTGCCGACTGCATCCTGTTAGTGAGCGACACGGTCCTCAATGACAAGCTTCGTCTGCAGGCCCTGTCCCTTGCAAAGCCCGAAGGATGCAAGGTCGTCGTCAAAAACACCGAGGATGCTGTCAAGGCGCTCCAGAGCGGTGTGACCGATAAGTACAAACTCTTCGTGGTTTGCGAGACGATTCAGCAGGCCGGTGCCGTCGCCAAGGCGATGGGAGTCAAGAAGATCAACCTCGGCAACGTTGCCTTTAGCGAGAATGCCCGCCAGGTCTCGACGAGCGTGTTCCTCACGCCCGAGAACGAGGCCTACGTGAAGGAACTGCTCGGCGAGGGCTATGAACTGTTCATTCAGATGATTCCGGCAGATGCGAAGACTGACGCTGCGAAGGTCATCGGTTAGGGGCCGTCATGGTTATCAAGACAATCCTGATTTTCCTGATTGCCCTTTTGGGTTATTCCGAGTGGCTGACGGGCACGAGCTACCTCCAGCGCCCGATCGTGCTCGGACCTCTGGTTGGCCTTGTCATGGGCGACATGGTGACCGGCACGATTATGGGCGCCACGATGGAGCTTGCCATGGTCGGCGCCATCTCGGTCGGCGCCTATAACCCGCCCGATACGATTTCCGGCACTATCCTGGGCGTATCTCTTGCCATGCAGGCCGGCGCGGACGCTTCGGCGGCCCTGACCCTGGGTATTCCTATCGCCACGATCGTCCTGGCGCTCGACACGGCCCTGGGCCAACCGGTCATGCTGCTGCTGGTGCACCGTATCGACAAAAACGTCGAGGACGGAGACACCAAGGCCATCACGCGCAACATGCTCATCGCCGGTTACGCACAGAGCTGGTGCGGCCTGCTGATTATTCCCCTGGCATTCTTCTTTGGTGCCGATGCTGTTGCCAGCCTGCTCAACATCATCCCCGATTTCGTTCAGACCGGCATGGATGTCGCCGCCGCCTTCTTGCCCGCACTCGGCTTTGCGATGCTGGCGCAGATGATTATGAACAAAACAGTGGCTCCGTTCTTCTTCGCTGGCTTCTTCCTCGTCGCCTACTTTGGCATTAGCACGACGGGCGTGGCGATCTTTGCCGCGATCATCGTCGTCGCGATGACGGTTTTGGGCGATAAGAAAAAAGCGGAGCAGCCCGCAGCGGCAACCGAGGATCCTGCGATTGGGAGTGGGTTCGATGAGTTTTAAGTTTGAGTCTTCTTACGACGGGCTGATTTCCCGCGCAGACCTTAAGAAGCTGTTCTGGCGCTCGATTCCCTATGAGCATTCCTGGAACTACGAGCGTATGGGCCATATCGGCTTTATGTGGGCCCTTATGCCGATCCTTCGCAAGCTGTATCCGCAGGATGCGGACTTTAAGGCCGCCCTTAAGCGCCATATGGAGCTCTATAACGTCACGCCGTACATCTCGACGCTTCCCATGTCCATCGCCGCTGCAATGGAGGAGGTCAACGCTACTGACGATAGCTTTGACACGAGCGCGATCTCTAATGTCAAGCTTGCTTTGATGGGACCGCTGTCCGGCGTGGGCGATGCCTTCTACTGGGGCACGCTGCGAATTTTGGCAACGGGTGTAGGCACGTCGCTGGCACTGCAGGGCTCTATTCTTGGCCCGATTTTGTTCCTGCTCGTGTTCAACGTCCCTCACTACATCATCCGTTACCTGCTGACGTTTGTGGGATATCGCTTTGGCTCGGACATGATCAGCAAGGTCCAGGAATCGGGCATTATGGACACGATCGTCAAGATGGCCTCCATCATGGGCGCCATGGTGATCGGTGCTATGACCATGGAGATGGTCACCGTGGACATTCCGCTCATGGTCGGCGCAGGCGATGGTGCCCAGACGCTGGCCGAGCTGCTCAACGGAATCTTCCCGGGCTTTGTCACGATGGGGCTGTTTGGAATCGTCTATCTCATGCTCAAGAAGAAGATGAATCCGCTGCTCATCATGCTCGTAATCCTGCTCGTGAGTATCGCCGGCGCGTTCTTTGGAGTGCTTGGTGTCCAGTAGAGTATCCGTCATAATGAGAACAATATAAGAGGGGGCGTCGCGCACACTGTGCTGCGGCGCCCTTTTGCCGAAAGGTGGACAAGATGGAGTATCCGCAGCTTGCCGTCATGAATATCAGCCATCGTTATTTTGACCTTGAGGAATTCTTTTCTTCGGCAGCGGCCTCGGGCTATACGTGTTGCGAGCTTTGGACCGGGGCGATGCATCTGTATGTCGATTGCCATGGATACGATTCGCTCGAGCAGGTGCGGGAGCTGTCACAGCGGTATGGGGTTCGGATTGTGGGGCTTTGTCCCGAACAGAACAACCCCAAGCCGTGGAATATCGCGGCGCGCGGGAATGAGGCGCGTGCCCGCACACTCGCGTACTTTAAGAACGTTGTAGATATTGCGGAGGAACTTGGAGCCGAGCAGGTCATGGTTTCGAGCGGCTGGGCATTTTTGAACGAGCCGATCGAGGACGCGTGGGGTCGCAGCTCCTCGATGCTGCGTGCGATTGCCGAGCATGCGGGAGAGCGCGGCGTGCGGCTGGTGCTCGAGGCCCTACAGCCGGTTGAGTCGATAATCGTGAACTCGGCGACCGACACGAAGCGCATGATCGAGGCAGTTGATCATCCGGCACTTAAGGCGTGTCTGGATATGGGCGCTATGGCGGTGGCGGGGGATACCATCGACGATTATTTCAATCTACTTGGCGATGATGTCGCCCACGTGCATTTTGTCGATGTTGCGGCAGATGGCACGACGCATCTTGCCTGGGGTGACGGCGACCGCGATATGCGCGCCGACCTGGATAGGCTGGTGGCGCGCGGCTATCGCGGAGTTGTTTCGGCCGAGACCTATGACTGGCGCTATTTTGCCAATCCTGCGGCGGCCGACGCTCAGGTTATGGCGGAGTACCGTCGTGCGATTGGCGCCTAGGTGGGGTTGGGTTGCGGCAATCTGCCCTATGTTTCCAAATGAATACGGCGTGAGCGGCTGCGACGGATTCTCCCCGCAAACACTCTAGTATGCTAAAGTACCCAGAAGACCGGCGGAGCTATGCCGGTCTTCTGTTCTATATGAAACGCAGCATGAGGAGGCTCACCAGATGACGGCCACACCGTGGGGATTCCGGGACATATTGCCCGAGGAGGCTCAGGCGCGCGAGGAGATCGCATGTACGGTGAAGGGCTGCTTTAGGGAGCATCATTACCTTCCGGTCGAGACGCCGCTGCTCGAGGACAAGGGTTCTCTTGAGGAAGGCGGTCGCATTGCGGACACGCCGTTCAAGCTCTTTGACGATGATGGCCGTCTGCTGGTAGTCCGTCCCGACAATACGTTGCCCATCGTGCGCCTGGTTTCGACCCGCATGCGCGCGGCCGATCTGCCCCTGCGCCTTCGCTACGAGGCGCCGGTGGTTCGTGAGTGCCAGCGCAACGCCGGCGGCTCGCGCCAGTTTACACAGCTGGGCTTTGAGCTTATCGGTGCGGGTGATGCCGCGGGCGATGTCGAGATTGTCTCGCTCGTTGCCGAGGCCGTACGCGAGCTGGCACTTCCCGATGCGCGAATTATCGCAGGTAGTGTGCGTCCGTTTAAGGAATTGCTCGCGGTATGCGAGGATCGTGAGCTGGCTGCCGAGGCCCTGCGCTGCGTGCATGCCAACGACTTTGTGGGCCTCGATGCCCGCGTGGCGGAAAGCGCCGAGTCCGAGGCCGTTAAGGTCGCCATTAGCGAGCTGCCGCGCCTGCACGGCGGCGCCGAGGTGCTCGACCGCGTCGACGCGCTGCTGGCGGCGGCGGGCATTGTTGCGCCGCTCACGCGCGAGCTGCGTGCCCTGGTCGAGGGCCTGGCTCCCGAGGACGCTCAGGTGCTGTCCTTCGACTTCTCCATCATGAACTCGTTTGATTACTACACGGGCCTGGTCTTTAAGGCCTATGCCGGTGGCCTGCCCGATCCGGTGGGCTCGGGCGGTCGCTACGACTCCATCTTTACCGGTGCATTTGGCGACGGCATCGAGGTGCCGGCGGCGGGCTTTGCCTTTTCGCTCGAGCGTCTGGAGGCCGCGCGCACCTCGGCCGAGGACGCTGCTTCCGATGGTGACCATGCCGTGGGGCGCGGCACCGAGGGTCCGCTGTGCATCGCCGTGCCCAAGGGCTCGCTCAAGGCCGACACGCTCGACGTGCTCGAGGCTGCAGGCTTAGACGTCTCTGAGCTGCGCGATCCCGGCCGTCACCTGATCGTGCGCGGCCGCGACACGCGTACCGGCGAAGGCGCGGTCGGAGATATCGAGTTTGTCATCGTGCGCCCCAGCGACGCGCCCGCCTTTGTGGGCTGCGGCGGTGCCGATTGCGGCATCTGCGGCTGGGACTCGCTTATCGAAGCCGACCTCAATCTGCTGCAGCTGGTCGACCTGGGCTACGGCCTGTGCACGTTTATCGAGGCGGAGCCCGCATGGCGCGCCGGTCAGGCCGAGCGCAACTACGCCCGTCGCGGGTCGCTTCGCGTGGCCACCAAATACCCGCGCATCGCGAGCGCCTGGTATGCCGAGCGCGGCGTGAATGCCGACATCGTTTCGCTGCACGGCAATATTGAGTTGGGCCCCATCGTCGGCATGACCGACCGCATCGTGGACATTACCGCCACGGGTGCCACGCTGCGCGACAACGACCTGGTCATCACCGGCCGCATTATGGACTGCACGGCCCGCTTCTTCGTCAACCCAGGTGCCGCGCGCTTGGATCCGCGCGTTCGCAACTTGGCCGATCGCCTGGCTGCTGCCGTGAAGGACAAACATTTTGAGCCCGTCGCGGGCTCGGCACAATAGTGCGAGCACGCACGGGCACCTCCATATCCGGGCTGCGGACCGATTGGTGCCACTGCCCGGCATCTCGTTTTTCGAACATAACCTCGACCGATAGGGGATACCGATATGAAGACTATCAAGCTTGCTCCCGGTGAGCATCTCGTTACCAATCAGCTCAATCGCAAGGGCGTGCTGCCGCAAAACATCGTCGACGCCGCCCGCGATATCGTGGCAAACGTGCGCGCCAACGGCGATGCCGCGGTGCGCGATTACTGTCAGCGTTTTGACGGTGTT
Organism: Collinsella sp.; assembly: GCA_018367075.1. Taxonomy (GTDB): domain Bacteria; phylum Actinomycetota; class Coriobacteriia; order Coriobacteriales; family Coriobacteriaceae; genus Collinsella. The sequence goes on from JAGZGX010000042.1 coordinate 6,070, forward strand.
GAGCTGCAGAGTTTTCGCCTGCCGCAGGAGCAGATCGATGCCGCGCTCGAAGGCCTCGATCCGGCCTTTGTCGCGGCGCTCGAAAAGGCTGCACGCCAGATTCGCGAGTTCCACCAGCGCGAGGTCGAGCAGAGTTGGTTTACCACGCGCCCGGACGGCACCATGCTCGGCGTTAAGGTGACTCCGCTCGCGGCGGCTGGCATCTATGTGCCGGGCGGTCGCGCGCAGTATCCCTCCACGGTGCTCATGAACGCCATTCCCGCCAAGGTGGCTGGCGTTAAGCGCGTGGTCATGGTGACCCCGCCGCAAAAGGATGGCCTGATCAGCCCCTACACGCTCGCCGCGGCAAAGCTCGGCGGCGTGGACGAGATCTACATGGTGGGCGGCGCTCAGGCCGTGGCCGCGCTGGCATACGGTACTGAGACTATTCCGCGCGTCGACAAAATCACCGGTCCGGGCAACGCCTTTGTCGCCGCCGCCAAGCAGATTGTCTCGGGCGACGTGGGTATCGACATGGTCGCCGGCCCCTCCGAGGTCTGCGTGCTGGCCGATGCCACGGCCAAGCCCATGGTGGTTGCGGCCGACCTGATGGCCCAGGCCGAGCACGATCCGCTGGCAGCCTGCTATCTGGTGACCTGCGACGAGCAGTTTGCGCGTGAGGTCGAGGCGGGTATCGACATTCTGGTGGCGCAGTCGCCGCGTGCCGAGATCACGCGCGCCTCGCTCGATAACGAGGGCACCATCGTAGTGGCCGCCGATATGGCTGCCGCTGTCGAGGCCGTGAACACCGTGGCGCCCGAGCACCTGGAGCTGCACTGCAAGGATGCGATGGGCCTGCTTGGTGGTATCCGCAACGCCGGTGCCATCTTTGTGGGCGCTTGGAGCTCCGAGCCGCTCGGCGATTATGTTGCCGGACCCAACCACACGCTGCCGACCGGCGGCACGGCCATGTTCTCCAACCCGCTTTCGGTCGAAGAGTTCGTCAAGCGCTCGAGTGTCATTTGCTATACACCCGAGGGCCTGCTCTCCGACGCTCCCGCTACGCAGCGCTTAGCCGAGGCCGAGGGCCTGTGGGCACACGCGCTTTCGGCCGCACTGCGTCGCCGCGTGCTGGAGCAGGGCGAGGATGCCGTGAGCGCCGCGTCACTGGCCGCGGCCGACCTGACTAAGGTCGCCTGGCCGGGCGATGCGACCGCGACGGTCGCCGAGGGTGTGGACCTGGCGGCTGCGGGCGCGGATGGCGCTGGTCCGACTGGCGAGGAGGCCTAAAATGGCTGAACTCACGCCCCGCATGAAGGAGCTCGTCCAGCCCTACTTGGCCGGCATTGAGCCCTACGATCCCAACTTTACGCCCACGCGCATCAACCTTTCGGCCAACGAGAACACCTATCCCGTGCCGGCCGGCGTGCGCGAGGCGGTCGACGCCGCCCTGGCTGCCATACCGCTCAACCGCTACCCCGATCCCATGTCCAACGACCTGCGCGATGAGCTTGCTGCTTGGCATAGCGTGGCACGCGAGAACATTTGCGTGGGCAACGGCGGCGATGAGCTGCTCTATAACTATCTGCTGGCGTTTGGCGGCGCGGGCCGCACGCTTCTCAACTGCCCGCCGTGCTTTAGCGAATACGCGTTTTTTGCCTCGCTATGCCAGACCGAGGTGCGCGACGTGTGGCGCGACCCGGCGACCTTCGAGCTCGACCAGGCCGCTGTGCTCGCGGCGGCACCCGAGTGCAACCTGGCGATCGTCACCTCGCCCAACAATCCCACGTGCGACGTGGCTCCGCTCGATTTTGTCGCGGCGCTGTGCGACGCGTGCCCTGGCATGGTGATGGTCGACGAGGCCTATGTTGAGTTTGCCGATGATTCGTTTGGCGCTGCCACGACGGCGCAGGCGCTCATCGCCGAGCATCCCAACCTGGTGATTCTGCACACGCTGTCCAAGGCGTTTGGCGCTGCCGGCGCGCGCCTGGGCTATGTGATCGCAGCGCCCGAGGTTATTGACGTGTTCGCGGCGATTCGCCAGATCTACTCGGTTAACGTGCTGAGCCAGGCGGCGGCGCTCGCCTGCGTGCGTGCCCGCGATGCGTACGCGCCCGTGGTGGCTCAGGTCGCGGCTGAGCGCGATCGCGAACTTGCAGCGCTGCGTGCGATGGCCGCCGAGGGCATGCCCGTGGAGGCATGGCCGAGCTCGGCGAACTTTGTGCTCGTGCGTACGCCGCATGCCACGCGTGTGCGCGAGCGTCTGCGCGACGAGTATTCCATTCTGGTGCGCGACTTTAGCTACGCGCCGGGTCTCGCGGACTGTCTGCGCATCACCGTGGGCACGCCGCAAGAAAACGACGAGGTGCTGGCTGCGTTTGCCGCGCTGGTGAAGGAGGAGATGTAGATGGACCGTTATGCCGAGGTGACCCGCAAGACGGGCGAGACCGATATTGTCGTAAAGCTCGACCTGGACGGAAGCGGCGTGTGTGATATCTCGACCGGCGTGCCGTTTTTCGATCACATGCTCAACGCCTTTGGCCGCCACGGCCTGTTCGATCTGACGGTACATGCGGTGGGCGACGTTGAGGTCGATGCTCACCACACTGTCGAGGATACGGGCATTGTGCTGGGCGAGGCGTTTTGCCAGGCGCTGGGCGACAAGGCGGGCATCACGCGCTTTTCCGATGCGGCGATCGCCATGGACGAGACGCTCGTGATGGCTGCCGTGGACATCTCGGGCCGTGGCCAGGCTTATTGCGAGCTGCCCGTGCCGACCGAGCGCGTGGGCACGTTCGATACCGAGCTGGCCGTCGAGTTCTTTTATGCCTTTGCACGCGATGCCAAGCTCACACTGCACGTGCGCGAGCTGGCGGGTGGCAACTCGCATCACATTATCGAGGCCGCCTTTAAGGCCGTGGGCCGCACGATGCGCCACGCCTGCGAGCTGGACCCCCGCGTACAGGGCATCCCCAGCACCAAGGGCTCGCTGTAGCTGACGGATCGCACAAACCACCACAGAGGTGCCTGTGAACTGCCTCCCATTTCTTGGACATCGGGAAATGGGAGGTTTGGAGTGGGTATGATGAATTGGACACCTAGTTAAGAGCGAAAGGTGTTCAAGATGA
>JAGZGX010000043.1:0-8762 GCA_018367075.1 Collinsella sp.
TCGGCCGTGCGCGGGCGCCCGGTCGGCGGCCCGTTCTGGGCGCGCCTCAATCGTAGCCCGAGACGGGCCCGGGCTGACAATTTCGACTGTAATGGACGTACTTAAACGACTAGGCATTCAGGAACGTCCCCAACGACAGTTCATTTAAGAACATCCCCAATGAGTATGCTGGGAAGCAGATTTTTCCGTTCGCCGATTTGTGTCTTGAAAAATGTATATAACGACTATAACGTAGTATGAAACATATTGGAAACAATACCGAGGAGGCTGCGTTGAAGAAAAGCAATCTGGGCTATGTGCTGGTGCTGATCGCCGCGCTTATGTGGGGCAGCATCGGAATCTTTGTAAACGGCATCTCGGCCATGGGCGTTTCGTCCCAGAGCATGGCTGCCTTTCGCTTGTTGGTCGGAGCGCTTATCTTGGCGCCGGTCCTGATGTTTATGGGCTGCCGTCCGGGTGAGGGGTCCACCGTGGCTCAGGGTCCGCTGGCCCTGTTCAAGGCAAGCCCTAAAGAGCTTGTTCCCTGCGCGCTTGTCGGTATCGTCGGTCTGGCCGCCGCCAACACCTGTTATTACGAGTGCATGGGCGAGGTGGGCATGTCCACGGCCTCGGTGCTGCTCTACACCTCACCGGTGTTTGGCGTCATGCTCGGCCGCGTGCTTTATCGCGAGGACGTGACCCCCAACAAGCTCGTTGCCATTGTCTTTAACATCGTTGGCTGCGTGCTTGCAGTGACCAATGGCGACCTTTCCGGTTTTCATTTTTCGGTTTGGGGCGTCACATCGGGCGTGATTGCAGGCCTTTGTGGTGCGTCGCTCGCGGTGTTTAGCCGGATAGCAACCAAGACGGTCCACCCGCTTGCTGTCACGTTTTGGGGCTTTGTATTTGGCGGTGCGGTTATGGCAGCTATCGCGGCTCCGTGGCCGGATGTCGCCGCGGCAATGTCGCCACAGCTGCTGCTGTTGTTCCTTGGCTTTGGACTCATCCCCACAGCCGTGGCTTACATCTTATATATGCAGGGTCTGTCCATGGGGCTCGAGACATCGAAAGTTCCCGTCGTAATGTCTTTCGAGACGGTCGTCACCGTACTGGTGGGCATTGGTGTCTACGCCGAGCCCGCCGGCGCGATTAAGGTCCTGGGCATCGTGTTGGTGCTCGCGTCCATCCTGATTATGAACACCGACTTCTCCAAGCTGCGCAACAGTGTGTTTGTCGGTCATGTCATTGAGAGCATGACCTTTAAGCCCAACGCGTGGTGGACCGAAAAATCTCAGGACATGGATCTGTTTAAGGAACGCACCGGCATTGCGCTGGAACCCACCGTACAGGAAAGCCCCTGGTACTTCGTGCGATAGGGGATTGCGCGCAGGGTCTGACCTGGGGTTATCCAGCTAGCGCCGGCCTACCCAGTCCAACGTTTCGAGTACGTTAAACCCGTCAACGGTCGATTTTCACCCGCGAACGGTCTTTATACTAATTAGCAATATAAGCAACGTATAAGACGTTATAATGACCATAACGAAAAGGAGGAGGCAAGATGAATCAGATCATTCTCGCATCTCATGGCGGCCTGGCCGCAGGCGCCAAAGACACGCTCGAGATGGTTCTCGGCGACGTGTCGAACGTCCACGTCGTGTCGCTTGCTCGTGACGACAAGGAGCCCATCACCAATAAGGTTGAGGCTATGATCGCCACGTTCAACGCGGACGACACCGTCTATGTGCTGACCGATATGCTCGGCAGCTCGGTCAACAACAACATGGTCGAGCTTTCCAAGAACGGCACGAAGTTCACGGTTGTCAGCGGTTTCAACATCCCGTTGGCGCTCACGCTTGCTATGAGCCCCGCCCCCGTCAAGGGCGCCGAGCTCGCGGCCCTCATCAATGAGGCCCGCACCGGTCTGACCAACCCCAACGCACCGGTCGAGGCCGCCGCGGCTCCCGCCAAGAAGGCCAAGGCGTCCCGTCACAGCTCCGGTCCCGCCAAGATCGTCCTCGCACGTCTTGACTACCGTCTGCTACACGGCCAGGTCGTCTTTACTTGGACCACCAAGGTTCAGGCCGAGCGCATCATCGTCGTCGACAACGCTGCCGCCAACGATGACATCAAGAAGGGCGCTCTTAAGCTGGCCAAGCCCCAGGGCGTGCGCCTGAACGTCTTCACCGTCGAGCGTGCCCTCGCCAAGATGGATAAGCTCAACACCCTCGGCGAGCGCGTCATGTTCGTCTTTGGCAACACTGCCGAGATGCTGCAGTTCTGTCAGGGCTACAAGCTCGACGCCATCAACCTGGGCGCCACCGCCAACCACGACGGTGCCGATCAGGTCGGCGGCAAGGACAGCTCCGTCTTCCTCGACGCCACCCAGAAGGCCGACGTCAACCAGCTGCTCGACATGGGCATCAAGCTCTATGTCCAGCAGACCCCTACGTATCAGAGCGTCGACATCGACGCCAAGCTGTAATCAACCAGGCTTTTGCCTGACTGAAAGGAGAAGGGTATGAATACGTTCATCAGTGCGGTGCTCGTCGGCCTCGTCGGCGTGTTCTGCATGTGGGACTCCCGCCTGCTCGGTCGTCTTAACTTCGAGCAGCCCCTCGTTGGCGCTACGCTCGTCGGTCTGCTGCTGGGCGATGTGCCCACCGGCCTTGCCGTCGGTGCCGCCGTCGAGCTCGTGTCCATGGGCCTGGTGCAGGTCGGCGCCGCCGTTCCGCCCGATATGGTCCTGGGCGGCATCGTGGCCGCTGCCTTTGCGTGCCTGACCGATGCTTCTGCCGAGACCGCCATGACGATCGCCATCCCGGTCGCCGTCCTGGGTCAGCTCCTCGGCATCGTGTTCCGTTCCATCATCGCCGCCCTCACCCATGTGGCAGATAGCGCGATCGATAACGGAAAGTTCAAGACCGCCTATCGTATGCACATCTGCGCCGGCTCCGGTCTGTACGCCATCATGTACTTCCTGCCGATCTTCCTCGCCGTCTTTGTTGGCACCGACCTGGTTCAGGCCATCGTCAACATGGTTCCCGAGTGGCTGTCCACTGGTCTTAACGTTTCGACCAAGATCATGACCGCCTACGGCTTGGCCCTGCTGCTCACCATGATGATCAAGAAGGGTATGACTCCGTTCCTGTTCATCGGTTTCCTGCTCGCCGCTTACCTCAACCTGTCCGTCATCGCGGTCGCTCTGATCGGTGTGTGCCTGGCTGTCGTCTTCATGGGCTTCAAGTTCAACGGGTCCCATGCAGCCGCCGGTGTCGATTCCGACTACGATCCGCTCGAAGACGACGAAGACTAAGGAGGAACACACTATGGCAACCGCAACCAAGGACGTGTCCCTGAACAAGAAGGTCAGCCAGTTCTTCTGGCGCTCCTGGGCCATCCAGGCCTCTTGGAACTACGAGCGTCAGATGAACATGGGCTTCCTCTACGGCATGGTTCCCACGCTCGACCGCCTCTATCCGGACGAGTCCGACCCCAAGCAGCTCGCTGCTAAGAAAGAGGCTTACCACCGTCACATGGCGTTCTACAACTGCACCCCGCAGACGAGCGCCTTTATCCTGGGCCTCACCGCCTCCATGGAGGAGGAGTACGCCAAGGATCCCGAGAACTTCAACCCCGATTCGATTAACGCGGTCAAGACCTCCCTTATGGGCCCGCTTTCCGGCATCGGTGACTCCTTCTTCCAGGGCACCATTCGTGTTATCGCCTTTGGTCTGGGCGTTCAGCTGGCTCAGCAGGGCTCCATCATGGGCCCGATCCTGGCCATGCTCATCTCCATCGTCCCCTCTGTGCTGATCACTTGGTTCGCAGCCAAGATGGGCTATCAGGGCGGCCACGAGTACCTGAGCAAGCTTCAGGGCGGCGACCTCATGGAGAAGCTCATGTATGTCTGCGGCATCGTGGGTCTTATGTCCGTAGGCGGCATGATCGCCACGCTGATCGGCGCCACCACCCCGCTGCAGTTCGCTGAGGGCACCGTCGTTATCCAGGACATCCTGGACGGCATGATGCCCCAGATGATCTCCCTTGGCCTCACCGGCCTTATGTACTGGCTCATCAAGAAGAACGTCAACACCGGTTGGCTTCTCGTGATCGCCATCGTGGGCGGCATCGCCCTCTCCGCGGCCGGCATCCTGGCCTAGTCGCGACCAAGCGTCTAACCGCTTTCCCCCGGGGGCCTGCCTGGCATCCCATACCCCAGGCAGGCTTCCATCCCCAAAATGCGACAATGGGACAGTCCCTTTGTCGCATCCTCAACGGGCCGGCGACTCGGTCCAAACCACGGTAACCCTGCGAGCGCCCGGCAATGTGGCGCCGCAAAAATTGAAAGGAATGTGTCAGATGTACGAGATCGACCTTAACCTCCCTAAGCAGATCGTCGCTGACGTCCTGTCCAACCACGAGATCCACAGCGTCGCTTTCGTCGGCTGCGGTGCTTCCATGTCCGACCTTTACCCCGCCAAGTACTTCCTGGCCAACAACACGGACAAGCTGAACGTTCAGATCTTCACTGCTAACGAGTTCAACTACGACACGCCTTCCTGGGTCAACGAGCACACCTTCGTGATCACCTGCTCCCTCGGTGGCTCCACGCCCGAGACCGTCGAGGCCAACAAGACCGCCAAGAAGCACAACTGCCCGGTCGTCTCCCTCACCAACAAGGCTGGCTCCGCTCTGACCGTCGACGCTGACTACGTCATCGTTCACGGCTTCCACGCCAACTTCGCTGCCAAGTGCGAGAAGCCCGGCTACGCCATCGCTCTTGCTGTCGAGATCCTTCAGCAGACCGAGGGTTATGACCACTACGAGGACATGATCACCGGCCTCACCAACGTCTTCGAGCTCTGCGAGAACGCCGCTCAGTCCTGCAAGAAGCTCGCCAAGAAGTTCGCCGAGGACTTCAAGGACGACAAGATGATCTACTTCATGGCTTCCGGTGCCTCCGAGAAGATGGCTTATTCTCACGCCGCCTTCCTGTTCACCGAGATGCAGTGGATCGACGCCGCCGCCTACAACACCGGCGAGTACTTCCACGGCCCGTTCGAGGTTTCCACCGAGGGTAAGCCCTACGTCTTCTTCATGTCCGATGGCGCTACCCGTCCGATGGACGCCCGCGCCCTCACCTTCCTTAAGCGCATGGGCGCCAAGGTCGCTCTGATCGACTCCAAGGACTACGGCCTGGCTGACGCCGTGCCCGCGAGCGTTGTCACCTACTTCAACCCGCTGCTGCACCTCGCCGTTATGCGTGAGTACGGCAACCAGATCGCCGAGGCCCGCCAGCACCCGCTGACCATGCGTCGCTACATGTGGAAGCTTTCCTACTAATCACAAGTAAGTAGACCTTACGGGTTGATTGAGAGGGGATGGGGTTTGCGCCCCGTCCCCTTTTTGCTTTGGGGGCGTGTCTGTCGCGTCATAAAGCCCCAGATAAAACCTACCAAAATAAACCTGTCCCTTTTTGGCAGGTGGGAGGAGATGCATATGATCAAGGCAGTGCTGTTTGACATGGACGGAGTGCTGGTCGATACCGAGTGGTTCTACAACCGCCGCCGCGTGGCGTTTATGGAAGAGAAGGGGTTCCACTTTGACGAGATTCCCGATCTTTCGGGGTCTAACGAGCCGGCCATTTGGGAGGCGCTGGTGCCCGACGATGTTGAGCTGCGCGAGCGCCTACGCGTGGAGTACAAGCAGGTCTACAGCCCGGACCATCCCGTTCCGTATGCCGAGCTGCTCAATGAGCAGACGGAGCCGGTGATGCGCAAGCTGCACGAGCGCGGCGTGAAGTGCGCCATCGCGAGCTCGTCCTATCGCGAGCTGATCGACGAGCTGGTGGGGATTGCCGGTATCGCCGGCGTGCTGGACTACACCATCAGCGGTCACGAGTGCAGCGCGTTTAAGCCCGACCCCGAGATCTACCTGCGTGCCATGGAGGCGCTGGGGGTGGAGCCTGCCGAGTGCCTGGTTATCGAGGATTCGCCTTTGGGGATCGAGGCTGGCAAACGTTCCGGCGCCCGCGTCCTGGCACTGCGTCCGCACGAGGGCGTCAACCTCGATCAATCGCGAGCCGATGCCGTTATTGATAATCTGACCGACATTTTGGCCGCTTTGTAGTGTCAATCCGCCGCGAGAAGCACGGGTTCAAACGTTTTTTGCGGTGGACTGGCTCAATTTGGTTTCGATTTTGATCCGTTTGGCTTCGATTCGGATTAAGTGAGTAGACTTTTTGGTGCAGGACGAGCACAAAGCGCATCTGCTCTAGTAAAACCGCAGGTCACAGGGGTGGCGGTTTTGGGTGTGCTCTGCAGGTCGCGTAAAGTCTACTCACTTGTAATTTGGGCCTTTGGTCGTGGGGTTGCTGGTCCCGCTTTGGTTGTCGAGAGAGGGTGAATTGAAGCGCCCCCGCACGCTCCATGCTACAATCGCGGGCATGCCCCACAACTACATCTGCCTTCGAAGGGAGCCTGCGTGGCGAACGCCATCGAACAGCTCACGGACCGCGTGCTCGTGCTCGGCCGCCTCACCATCGTCCGCCGCGCCATTACCGCCGTGGCGGTCACCATTTCCGCCGTTCTCCAGACATTTCTGATCCAAGCGTTCATTCGGCCCGCCGACCTGCTTCCGAGCGGTCTTACCGGCGTCGCGGTCCTGCTCGATCGCGTTACCTCGCTCGGCGGCGTTCACATCGACATCTCGCTCGGTATGCTCGCGCTCAACATCCCCGTGGCGCTCCTATGCTGGAGCGGCATCAGCAAGCGCTTCGTCATCTTCTCGATGATGCAGGTTGTGCTCTCATCGCTGTTCCTCAACATCTTTCACTTTGCCCCGTTTTTGGGCGACAAGATTATGCTCATCATTTTTGGCGGCGTGGTCTCGGGCCTGGGCGCTGCCATCGCGCTCAAGTCCGGCGCATCCACCGGCGGCACCGACTTTATCGCGCTGTGGGTCTCCAACCACACAGGCAAGACTATCTGGGGCGTCATCTTTGGTTTCAACTGCTTTATCCTGGCGATCTTTGGCTTTATGTTTGGCTGGGACAAGGCGGCGTACTCCATCGTGTTCCAGTTTATTTCGACCAAGACCATCGACAGTTTCTATCGTCGCTACGACCGCGTGACGCTGCAGATCACGACGCGCAAGGCAGACGAGGTCATGACCGCCTATGTTGACCATTTTCAGCACGGCATTAGCTGCGCCGAGGTCATCGGCGGATACAGCCGCGAAAAGATGTACCTGCTGCACGCCGTTGTCTCGACCTACGAGAGTCAGGACATTATCAAGCTGGTGTGCGACGTTGATCCCGGCGCCGTGATCAACGTGTTCCACACGCTCAACTTTGTGGGCGGCTGGTGGGGCGGTCATGTCGACGAGCCCATGCCCACGGCCGTACCCGATCCCGACAAGCCCGCGCGCATGGCCAGCAGGCAGGCGCGCCTCAGCGAGCAGGACAGTTTGCAGCAGGACGACGGCAAGTAGGGTATTGGCATTTTGCCGGCACGGCGCAATCCTGTCCGCTTGAGCCTCCCGAAAGCCTCGCTGCTTTCGGGAGGCCTTCGTTTGCCCAGATAAAACCTACCAAAATGAAGCTGTCGCTTTTTGGTAGGGAGGGTGTATCGTTTTATCATTATGAGGTAACATGAACCTAGACGTTATATACGTATTAGTTATTTCGATATTTCGATAAGAGTGATCAGATATGCCTGCACCCAAAAATGCACCGCTTTACCAGCAGATTTACGATGAAATCAAGGATGCGATCGAGAAAGGTGTTTATGCACCCAAGGAGCGTATTCCGTCCGAGCTTGAGCTAGCCGAGCAGTACGATGTGAGCCGAATTACGGTGCGCCGCGCCGTCGAGGAGTTGTGCTCCGATGGCTACCTGGTTAAGCAGCAGGGCCGCGGCACCTTTGTTTCCACGCCGCACATCAATCGTCAGTTCCACGCCTCGACGCTGCAGACGTTTACCGCGCTGTGTGCCGACAACGGCATGAAGGCCGGTGCGCATGTGATCGATCGCCAGATCGTTCCGGCGCGCCAAAACGAGATGGAGTTCTTTGGCCTGCAGAAGGATGCGCTGCTGCTCCATATCAAGCGCGTGCGTACGGCCGACGGCGAGCCCATCTTTGAGGAGAACATCTTTGTGCCGTTTGACGCCTACCGTGAGCTGTTGACGGCCGATCTTGAGGACAAGTCGATTTTTGCCGAGGTCGAGCATGTTGGCGGAACGCCGATTGTCTCGGTTGGCTACCGTACGGTCGAGGCCGTTCGAGCTAATGCCGAGCAGGCGGCCGAGCTGGGCATTGCCCCGCATGATCCGCTGCTCAACCTGCGCGCCGGCTTTACCGGTCCCAACGATGAGCCGGTCCTGATGGGTAAGCAGTACTACGTGGGATCGCGCTACGTCATGGTCATGTAAGTTACGCGGTTTTACCAAACCGCGTAACGGCTCGACGCTGCGCCTTTGGTTCCGCCGTTCTGCCGAACGACGGATTGGTCGACGCTGCAAGCCCGCCAGGGCGGCAATCTGCCTTTCAACTTCGGCGGCATGACCAGAAGGTCAATGCCGCCTCGTTTCAAGGCACCTTGCTCGCTCTGACGGGCTTTCGCTGTCGTTGCCAGAACATCGGCGTTGCCGCGGTCCAAAGTAGTCGTTGGGGACGTTCTTAAATGACTAGTCGTTGGGTGTTCCTATAGTTTTGTCAACCGTCGGGGCTACTCCCGGTAGGGCACCCGGTCGCGCATCACGGCGTATATCGCCCTGAGCCGCT
>JAGZGX010000013.1:0-58005 GCA_018367075.1 Collinsella sp.
GGCCGACCGATCCGGCCCTCAGGGTATCGGGTTCCCACATTCATCCGTACATGTGCGGATGAATGTGGGAGGTGTTCGGATAAAGTCGATAATCAAGGACAACCCGATTCCCGGCAGGAAGGCGGCGTAGCATGCGCTAGAATGACGGCATTCTAGGTGATTCTCGGCTCCTCGGGCAGCCTACGGCTACCCTCGAGAACCGAGCTCTACACCAACATTCGGGACACTACCGGCTCTGCGAAGATCGGAGCGGGTATGTTTGCTGCCGAGTCCTACACCAGCCGTCATTACATTGCAATTGTTGCCATGGCCTGCCTATGCGTTTTGCTGGGCGGGCCTTCTTATGCCGCGGGCGCGGAGAGCCTCATCATCGCGGGCGCGACGTACTACGAGCCGGGCGTGTCGGGTCCCGGCTGGGCCTGGACCGATGCCGACCACCTGATGCTTAACGGCTACGCGGGCGAGGCCATCGGCGCCGACGGCGACCTGGTGCTGACGCTTGCCGGGCAGAACTCCGTGACGGAGTCGCGTGCGCCCGATGCGGACATCACGCTGTGCGGCATGGAGGTGTGGGGCAACCTGACGCTTCGCGGCACCGGGACCCTGACGGCGAGGGGCTCGCAGTGCGGAATCCACGTCTCGCAGGCGCTCGTGGTGGACGCCTGCACCGTCGATGCCCGGGCAGGCGGGGCCGATATTGCGGACGAGGCGGTCGCCGGCGTGATCGCAGGTGACATGGCCGTGCGCGGCGGCGGACGCGTCGTCGCCGCGGGCGCCGGGTCCGGAGCAGGCGTGCGCGCCTACGGCGTGTATCTGCAGGATGCTGGCCTAGGCGATGGTGCGGCCGGTTGTCGGCTTTCCGTCGACGCATCGTGGCTTGATGCGGCCGGAGCCGATGGCGGCGTCGCGTGCTTAGGCGGGTCGCTTGTGTCCGCGCGATTTGTGATGCCCACTGGCGGGGCCTTTGGTGCTGGTGGCGTGGTGGATGCCGACGGGGCCGTGGCCGCGCATGTGGTGGTTGAGCCCGATGTGGCCACGCCGCCGACGGGGGAGACCGACGGGCGCGAGGTGCCAGGTGGTGGGGCTGGTGAAACTGCTGGTGGTGCCGGTCCTGCTGCTGGGCAGCCCGGTGTGGGGCCGACGACGGATCCCGCGGTGAAGCCTGCGGCCACATCGCCCAAGACAAACATAACGACCAAGACAACGGTGACCGCGTCCTCCAAACCAAAAACCGCCGCTGCGACTGCGGCGACACTCCCCAAGACTGCCGACAACAACTGGATCGCCGCTTCCGTGACGTTTTTCCTTCTTGGTATAGTGTCTCTAGCTACCGCATGTCGTTGTTGAGATAGCTGCCATTTGGAAGAAAGGGACATCCACAAGGTATAACTATTTGCTTGTTTGTTTATTGGCACCCAATAATCGAAGGCGGGGCCATACGGACGCGACCATGGGCTGAATCGTGACATGCGACCCAGGTCCACATGAGTGATACAAGCATTCAATAATGTCGCAGTTTGGACTGAAGGCAACGAAGGGGCACCGGGATCTTTGTCGACCTTGGTGCCCAAGCGAAAAACCATCAGAGTTGCTTCGCAATATTCGGCGGTGCCAAAGCGGGCAAATACTAAACCGAACTCATTGGTGAGCTGTATGAGCTGGCTTTTTAGTGACATCCCGGATTGTCTATAAGCAAAAGTCTGGTGTTTCGGAAATGTTATACCGTTCACTAAAACTCTCGATTTCCTCTTTTAACATAGCTGGCTCAAACTCTGCAAGCAGCCGCATAACGTCATAGAGTGTTACGATGTCTCGTATCTTCTTACTCCTCATCCGCACGAGTTCGTAAATCAGTTGAACAGAAATAGTTGTTGTATACGATTCGCCGCTTCTATCAAGATTTAATGCTCTTGCAGCACCATTTATCGCAGTGCAAAATAGGAGATCAGGGGAAATCCCTTCAGCGGGGTTTTCGATTTTGATATTTACCTTATCTCCGCAAAGCTCAATTTCTGTTTCTCCGACTCTGCTTTGCTTGAGAAAGGGTTCTGTTTTACCTAGACCTAAATATTCCGTTCTTTTAAGACGCTGCCTGCGGCAGCTCTCCTTAAACATATTGTTACGGCAATCTATGATGGCGGCATTCACGATCTGGTCAGTCAGGCATGGGTAAAAACCTATTAGGATCCAATCGACCTCGCAAGATGCCTTGAAAAGAAGATCGTAAATTTCCGCATAAAGTGGGCATTGCCCACTGACGAGGCGGGCTGCTCTTGTTCCATCGTGCATGAATAATCCCTGAAAATCTGAATGAATTTCAATTAGATAACCCAATTCAATGCGTCCATCATCACCGCTAAGTTCAGTAAGGTGATTGCGGTATTTAGGTAATTTGCTAGCATGGCCTGTTTTTCCACCAAACAATCGGGCATCTAGAGAGCGCGTCAAATCATCGCAACATGCACAGCTTTGATGATATTTGGCCAATGAGACATAGTTTGCGGCTAAACTCGCCATTTCCTCCGACGATACGCTGTCGACTTTAAGCCTTGGCACCAGCTTTTCATAGTCAGCCTTCATCGCCGATGTGAGCTCAGCAGATTTTGATTGAGCGTTTCGACCATGTTTGATGTTATGGTCGATTCTAAAATGTTCCAAACCAACAATGGATCCATTTTCGCGGGTAATAACAATATCAGGGCACTCGCTGCCTGCGTTAATAGATCCACCCACCTTCAAGGCAGCTTTCTTCTTGTAACCACCCGAGACCATCGACAGCTTAAGAACATCATTGAACACTTGCTCTTCGTGCGCGTTCTGGTCGCTTTTGTTCTTGCTCATGCCGGATCCTCCGCCCTTATAAGTGAAACATAATTCAACTCGCGCCTTTTAACGTTGTCGATAGACGCTCACTGAAAGGTAAGCAATTCAGCAATGTCATCAAGGGAGCCAAGTCTCAAATCCTGATAGGGAATGTAGCCGTTGAACACATTGTGCGTCACACCATCCCAGTCCTCCTGTTCAAAGTCGATATCGCAGTCGTGGCCAGTGACGATTCGAAACTCATGTTGATATTCATATACACGATTCTTGTGAAAAGGACTTTCACCGGCTGCCTGCTTAAACTTAGATAGTGCTACATCAGGCTCAAATATGTCTCCGTCATAAGAAACCAGCCCGAAATTGATACCTTCAGGTTCCGCCTCCTGAAAGCGAAGCAAAAATTCGACAGGGTCTTTAATCAGAACAGCAGCGCCTCTATTTGAAAATTCATCTTTAATGCGCCGCCCAACCTTACTCTGTAGGAAGAATTGATAATTCGAATCTTCAAGTGCCGTCATGCAGTAAATTGCACGACTTGAACCAACAGACATAAAACTTGTAAGGAGACCCTCGTAGGCATCAGACCTTCCATCTCCCGCCTCTTTTGATCTAAATTCATCAATCGCCTGCAGGTAGGGGATTCCCTGGATAAGTTGTTCCGCATAAACTCTCTGCGTAACAAATTTGATTAATGACCCAACACGCCACTGCTCAAGTGCGCCGGCAATTTCCGATTTAGAGATTCGCCGAACCATACAATCATCTCCTTGCTGCTATTCTTCACTTCTTATCAGAACTAATCCAGTGATCTTAAACGATGGTGTATATCTATCAACGTTCTCCTCATGCATTGTCAGATGATGCCGATTCGACGACGAAAGATGACTTGATCTAACCAGCCCCATAGGCTCACCAATTATTCCGCTAGAGTCGTACAAGCTCATAATGAAATGGCTCTGATAAAAGCAAGTGTCTTATGCGTAGAATTGCTCAATAAGTGGAGTCGTGAGATTACTGGATTTTGTAGAAGACTTCTTGTGGAGAGGAACACGTTGGCTGAATTTATATGCTCGGTTATCTCTTTAGCATTGGCGTTTGCCGTCGCCGTTGTACAGTATTGCCAGAGCAAGCGCATGGAGGAATTCGAGCGTCGTCAGGACGAGAGGGATGAGCGTAGGCACGCCGAAGGGAATAAGGCACGAGCGATTGAATTCATCTCGAAGCATTACGCCGACAGAGGCCTGATTCCGCTATGCGCCGTTGCCGCCATGCACAATGATCTTTTCCATTATTCACGTAAGATGTATTGGGAATTCTGCTGCCTTGTGCCGGAGCTGCAGAATCTGATTCTTAAATACTGCAATCTTGACTTGCGGGTCAGGGGAGAGGACGACCTGTTCGTCCGTTGCATCGCCGCAGTCGAAGCCGCCCTCCGTGACCGCTTTCCAGAAGATGAACCTGTTCTTTATGATGATGGGAAATACGTGCTTCGCAGTCTGGAAAGGTATGCGGGGGAGAGACTGCCAGCACCTCGGGTTGGCCTTCTTCCTGAGTGCTTGGACTCTTCCTTCCTGCTCCCTGATAGCTGTACCCCGGGGTACGATTACCTTATCCGTAAGGTACTTTCCGAGGCCTTCGAATCGAGGGATGCTTCCTTCGCCCCCATTTCCTATCTAAAAAATGAATATCAATTCGAATCGAGCTCCGAGATTGAGGCCTGCCGATTCGCGTCGACCATTGCATTCTACGCGGCGACCTACGGCTCTGGTGACGAGGCCAACGATAAGGACTACGGGTGCCCCGGCGGTTTCGATGGCGAGAGAATCGAGACAATGGAAGACCTATTTCTTCTTACTGTCTTCCAGATATATACCAAGCTTCTGCTTCCGAACGAAGGGTAAGAAATAACACGAGGCATTCGTTATTTGACTCTGCCTAATTCTGCCAAATTCATTTTCGATACCTCACTCATTTCCTTCATTACTTGGGCATACTTAAATCAGAAATTGGTCGTAGGGCGCGACCAACGAAATCAAAAGAAAGCCCACTGAGAAGATGTCTTCAATCTCTTTGGGTTGGAGGCATTTTCTTTTTCGGAGAGTCTGCATGAATTCTAAAAATGTCTTTTTAACAAACTCGTTCTACAAAGAACATCCAAACCATCTAGTCTGCTCTTTATACTCGGATATAAACACTAAGGAGGTAGACGTGTTTTGGAGCTATGTTCAGCTTGATGACGGCACTCAGTTTGCCTACTCAGAGACAAGAGATGACGGGACCGTTCGCGTAGCCGTCGAGCGTCCGGTTGACCTTGGCTTTGACCATGCAGAATGCTTCTTGCCTGCGGTTAATTGGTTCAATGTCGAAGGATTTTCTATTGACGATCTGGATTTTTTGACCGAGTTCGTTAGATCAAACGCCCCATTTATCTTCGAGCTTGCAGAACGGCAAAAAGCCGGACCGGCGGTTTCGGCGCTGGCCCCCTGACGTCTACTGTTGAACGGCAAATAACCCATGATTACGCCTACCGACATATCCACCGCCGCCTCCCGCGTGCTTGCTCAATACGACGTCAGCGAAGCATATATATATGGCTCGTTTGCCCGAGGCGAGCAAACGCCCAATAGCGATATTGACTTGCGCCTAGTCTGCGGCAACGCCATGACGTTCGGCACGCTTTACGAACTCTCCCATGAGCTCGAGAGGGAACTTGGGCGAAAGGTTGAAATCGTCACCAACCCACCAGAGCACATGCGCCCAGCATTCCGCAAAAGCATCAAGCAGGAAGAGATACGCCTTTATGTCTCAACATAAACGAAACGATGAGCTTACGGATACAACCCTACAGCCCTGTCCTCCCAAAGAACCTAACGCCGAAAGCCTAGAGGCCATCCGCGAAGGGGATGCGTTCTTTGCCAGTGGAGAACTAGGTCGTTTCGACAACTCCGCCGACCTTATCAATGCAGCTCTAAATGCCCCTGAAATGTGAGAAAAATTATTCACCGAAGAGGCTGTCGACTCGGAGGTACCAGAAGGCTTGGCAACCTGGGTGAGCAGATCATGTTCAAAAGCGAGCGTGCGTTTAAGAATAATCGATTTGCTGGATTTGAGCGCGCGCCGCTAGCCCTGAATGGCCCATTGGCCAGGGAACAAGACGAAGCAGCAAGAACAGTATCGGCAGTTGCTTGCCGAAAACTCGTTTGAGGGGCTCCGTATCGTCGATATCATTCGAGAGGGGATGACGGGCGATGACCCACGCCTACAGTGAGATGTATCTCGAGGACGCCATGAGAACGCTGGGTGAGGCGGTCGATTTTGCCCTTTGCGATCAAGGCTTGAATCCGAACGAACTGACGGCGATCTTGTCAAACGCTCTTGAGATGAAACAGTTTGAGCGCGGTATCACACGCGTTATCTGCGGCATGTCGGGCGATGAGCTTGCGCGCGAATTTATCGCCCGTGCGGGACTAAGACCAGCCGAATGCAGGAAGAGTTATCCATTCGGCCGTTCCCCGCAATACTGGGCGGGATGGGTTTTGGCCTATACGCAATGGATGAGCAACTTGCACTTTAGCGATCTTCTTGAAGTGGCACCACTCGATTGGATTATCGGTTCGTACCATCCGCTTCACGAGGCCTCCGAAGATAAATTCGCCATGATAGTCATTGATAAATGGAACAAAGCCCAGGCAGGCAAAAAGGGCCTCAAGGCAGCACGAAAGGCGTCCGGCCTAACGCAAAAACAGCTAGCCGCCCAATCGGGAGTCAAACTCCGTGCCATACAGCTCTACGAGCAGAATCAACTCGATCTACGCCGTGCCTCGGTCTCCTCGGCATTAGCGTTCGCCAATACGCTAAACTGCACCATCGATGACCTCGTCTGGCAACCGGTCACTCTGGAGTACGACTCCTAATGCCACGGTGTTGTGCTCCCATGTATTGCATCGGACGTATAGAATCTAAGCATCCGCACGCCTGCCATTATCTTGATTGGACGCCACATGGAGATCCCCAGCACCCTGTGCAGCAATGTGTACGACTTCGCGTTTTGCCCCGAGCCCTGCTACGATCACTTGGTCGATCTCGCCGACCCCGAGGACTGGGGTCCCAGCAACCGCATCCTCAAAAACTACCTGTCGTTTTCGTTTAGCCGCGCGGTGTTTTTGACCGAGCGCGACGTAGACCAGACCGCGCCGTCCAACCTGCCGCTAGTGTTCGACGACGACCGCTGCCTGTTCAACACCGGCCTGTATACGCGCCGCTACGAGACCATCTATGGCCTGTTTGAACCCAACACCAAGCCCGACGCGCGCCAGCGCTGGTTTTTGAAGGGCTTCTTTAAGGAGAGCGACCCCATGCTGGTCTCATTTGAGTACCTGCCGTGCCGCGTGCGCTTTGCCGAGGACCCCTCCGAGCTGGTCTTTGACTACCGTCTGCCCATCCGTTCCAACATCGACCACATTCTGGGCGACGAGGAAAACCTTACGCGCATTCCCGCTAGCCTGATGGGGGAGGGCAACTCGCTGCTGCTGCGCCGTGCCTTTGAGGGAGCCGTCGTCGAGACCGCCCGCCGCGCCGCAGCCAACTATACGCTCGCGGTGCCGCAGTTCTACGGCGGCCGGATCCAGCTACTCCTACCGCTGTGCCTGACCGGCGACAAGCCCGAGCTGGCGCTGACCATCCAACGCGAGGACGGTTTCTACGCCGCGCGCACCTGCCTCACGCTCGACATGGCCTACAACAACGCGCGACTTATCTGCCGACCCGAAACCTCGTGAATCAAGCGATAAAGGGTGGTTTAACTGGTGGTTTGTCGGCTGCCCTGATTGCTGTGGCGCGGTTTACGCCCGCGAATTTAAAATCGGAAGCAAAAAGTTCTTGGTAAACCACGCACGGCTATGTTAGTATCTCTTTTGCCGAAAGGCGACGGGCGATTGGCTCAGGGGTAGAGCATATCCTTCACACGGATGGGGTCACAAGTTCGAATCTTGTATCGCCCACCATCTAAAGCACAGGTCAGAGGTGTTAAGCCTCTGACTTTTTTCTTTTTGACACCAAGCTTGACACCAAAATCGAATCGAAAAATTTAAACGCGTTTCTAGCTGATCTCTCCTGTGCTGACGTCATCGCGCGTTTTGCATAAAGCTCATGCGCTCTTTCATTGAATTTGCCATGGGATTCACGCACAAATGTGGAGATAGGGACCACGGCCCCAGAACGCCTGCCAGCAGATTTGTGCCACACGGCGATCTTTAGGCGAAATGCGTCAAGCTATTTGTCGGCATTTGGTCAGCTTCCGGTACTTACCCGCATGATGCCGCCATTGATAATCGGTCTACCTGCAAACATAACGGCACGCAGCCAAAGCTAGGGGAGGCCCATATGGACGAGATCGTCTGCGCAAACACCGCATTCCGCTACTGGCGCTGCCCGCCCCAAGTGCGCAACCTCTACCCGCGACTGCCAAGCCCAGAAGACGGCTGGCGAGCCCTAGCCCAAGCCCCTTTCGTAACCGATATCCTCAAGACCCCGATTATTACCACAACAGTGCCCGGTGGCGTTAACTACCATTCGGGATTACGGACAACAATCCACTGTGATGATGCTTCGGGGGTGGATAGCACGCTGGAAACCGCGATGAGCTTTAGGGTTACCAATCCACTTGCGACGCTATTCACCATGGCGCGCTTTATGTCTCCAACCGATCTTGTCCTTGCCATGTACGAATTTTGCGGATGGTTCTCAGTCTTTGAGCCCACCGCAGCAGCAGAAGCGGAACTAGATAAAGCCAAAGACGCTGCCGAGAATGCAACCACCGAATCCCTCTTCGACCTTGATGAAAGCCAAGACGAACCACAATGGAAACGCGTTTATGCGCGCATAAAAGTCAAAGAACAGGTAAATACGAAGGGGCCCAACGGACAAAAGAAAACGAATGAGGTCACAAGGCTAAAGGGCACTTCGCTCTGGATGAGAAAGCCGCTCATCGAATTACACGAGCTTCATGAGTACGCCAGTAAGATGAAAAGACGAAAGTGGGGTACGAAGTTTTACAGCGCCGCGCAGTTGGTGACAGGTATAGCAGCTTCTCCACTTGAAGTTGCAGGAATTTTATTGCTATCGCTTCCTCGATCTCGCGGCGGTGCCGGCTTTCGAAACGTTTATGCTAACGACCTTACGCCGCTTACCGCATCGGCGCAGAGCATTGCAGGGCAAAAAGTCTGCTACGGGGATATCGTGATCGTAAATCCAACCATAATGAAGGCAGGCATCGTGGAGATTCAGGGAGAGGTTATCCACGGATCAGGCGCCGTGCTCGACCACGATGCCAAACGCATGACGGCGCTGCAAAGTATGGGGTATGACGTCTTTCTGGTTACGCACGACATGCTTAACGATGCCGAGCAGCTTGATGCGATCGTGCGAAGTCTTTGCTCGCGCTTGGAATTGCGCTATAGGTGCAAAACTAAGGCGCAAAAGACGACGGAAATGGAGTTACGAGCCAACGTACTATGCAACTGGCTGGAAATCGGTCGTTAGACGGGTGCCTTGCTCACTTCCGGGCGCCCTCGGTCGGCTGCCTGCGATGCCGCCGCCACGAAACCGGCCCATCTACTACGTTTAACCCCGACCCCTAGAGCATACCCCGTATTTCGCGAAAACCGCAGGCCGTCTACCTGCGGTTTTATTTTTGCCCGAGGCGCCATGGTCGGGGGATGCCGGCCAAACGTAGTAGATGGGCCGGTTTCGTGGCGGGAGGCCCCGGGGGCGGCCGGGGTGGAGCCTGATGGGAGGGCGGTGGCAGCGCCGCCCGCCCGCGGGGCGCGCCCCGCGGGCTTAGTCGGGCATCGCGGGCCCATCGCTCTCGAGTCCGTCCCGCATCCGCGCCGCCGCCCCAGGAAAGTTTTTCCAAAATTGTCCTTGCATCGACGGGGGAGTTCCCGTATAGTACTTCTTCGCACGGGGGCGTAGCTCAGCTGGGAGAGCGCTTGACTGGCAGTCAAGAGGTCAGGGGTTCGATCCCCCTCGTCTCCACCCGAGCATTGAATGAGGCTCCAACGCAAGTTGGGGCCTTTTTTCATATAGGCACATAAGGTCAAAGGCGGCACCATGATCCTCCTGGTCGACAAGATCGTCCGTTGAACGGGCGCCGCGTGCATGGTAGTATTTCACGACGTGGTTCAAGATAGGGATCTGTTCTATTGGCCTCTATCGCACACGCCATTTTATAAGGGCTCTTGGCGCAACGGTTAGCGCAGGGGACTCATAATCCCTGGGTTCTGGGTTCGAATCCCGGAGGGCCCACCAGAGAATCAAGGGGCCGGGCAAATAGCCCGGCTTCTTTTTGCCATAGTTCCCACTCCATATGCCTGCCAAATTGCTTTGATAAACGTTTGCAGTTCAAATCCACGTAAAAGATTATGCTGGTTGACAAGAACCGTTTCAAAACTATGCCGGATTACGGGGCTGGACCCGGACCGGCCGTCCATACCCTGCATTTCACGGAATGCGCAAGCCGTCTACCTGCGGTTTTGATTTTACCGATGACGGCATGCTCGGGGGTTCCCGGCCTGGCCCCGTAAACCGGCATGGTTTTGAAATCGCCGGGTCGGCGGGAGCGCGATTGGCCCCGGTAATGGGCCTGGCGCCGGCAAGACGGCCGTTGGGCGGATGGCGGCCCGCGCCGCGATTGCGAAATTTTCCAAAATTGTCCTTGCATCGACGGGGGAGTTCCCGTATAGTACTTCTACGCACGGGGGCGTAGCTCAGCTGGGAGAGCGCTTGACTGGCAGTCAAGAGGTCAGGGGTTCGATTCCCCTCGTCTCCACCCGAGCATTGAATGAGGCTCCAACGCAAGTTGGGGCCTTTTTTCATATAGGCACACAAGGTCAAAGGCGGCACCATGATCCTCCTGGTCGACAAGATCGAAAAAAGCTTCGGCGCGCGCGTCCTCTTTAGTGGCGCGTCCTTCCAGATCAACCCCGGCGAGCGTTTTGCGCTCGTGGGACCCAACGGCGCCGGCAAAACCACCATGCTCAAGATCATCATGGGCATCGACAGCCCCGACGCCGGCCAGATCCAGTACGCAAAGGACTGCCAGGTAGGCTACCTAGAGCAGGAAACCAACCTGGAGCACAAGGACACCACCATCCTTGCCGAGGTCATGGCGGCCGCCAAGGAAATTCGCCGCATGGGCGAGCGCGCCAACGAGCTGCAGGCCCAGATTACCGAGCTCTCCGAACAGGGGAAGGATGTCGACGCGCTCCTCAACGAGTACGGACAGGTCCAGGACCGCTTTGAGCACCTGGGCGGCTACGAGCTCGAGAGCAACGCCCGCAAGATCCTATCTGGCCTGGGCTTTAAGGTCACCGACTTTGAGCGCCCGTGCTCCGAGTTCTCGGGCGGCTGGCAGATGCGCATCGCGCTCGCCAAGCTCTTCCTGCGCCACCCCGACCTGCTGCTGCTGGACGAGCCCACTAACCACCTGGACCTCGAGAGCGTCCAGTGGCTACGCGGCTTTATCGCCAACTACGACGGCGCCGTACTCATCGTCAGCCACGACCGCGCCTTCATGGACGCCTGCGTCGACCACGTGGCCGCGCTCGAGAACCGCCGCGTGACCACCTACACCGGCAACTACAGCAGCTACCTCAAGCAGCGCGAGGACAACCTGGAGCAGATGCGCGCCAAGCGCGCCGCCCAGGAGCGCGACATCGCCCACATGCAGGTCTTCGTCGATAAGTTCCGCTACAAGCCCACCAAGGCTGCCCAGGCTCAGGAGCGCATCCGAAAGATCGAGCAGATCAAAAAAGAGCTCGTCATCCTGCCCGAGGGCCACAAGCACATCGACTTTAAGTTCCCCGATCCGCCGCGCTCGGGCGACATGGTCGTGGGTCTGGAGGGCGTGTCCAAGTCTTACGGCAACAAGCACATCTACAGCGATATCGACCTCAAGCTCTACCGCGGCGAGCACGTGGCGCTCGTCGGCCCCAACGGCGCCGGCAAGTCCACGCTCATGAAGATTCTCGCCGGCCTGGAGCCGCCCACCACCGGCACCCGCGATCTGGGCACCAACGTCGGCGTCGCCTACTACGCCCAGCACGCACTCGAGGGCATGACCGAGTCCAATACCGTCCTGCAAGAGATCGACACCGTCACGCCCAAGTGGACCGTGCCGCAGCAGCGCAGCCTGCTGGGCGCCTTCCTGTTTAGCGACAACGATTCCATCGAGAAGCAGGTCCGCGTCCTCTCCGGCGGCGAAAAGGCGCGTCTGGCACTGGCCAAGATGCTTGTGGCCCCCGAGGCACTCCTGTGCCTGGACGAGCCCACCAACCACCTGGACATCGACTCGGTGGACATGCTCGAGAACGCCCTGCAGAACTTCCCCGGCACCATCGTGCTGATCAGCCACGACGAGCACCTGGTACGCGCTGTGGCCAACCGCATCATTGACATCCGCGATGGCAAGGTCACGGTCTACGACGGCGACTACGACTACTACCTCTACAAGCGCGAGGACCTCGCAGCCCGCGCCGCGGCCGATGCGGCAGGGGAGAGCGCACCGGCCGCGACCAAGTCCGCTAAGGTCACCGCGGCCCAGCCCGACACCCCCGCCACCGCCTCCAAGCCCGCCGAGGGCAAAAAGACCAAGGAGCAAAAGCGCGCCGAGGCCCAGGCCCGCGCTGCGCTCAACAAAAAGCTCAAGGGCGTGCGCAACCAGCTCAAGAAGATCGAGGCTGAGCTCAACAAAAAACGCGCCCGCTATGACGAGCTTATGGAATTGATGGCCAGCGAAGAGCTTTATGCCGATCAAGACAAGTTCAACGCTGCGCTGGGGGAATATAACGGCCTTAAGCAAGAGCTGCCCAAGCTCGAGGACGAATGGCTGGAGCTTTCCACCCAGATCGAAGAGGAGACCGCGCGTGAACTCTCGTAAGGCCGCCGCCGTGGCGATGAGCATCATCGCCATCGCCTGCCGCGTTTGCGGCATCTTTATGAGCGCGATGACCGTGCTGCTGTGCTTTAGCGGTCTCACCGCCAAGCTGCAGATTGTGGGCTTTGTCGTCGAGCTTTCGCGCGCGCTGCCGAGCGCCATCGCCGGCTACGGCGTCATCACCTCGCCCTTTGGCGGCGTATTCCGCCTGGATTACGCCATCGTGGCCGTCATCCTGTTTGTGGCCGACTACCTACTCGCTCGCGCCTCGCGCCGCGTCCGCTAGGGGAGCACCATGTCCAGCAGCTACATCATGAACCTGCTCGCGAGCGCCGTCGCCGTCATCATTGGCATCGTGATCCACGAGAGTGCGCACGCCGCCGCGGCCTGGGCACTCGGCGATAAGACGGCCCGTTCGCGCGGTCGTGTCTCGCTCAACCCGCTCAACCATATCGACCCGTTTGGCACCGTCCTCCTGCCGCTGCTTATGCTTGCCGCCGGCGGCCCGGTGTTCGCCTTTGCCAAGCCCGTGCCCGTCTACCTCAACAACCTCAAGCACCCCAAGCGCGACGAGGTCCTGGTGAGCGTTGCCGGCCCCGCATCGAACATCGCGCTCGCGTGTCTTGCCGCGGTCCTCATGCGCCTGGCCTATGGCAGCCTTTACACCAGCATGTCCTTTGCCCTGGCGTCACAGATCATGAACTTCGGCGCCACGTTTATCGTGGTCAACCTGTCGCTCGCATTTTTTAACCTCATCCCGATCCCTCCGCTCGATGGCTCGTCGATCATCGTGCCCTTTCTCAAGGGCAAGGCGCTCGCCAACTACTATCGCCTGCAGCAATACGCCATGCCCA
Organism: Collinsella sp.; assembly: GCA_018367075.1. Taxonomy (GTDB): domain Bacteria; phylum Actinomycetota; class Coriobacteriia; order Coriobacteriales; family Coriobacteriaceae; genus Collinsella. Next base: position 13,612 of record JAGZGX010000013.1, read on the forward strand.
TCCTCATCCTGGTGCTGTACCTGCTGCCCATGTGGACCGGCGTCGATGTGATCGGCCGCTATTTCGACGTTACCGTGTATCCGCTTGCTGAGCAGCTGCTCAACTTCGCAATCGCCGGCATCTAAGGTAAACTTACAGGCCGACCGTGTAAAACGGTCGCAACATGCACCCAAACCGCGCCGCGAAGGCGCCGTCAAAGGAGGTCGAAGATGTCGTATCGCGTGTCGACGCAGGTCTACAGCGGACCGTTCGACCTGCTGCTGCAGCTGGTAACCCGCCAAAAAGTAGATATCGGCGCCATCTCCATCAGCGAGGTGGCCGAGCAATACCTTGCCGAGGCCGAGCGCATCGAGGCGCTGGACCTGGACGTGGCGAGCGACTTTTTGTTGGTCGCGGCAACCCTATTGGACATCAAGGCCGCCTCTCTGGTGCCGCAGGAGGCCCCACGCAAAGTCGATGACGACGATGACGAGTTCGACGAAGACCTCGAGGAACTCAGCGCGCTCGACGGCGACGCCTTGCGCGAGGTCCTGATCCAGCGTCTGATTGCCTACAAGCAGTTTAAAGGCGCGGCTGCGGCCCTCGGTGCCCGCATGCAGGCTGAAAGCCGCATGCATCCGCGCGTGGCCGGCCCCGACCCCGAGTTCCTAGGCCTTATGCCCGACTACCTTGCCGGCATCACGCTGCGCGGTCTCGCCGTCATATGTGCCGACCTGGACGGCAAGCGCCAGACCTTCCTGCTGGAGGCCGAGCATGTGGCGCCGCATCGCATGCCGCTCGACCTGACCGTGGCCTCAGTCGACCGCTTTACCATGGCGCACCAAACCTGCACCTTCCGTGAGCTGCTGGACGGCGATGCCACCACCGAGCAGCTCGTCGTCACCTTCCTAGCTATGCTTGAGCTCGCCAAGCGCGGCTCGCTCACGCTGAGCCAGGACGAGATCTTTGGAACCATCTGCATCAACCGAGTCGAGGGCGCCGAGGCATACGTGCCCGGCGAGGGCCCCGAGCTCACCGAATAGGAGACGCTAGCATGTCGAACCTTTCCACGCTGGAGGCAAACAGCCTCAAAGGTGCCCTCGAGGCGCTGCTGCTGGTGTCGAGCGACCCGGTGAGCGCGCCCGCGCTGGCCGGCGCACTGGATATCGCCCCCGGCGAGTGCGCGTCGCTGCTCGCCGAGCTCAAGGTTGAGTACGAGGAGGCCAACCGCGGCTTTCAGCTGCGCGAGGTCGCCGGCGGTTGGCGCCTGTTTACACATCCTGCCTACCACGACGTAGTCGAGGCCTATGTGTTGAGCTGGGACACGCAAAAGCTGTCGCAGGCGGCGCTCGAAACCCTGGCCGTCATCGCATACCACCAGCCCGTAACGCGCGAGGTGGTCAAGGGCATCCGCGGCGTCAACTCAGACGGCGTCATCGCGTCGCTCGTGGACAAGGGTCTGGTGCGCGAGCTCGGCCGCGATCCCCAGCGCGGTCAGGCCATCATTTACGGCACGACCAACGCCTTCTTGGAAAAGTTCGGCCTGCGCTCCACCCGCGACCTACCCGATCTGGAGCAGTTTGCCCCCGACGAGCAGTCGCGCCAGTTTATCCGCGAGCGCCTGAGCGGCCGCAGTATTCAGTCCACGCTCGAGGAGCAAGCCGAGGACCTGGACGAAGAGCGCGAACTGCTCGATACCGATGTTGAAGATGTTGAGGCAGCCGAAGACTTGGAAACCCTGGTCGTCGACGAGACCTCGGAGGATATGCATGACGAGGACTAACGAAGTAGGGGAGACGCGCGCCGTGGGCAACGCAGCACCCGCAACCGGCGCCCAGCCCGTCTACCCGCATACCATGCGCCTGCAGCGCTTTTTGGCGCGTGCGGGCGTAGCGAGCCGCCGCGGGTCGGAGGACCTGATGACCGCCGGCCGCGTGACGGTTAACGGCGAGGTTGCGACCGAGCTGGGCACCAAGGTCGATGTCGACCGCGATCACATCGAGGTCGACGGCATGCCCGTCAAGCTCAACCAGGGCGCCGTGTACCTGATGCTCTACAAGCCGACCGGCTACCTTACCACCATGAGCGATCCGCAGGAGCGCCCTTGCGTGGCTGATCTTGTCCCGCGCGACCGCTTTCCGGGGCTCTTCCCGGTGGGTCGCCTGGACCGCGACACCACGGGCCTTTTGCTCTTTACCACCGACGGCGACCTGTCGCAGGACCTGCTGCACCCCAGCAAGCACGTCTACAAGACCTACCAGGCGCTCGTGGACGGGCAGCTGACCGACCGCGATCTGGACCCGCTCCGCCGTGGCATCGAGCTCGACGACGGCCTATGCCAGCCGGCAATCTGCCGCGTCATCACCGCACGCGAGGCCGAGGCCGTGGCGCCACAGGGCGTCAGGCCCGGCACCACCGCCGTGGAGGTCATTATCCGCGAGGGTCGCAAGAATCAGGTTAAGCGCATGTTGAGCAAGATTCACCATCCGGTAATCCGCCTGCACCGCTGCAACTTTGCCGGCCTTGAGCTCAAGGACGTGGCCAAGGGCTCGTGGCGCGAACTCACCGATCGCGAGGCGCAGATCCTCAAGGCCGGCGGCATCCCGCCCAAGCAGGCCAGCTCCAAGCGCGTCGCCGCGCCGGCGACCAACACCGCCAGCCGCACGCGTCACCACGGCAGCCACGGCTCCGCACCCAAGCGCAACACCTACCGCGAGCGATACACGGGCTAGGCAACCCGCCGCGCCCCAACGCCCGCGAACCATACCAGCACGTCAATCATCGAAAGGAAGCATTGCATGATCGTCGCCATCGACGGCCCCGCCGGTTCCGGCAAGTCCACCATCGCCAAGGAGATCGCCCGCCAGCTGGGCTTTAACAAGCTCGACACGGGCGCCATGTATCGCGCCGTCACATTCGCCGCGCTCGACCGCGGCATCGACCTGGACGACGAGGCGGCCATCGACGCCCTCGCCGAGCAGATCGAGATTCGCTTTACCAACGGCACCGGCGAAGACACGCGCCTGACCATCGACGGTAAGGATGCCTCGGCTGCCATTCGTACCCCGCAGGTCGACGCCAACGTGTCCAAGGTCTCGGCCTACCCGGGCGTGCGCGCCGCCATGCTCATTCACCAGCGCCGCGCCGCCGAGGACCGCGAAATCGTGGCCGAGGGTCGCGACATCGGAACCGTCGTGTTCCCTAACGCGCAGGTCAAGGTCTTCCTGACCGCCGACCCGCGCGAGCGCGCCCGCCGCCGCGTGCTGCAGCGCCACCAAAACGACGCTCAGCCGCTCACGCCCGCGCAACTCGAGGCCGAGGTCGACGAGACTCTCGACGCCCTTAAGCAGCGCGACAAGCTCGACAGCAGCCGCGAGGTCGCCCCGCTCATCCCCGCCGAGGACGCCGTGCACGTCGACTCCACCGCCCATACCATCGACGAGGTCGTCCGCATTATCGAGGGCCTCATCAACCAAAGGAGGTAGCCCATGCGCCTGTTTAAGCAGACGCCCGAGGACTATTACAACGCCCCCTACGCCGAGTTCCCGGCGCTCATCCGCGGTACCGTCGTCGTAGTCATGGCCATCCTTTGGGCCTTCTCCAAGCTCATGTGGCGTTGGAAGGTCGAAGATGCCGATCTGCTGTTTGAGCGCCAGGACGGCCGCGGCAGCGTGGTCATCTGCAACCACACCTCGATGGCCGAGCTCTTGGCCGTGGAGACGGCGCTGTTCTTTGGCGGCCGCCGCATTCGCCCTATCTTTAAGTCCGAGTTCGCCAAGAGCAAGATTGTGCGCTGGGCTTTTAGCCGCGTTGGCGGCATCCCCGTGGAGCGCGGTACTGCCGATATGAAGTGCCTGCGCGCCGCCCAGCATGCGCTGCAGCGCGGCGAGGACGTCCTGATCTTCCCCGAGGGCACGCGCATCCGCTCGCGCGAGATCAAGCCCGAGGTCCACGGCGGCTTTGCGCTCATCGCTCAGATGGGCAAGGCGCCCGTCAACCCGCTCGCCATCTGCGGCTGGTCCGACATCACGCCCGCGGGCAAAAAGCTCATGCGTCCCAAGAAGTGCTGGATTCGTGCCGGCAAGGCCGTCTCGCTTTCGGACGCGCCGGCCGGGCTTAAGCGCACGGAGCGCCTGGCCTGGTTTGAGTCCGAGGCCATGAACCGCGTCTACGCCATGCGAGACGAGCTGTGCGCCGAGCATCCGGGCAGGTTCTAGCCATGAGCGAGAACGTGACGAACACTGCCGTGACCGCGTCCGACCAGGCAACCGCGCCTACCATCGAGATCGCCGCCCACGCCGGCACTTGCTACGGCGTACAGCGTGCGCTCGACATGGCGCTGGCCGCTGCGCCGCAGGCAGGGGAGTGCACTCAGGTCCATACCTTGGGTCCGCTCATCCATAACCCTATCGTGGTGCGCGAGCTCGCTGAGGCAGGCGTTAGCCTGGCTGAGAACCTGGATAGCGCCGCAACCGGTACCGTGATCATCCGCGCCCACGGCGTGGTGCCGCAAGTGATCGATGCTGCCCGCGAGCGCGGCCTTACCGTGGTCGACGCCACCTGTCCCTACGTGAAGAAGGTTCATGTGGCCGCCGAGCGCCTGGTACGCGAGGGCTACCGCGTGGTAGTCGTAGGCGAGCCGGGCCATCCCGAGGTTGAGGGCATCTTGGGCCACGCCGGCAATGATGCACAGGTCGTGAGCTGCGCCGCCGATGCGGACGTGCTGCCGCTCAAGGGCAAGGTAGGCCTCGTCGTGCAGACCACCCAGACCGCGCAGAACCTGGCCGAGGTTGTGGCCTCCATCACCCCGCGCGTGCAGGAGCTGCGTGTGATCAACACGATCTGTGCCGCCACAAGCGAGCGCCAGCAGGCGGCGGCATCCCTCGCCAACCGCTGCGACTGCATGGTCATCGTGGGCGGCAAGAACTCGGGCAACACCCGCCGCCTGGCGCAAATCTGCGCCGACGTCTGCGAGCACACGCATCACATCGAGGAAGCTTCCGAGCTCCAGGCCGCGTGGTTTGCCGACGCTCACCACATCGGCATCACCGCCGGAGCCTCCACCCCGCAAGAACACATCGAACGCGCCGTCACGCGCATCAAGGAGCTTTGCCGCTAACCATGGACCAGACCGTACCCGCATACGCCGCCGAGGTGGCCGATTACGGGCGCAGCCGCGACCCCGAGCCGGGTGAGGGCGCGCTCGTCAAGAACGTGCGTCCCGAATCGCCCGCGTGGGATGTGGGTATCGAGCCGGGCATGCGCGTGCTCGCGGTCAACGGCGAGCAGCTCACCGACATGATCGTGTGGCTCTGGGAAGCCGACGACGACACCGTCGAGCTGGAGGTATTCGACCCGCGCGACAACACCGTCACGCCCGTGGAGCTCGACCGCTTTCCCGGAGAGGATTGGGGTCTGGAGTTCGACGGCCCCATCTTCGACGGCATGCGTACCTGCGTCAACGCCTGCGTGTTCTGCTTTATGACCATGCTCCCCAAGGGCGGTCGCTCCACGCTCTACATCCGCGACGACGACTATCGTCTGAGCTTTTTGCAGGGCAACTTCGTCACGCTCACGAACCTCACCGACGAAGATGTTCAAAACGTCATCCAACGCAATATGAGCCCCATGAACGTGTCGGTCCACGCCGTAAGCCCCGACGTCCGCCGCCGCATGATGGGCCGCAACGCCCAGCGCGGCATGGACGTGCTCGAGGCCATCATGGCCGCCGGCATAGAGATTCATGCGCAGATCGTGTTGTGCCCCGGCATGAACGACGGCGAGGAGCTGGAAAAGACCCTGCGCTTTTGCGAGGAGCACGAGCAAATCACAAGTCTGGGCATTGTGCCGCTCGGTTTTACCAAGCATCAGAACCGTTTTAGCTGGTCCTACAGCGACAAGCCCGAGCTGGCGCGCGAGACCATTGCCATGATCCGACCGTTCCAGGACCGCGCCTATGAGCGCTTTGGCCGCCACACCTTCCAGATGAGCGACGAGTTCTACCTGGACGCCGGCATCGATCCTCCCGAGGCAGACTTTTACGACGGCTACCCGCAATACTACGACGGCATTGGCATGATCCGCTCGTATCTGGATGAGACCGACGACGTGCTTGCCGCCGATGCCGAGCGCCTGCGCCGAGTTCGCGAGGCAATCGCCGAGCGCAACCAGAGCCTTCTGTGCCTCTCCGGCGCCAGCGCGCGCGACACCGTGGCGCGCTTTGTGGAGTCGCCGTATGGTCTCGCCGGCACCGTCACAGCCATCAAGAACCGCTACTTTGGCGGCAACGTGGACGTGACCGGCCTCATCGTCGCGTGTGACATTCTGGAGCAGCTGCCCCAAGATCTGTCGGGGGTTATGCTCTTTGTGCCTAAGCTCATGTTCAACGCTGACGGCATGACGCTTGACGAGTATCATCGTGACGATTTACTCGCAAGCCTTACCAGTCGCGGCGCCGAGGTTCATGTGGTGTCGACCATGCCGCATGAGCTGCTCGATACCCTGGAGCGCATCCTTGGCATTGTGCCCGCCGACTCTACTAATTCCACTGACCCTACCCATTAAAGGAGAGCAGATGAAACCTATCGTCGCCGTCGTCGGACGCCCCAACGTGGGCAAGTCCACGCTCGTTAACCGCCTGGCCCAGACCTCGGACGCCATCGTCCACGAGTCTCGCGGCGTCACGCGCGACCGCTCGTACCACACGGCCGATTGGAACGGCCGCGAGTTCACCATCGTCGACACGGGCGGCATCGAACCGCTCAAGAGCGACGACGTCTTTGCCACGTCCATCCGCGACCAGGCCCTCGCCGCCGCCGAGGAAGCCGCCGTCATCTTGTTTGTGGTCGATGGCCGCACCGGCGTCACCGAGGAGGACGAGTCGGTCGCCCGCATGCTCAAGCGCTGCGACAAGCCGGTCTTTCTGCTGGTGAACAAGCTCGACAACCCCGATCGCGAGAACGACAGCATCTGGGAGTTCTATTCGCTCGGCATCGGTGAGCCCACGCCGCTCTCGGCCCTGCATGGCCATGGCACGGGCGACCTGCTCGACGATATCGTGGCCCTGCTTCCGGAGGAAGAGGACGAGGTCGCCGATGAGTTCCCCGACGCGCTGAACGTGGCCATCATCGGCCGTCCCAACGCCGGTAAATCGTCGCTGTTCAACCGCATCCTGGGCGCCGACCGCTCTATCGTGTCCAACATTGCCGGCACGACGCGCGACGCCATCGACACGGTCGTCGAGCGTAACGGCAAGCACTACCGCATGGTCGACACCGCGGGCATTCGCAAGAAGAGCACCGTGTACGAGAACATCGAGTACTACTCCATGGTCCGCGGCCTGCGCGCCATCGACCGCGCCGACGTGGCGCTGCTCGTCGTCGATGCCTCCGTGGGCGTCACCGAGCAGGACCAGAAGGTCATGGGTCTTGCCATCGAGCGCGGCTGCGCCATCGTGGTGCTGCTCAACAAGTGGGACCTGCTCGACGACGACCGTAAGCGCGAGGCCTGCATGGAGACCATCGACCGCCGTCTGGGCGTCATGGCTCCCTGGGCCCAGTACCTGCGCATCTCGGCCCTCACTGGCCGCAGCGTCGAGAAGATCTGGGCGATGGTCGACGCCGCTGAGAAGACGCGCTCGCAAAAGATCAGCACCTCGCGCCTCAACACGTTCCTCACCGACCTGCGCGAGTTCGGTCATACCGTGGTGGACGGCAAGCGCCGCCTGCGCATGCACTACGTGACCCAGACGGGCGTCAACCCGCCGACGTTCACGTTCTTCGTCAACCACAGCGATCTGGTCAACGACACCTATCAGCGCTACATCGAGAACCGCATGCGCTCGACCTTCGACTTTGCCGGCACACCCATTCGACTCTTCTTTAGGAAGAAGGAGCAAAAGGATGCATAATCCGATTCTGCTGACCGCCATCTGCGCCGTGGTCTCGTTCTTTATCGGGGCGATTCCGTTTGGCCTGATCCTGGGCCGCGTGTTCAACCACACCGACATTCGCAAGGCGGGCTCCGGCAACATCGGCACCACCAACGCACTGCGCGTAGCCGGCCCCAAGGTGGCCGCGCTCACGCTGTTGCTCGACTGCCTTAAGGGCGCCATCTGCGTTGTCATCGCCCGTCCGCTCATCGCGAGCGTGGGCTATGGATTTCCGCCGAACATCATGGCGCCCGGAGCCGCCGGCGACTGGATGCTCGGCGTCATCTGCCTGGCAGCGGTGTGGGGCCACATCTTCTCGCCCTACCTCAATTTCCATGGCGGCAAGGGAATCGCAGTTGGCCTGGGCGTCATCCTCGCCTGGTATTGGCCAATTGGCCTGTCGCTGCTGGGCATGTTTATCGTGGCCGTCGCCATCACCAAGTTTGTGTCGGTGGGCTCGCTTGCCGCGGCCATCGGTCTTCCCATCGCTGCTTGCGCGGTCTTTCCGTACAGCAGCCTGGGACTTAAGTTTTGCATGGCGATAATCGGCATCACCGTGGTGTGGGCCCATCGCGCGAACATCAAAAAGCTCATGACCGGTAAGGAGTCCAAGCTCTCGTTTACCAAGCGCGTCACCGAGCCCGACGATAAGTAGGAGAGAGTCATGAATGTTGCGCTGATTGGCTCTGGCTCGTGGGGAACCGCCGTCGCCGGCCTTGCCGCCGCGCGAGCCGTGCGCGTAACCATGTGGGCCCATAGCGAGCAGACGGCCGCCGGCATTAACGGTGAGCACCGCAACCCCCGCTACCTTGTGGGCTACGAGCTGCCCGGCAACGTCGTCGCCACGACCGAGCTCGTGCAGGCGCTCGACGGCGCCGAGGCCATCATCTTTGCCGTTCCTTCGACGCACCTTCGCAGCGTGTGCCACCAGGCCGCGCCCTTTATCGCCGCCGATACCCCGGTGCTTTGCCTCACCAAGGGCATTGAGCCCGAGTCCGGCCTGCTCATGAGCGAGGTCATCGCCAGCGAGATCGGCAACGAGTCGCGCGTGGCGGCGCTCTCGGGCCCCAACCATGCCGAGGAAATCTGCCGCGGAGGTCTTTCTGCCGCCGTCATCGCCAGCGAAGATCCACAGATAGGGGAGACCTTTAAGGACCTGCTTCTGTCAACGGCCTTCCGCATCTACCTGTCGCAGGACATGACCGGTGTCGAGGTCTGCGGCGCCATGAAAAACGTAATCGCCATCGTGTGCGGCATCTCCGCCGGCACCGGTGCGGGCGACAACACGCTCGCCCTTATCATGACACGCGGCCTGGCAGAGATCAGCCGTCTGGTGCACGCCCGCGGCGGTCAAGCTATGACCTGCATGGGGCTTGCCGGCATGGGCGACCTCATTGCCACCTGTACCTCGGAGCATTCGCGTAACCGCACCTTTGGCTACGAGTTTGCCCACGGCGTGTCGCTCGACGAGTACCAGACGCGCACGCATATGGTTGTCGAGGGCGCCGTCGCGGCCCGCAGCGTCAGCGAACTTGCCCGTTCACTGGGCGTAGACATTCCGCTCACCTTTGCCGTGGAGCAAACGCTCTACAACGGTGTTACTTTGGATAGGGCGCTCGAGATTCTTACCGACCGCGTCCCTTCTCAAGAGTTCTACGGACTCACCGACTAGCGTAGAAAGGCTACTACCATGGGTTCCATCAAAATCGCTCCGTCCGTCCTTTCGGCCGACATGGCCAACCTCAAGGGAGAGCTCGACAAGATCGCCGGCGCCGACTACGTTCACTTTGACGTTATGGACGGCCACTTTACCGGCAACCTGACCTTTGGCGTTGACATCCTTAAGGCCGTCAAGCGCTCCACCAACGTGCCGGTCGACGCGCACCTGATGGTGTCGAACCCCGACGAGACCGTCGATTGGTACGCCGATGCCGGTGCCGACATGATCACCGTGCACTACGAGGCCTCCACGCACCTGCACCGCACGCTCACGCATCTGCAGCAGCGCGGCATCAAGGCCGGCGTGGTGCTCAACCCCGCCACCCCCGTGTGCGTACTCGAGAGCATCATCGACGTCGTCGATATGGTGCTGCTCATGAGCGTGAACCCCGGCTTTGGCGGCCAGAGCTTTATCCCGGGCACCATTGCCAAACTGCACGAGCTCAAGGCCATGTGCGAGCGTCACGGCGTTTCGCCTCTCATCGAGGTCGATGGCGGTATCTCTTCCAAGAACATCGCCGAGGTCGTCAAGGCTGGCGCCAACGTGCTCGTCGCAGGTTCCGCCGTATTTAAGTCCGAAGATCCCGCTGCCGAGGTTGCGCTGCTGCAGAAGCTGGGCAACGAGGCCGCACAGGAGGCATAAAACCTTATGACCGCAGGTCAAAACCGCATACCCGTGAATCTTGACTATGCCGCCTCGACGCCCATGCGCGTCGAGGCGCGCCTTGCGCAGCGCGAGTACGACGACAGCGAGCTTGCCGGCGTCAACCCCAACTCGCTGCATTCGCTCGGCCGCAAGGCCGCTGCACGCCTGGAAGTGGCGCGTCGCGAGATTGCCCGCAGCTTTGGCGCGCGCGTTCGCCCGTCCGAGATTGTTTTGACCAACGGCGGCACCGAAGCCAACCAGCTGGCGCTGCTCGGTCTTGCCGAGGGCGCTCGTCAGCGCGATCGCAAGCGTAACCGCGTGATCGTATCTGCCATCGAGCACGATTCGATTCTGGACAACCTGCCGCTGCTGCGTGCTGCCGGCTTTACCGTCGACCTGGTGCAGCCCTGCCGTGCAGGTTATATTGAGCCTGCCGCGCTGAGCGACTTACTCGGCGACGACGTGGCGCTCGTGAGCATCATGGTTGCCAACAACGAGACCGGCGTGGTGCAGCCCATCCGCGAGCTGACCGCGGCCGCGCATACCGTGGGCGCTCTGTTCCACACCGATGCCATCCAGGGCTATCTGCACATTCCGCTCGATGCCGCCGAGCTGGGCGTCGATGCTATGACCGTTGCCGCGCACAAGATCGGCGGCCCCGTGGCATCCGGCGCACTCTACCTTAAGAACCGCACGCCGCTGCGTCCGCGCATCTTTGGCGGTGGACAGGAAGCCGGACGTCGTGCCGGCACGCAGGACCTGCGCACGCAGCTGGCCTTTGCCGCTGCCGCCCGCACGTTGGCGCCCCGCGTGGCCCAGGAGCGTACGACGCTGCAAGCTCTTTCCGACAAGCTCTACGCCACGCTTACGGCTCATCCGCGCATTCACGCCACCATGGGCGACTATGCGCATGCCGATCGTCTGCCCTGCATGGTGTCGATCTACATTGACGGCATGGACTCCGAGGAGCTCATCATCAAGCTCGACGCCGCCGGCTTTGAGGTATCGGCAGGCTCGGCGTGCTCGAGCGGCAGTATGGACCCCAGCCACGTTTTGAGCGCGATGGGCATCGGTCGCGAGCAAGCTCTCGGCGCTCTTCGCATCTCGTTCGATGACCGCGTGAACCCAGCCGATCTGGACGACTTTGCCCAAGCGCTGCTGACGATCGTGGGTGCCGCATGATCGTCGCCGAGCTCGAGCGCGCTCTGCTGGCACGCTATCCAAAGACGGACGCCGAGCCCTGGGACCACGTAGGCTTATCCGTGGGCGACCCTGCCACCGAGATTGCCGGCGTGGCCTGCGCACTCGATGCGACCGAAGCCAATGTGCACCGTGCTTTCGAGGCCGGTGTCAACGTGCTGCTGACGCATCATCCTGTCTATATCAAGGCGCCCGAGGCGTTTTGTCCAGCGGATGCCACTCGCCCCCAGTGCAGCGCGGCACTCTATGAGGCGGCCCGTTGCGGCGTGAGCATCATATCGCTCCACACCAACCTGGACCGCTCGAACGAAGCCCGTGTCTGCCTGAGCAAGCTGCTGGGTGCCGCACTCGTGAGCTCACTGGAGCACGTGGACGACCCCGAGGCAACCGGCCTGGGCGCGCTTGCAACGCTCAACGACCCGTGCACGCTGCGCGATCTTGCCACCCGTGCTGCCACGGCCTTCGGCAGCGACCCGCGTGTGTGGGGCGAAGCCGATCGCCCGTGCCGCACCGTCGCCATTTTGGGCGGCTCCCTGGGCGACTTTGGAGAGCTCGCCATCGCCGCGGGCGCGGACGTTGTCGTGACGGGCGAGGCGGGATACCACGTGGCGCAGGACCTCGCTCTGCGCGGTCTGGGCGTCATCTTGCTCGGCCACGACCGCTCCGAGGAGCCGTTCGTTGATATATTGATGAACTCTGCAGTTGACGCCGGGGTCAACCCCCGTCATGCGATTAAAATACTGAACCCTTGCCAATGGTGGACTGTGACAAAAGGAGAGAACTTATGAGCGCCGGCGCTACGCTACTCAAGCTGCAACAGATCGATTCGGAGCTCGCCCGCAACAAGAGCGAACTTGCCAATATGCCGGAGCTCAAGGAGCTCGCTTCCAAGCGCAAGACCTATGTGAAGCTCAAGTCCGAGATGACCAAGCTCTACGCCCAGCGCAAGGATCTGGACATTGAGCTCGACGATCTCAACACCACCGAGATCCAGACCAATAACGCCATCGAGGCCGCTAAGAAGCGCCACGTTGACGGCTCCGACTACCGCGAGGTACAGGACCTGGAAAACGAGCTCGCCACCCTGGCCAAGCGCCTGGACAAGATTGAGCACACCCGCAAGGATGTCGTTGTCGCCCATAAGGAGGCGCTCGACCGCGAGACCCGCGCACAGGCAATTATCGCCAAGTTCGAGGAGGGCGTGAAGGCCGATACCAAGGCCGCCCGCACTAAGGCTGCCGACCTGCAGGCTCAGATTGACGCCGCCACTAAGGAACGCACCGCGCTTGCCGCCACTCTGCCGGCCGACGTGCTCACCGACTACGAGCGTCTGCTCAAGCAGTTCCGCGGCCTGGCCGTCGAGACCATCCAGGGCAACATCCCCACAGTCTGCCACACCGCGCTGCAGGCATCGTCCATGAGCGACCTCAACCACGACGGTAGCGAGATTACGCACTGCCCGTACTGCCACCGCCTCCTGGTACTCCCGAGCAAGGAAGCTTAAACGATGGCGGCATCCAACAATTCAATGCAACTTGAGGGAAAAACGATCCTGCTGGGCATTACCGGCGGGATCGCCGCCTATAAGTCGTGCAATATCGTGCGCCTGCTGCAAAAGCGCGGTGCGCGCGTCAAGGTCGTTATGAGCGAGCATGCCACGGAGTTTGTGGGCCCACTCACCTTCCGTGCGCTCACCAACGAGCCCGTTGCCGTGGGCCTATTCGACGATCCCTCCGACCCCATCCACCACATTTCGCTGGCGCAGGAACCCGACCTGGTGGTCGTGGCGCCCGCGACGGCCAATATCATCGCCAAGATGGCCACCGGCATCGCCGATGACCTTATCTCCACCACGCTGCTTGCAACGCCGCAACCCATCGTGATCGCACCCGCTATGAACAACGGCATGTGGAAGGCGCCGGCGACGCAGGCCAACATGGCCACGCTGCGCGAGCGCGGTGTCCATGTTGTGGGACCCGGCAGCGGCTACCTTGCCTGCGGCGACGTGGACACGGGACGCATGAGCGAGCCCGAGGACATCGTCGAGGCTGTCTGTGAGGTGCTCAAACCCGTGCCTCAGGACCTGGCAGGCAAGCGCGTCGTCATCACTGCCGGCCCCACGCACGAACCAATCGACCCGGTGCGATTCATTGGCAACCGCTCATCAGGCAAGATGGGCATCGCCCTGGCAGGGGAGGCCGCTCGCCGCGGTGCTGCGGTCAAGCTTGTGCTGGGACCGACATCGCTCAATGTCCCCCGCGGCGTGGAGTGCGTGCGCGTGCAGACCGCCGCTGAAATGCTGCAGGCAGCGCTCAGCGCCTTCCAGACGGCCGATGCGGCAATTTGTGCGGCCGCCGTCGCCGACTATACCCCCGCCACCCCTGCGGACCATAAGCTCAAAAAGGCCAACGAACGCCTGGATCGCATCGAGCTTGTCGAAACGGTCGATATTTTGGCCGAGCTCTCGCGCCAGAAGGGCGAGCGGTGCGTAATCGGATTTGCGGCCGAGACCGATAACGTTGTCGAGTACGCCGAGCGCAAATTGGCCCGCAAGGGCTGCGATGCCATTATCGCCAACGATGTCTCGCGCGCCGATTCGGGCTTTGGAACCGACACTAACAAGGCCTGGATTGTGAGCACAACGGGTACGCAAGAACTTCCCGTGCTAACAAAACCCCAGCTCGCAGATACAATTTTGGACTTGCTTCAAAATTTATAAAAAAGTTCTTGCACAAGTCTAAAGTTTCGGGTTAATATACTCCCTGTTGCGAGCGAGAGCAGAGCAACAAACATTAGCTTCGGGACGTGGCGCAGCTTGGTAGCGCACTTGACTGGGGGTCAAGGGGTCGCTGGTTCGAATCCAGTCGTCCCGACCAGAAGTTTGCAGGTCAGGCACCTAGTGCCTGACCTTTTTTGTTTTTAATCACCATGATTATTTTGCTTAATGCAACAACGTTCCCGCTCGATGTAATCACCGAATCAAAACGTGTACACCAGCCACCAAAATCGACATTATTCGACTTGTTTGGAGGCTGATGTACACGAATGCAGAATCCCACACAGCCCAGAACCGCCCTCCACATGTCTGGACTCTCTATGGCTGCGCTGGATAGACATCGCCGGAACGGGTATAGTATCGAAAGTTTTGTCGTTAACCAGCGGGGGAGTCCTGTGGGCATCAAAAAGAAGATCAAAAAGGAGCTTATCGGCACTTCCGATTACCCGTCGAATAAGATCTTTACGATCTCCAATTTCATCACCTTTACGCGCCTGATCCTCACCCTGGTATTTCTGTACCTGTTTGTGACGGATAACAACCGCGTCATCGCCATCGTTATCTACGCCGTTGCCGCCTCCACCGACTGGATGGACGGTCAGATCGCCCGCATGACTAAGACGGTCTCATGGCTCGGCAAGGTCATGGATCCCATTTGCGACCGCGCGCTGCTGTTCACCGGCGTACTTGGGCTGGTGGTCCGCGGAGAGCTGCCCATCTGGGTCTGCGTGCTCATTATTGGCCGCGACATCTATCTGGGCATCGGCACGCTTATCGTGCGTCATTATCATCGTCGCCCCATCGATGTCGTCTTCCCCGGAAAGATTGCCACAGCGCTGCTCATGACCGGATTCTCGCTCATGCTGCTCGGTTTCCCCGTTATTGACGGCCTGCATCTTTTACCTTCAACCCTTAAGGCCTTCCCGGGCCTCAACGGAAGCTCGGTGCCCCTCGGCATCTTCTTTGTGTACGGCGGCGTGATCTTCTCCATGCTCACGGCTGTCATCTACTCCATTAAGGGCGGAGTGGCCATTAAACAGGCTCTCGCGCATCCCGAGGACGAGGACATCGACTTTCTGAACCCTGAAATCGAAGACTGATTCGTTGGGGTATGATTACGTACGGTTCATTATTTGCGGCACGTCCGCGATAAGTTAGGGGTTGTCATGGACAACATGGTTAACAATATGCCTCAGAATGATAAGGCTGCTGACGCTACCTGCGTATTCCGCGTGCCTTCAAGCGACGTCACCGTTCCCGACCTCATGGCCAACGTGCGCATCACCGCCCCCGTTCTGTCCATCGTCAAGGGTCCGCAGACTGGTGCCGCCTTTGAGCTCGAGGACGAAGTGACCACCATCGGCCGCGATCCTGCGAACGGCATCTTCCTCAATGACATGACCGTTTCGCGCAGCCACGCGCGCATTATCCGCGAGGGCCTCGGCGCTCGCATCGAGGACCTGGGCTCGCTCAATGGCACCTGGGTCGACGGTGCCATAGTCAACGCGGCCCCGCTGCACGACGGTTCTTCCGTCCAGATCGGTACGTTTACGCTCATCTACCACGAGAGCACGCCGGAGCGCATCGAAACCGGTGAGTAGGGCATGGCCGAACGCAACTATCTGAGTATCGGCCAAGTCGTCAACCTACTTCGAGGCGCATACCCCGATCTTTCGAACTCAAAAATTAGATTTCTAGAGGATGAGGGGCTCATTACCCCTCATCGTACGCCTAAGGGATACCGTCAGTACTCCAAGGAGGACGTTGATCGCCTAGAGGTCATTCTGCACTTGCAGAAGACTCGCTACATGCCGCTCAACGTGATTAAGCAGCGCTTGGAAAACGCCACGGACCTGTCAACGCTCGCCTACGAGGTGGGCTTGCTGTCCGATGTTCCGCTCAAGACGGAGCCCAAGGAGACTAAGCAAAAGCTGCATCCCATCGAGACCATTCCCGATATGCTGGGCGTCGAGATTTCGTTTATCCGCTCGCTCGCTGAGAACGACCTCATTCGCATCATCAAGAGTCCGCAGAATCGTGAGCTCGTCGATGGCCGAGATTTCCCGATCATCCGCTACTGCTCCGAGCTGTCACGCTTCCATATCGAGCCGCGCAACCTGCGTCAGTACGTGTCTTCCGCCAACCGCGAGTCTTCCATGTTTGAGCAGGTGCTCGTGAGCATGCTCGGAATGGATACCTCCGATGACGAGCGCGACGCCAAGCTCGAACGTGCGTTTAAGAAGCTTCACGACCTAACGGAAGGTGTGCACACCGCACTGCTCAAGAACCGCGTTTTTGAGTCGCTCAACGCCGTGGTCGAGGACGCCGACATCGATGCACTCGATGAGGAAATCACTCGTTCCGAGTCCACCAAGGCCAAAAACGAAGAGATAGCTGCGCCGGCTCCACACGAGGATTCTCTCGTAAAGCCGCTCAAGGTTGTCGCCCCTTCGCACTCCGGAACCGCCACCGCGGGCAAATAACAGCTGCTGTAATTTCGGCAACCCATTGAAAGGTCATGCAATGTACGACTTCGAATCTCAAATCGTCGATATCCCCGACTATCCCGAGCCCGGAGTCATCTTTAAGGACATCACGCCGCTCTTTGGCAATCCCGAGGCGCTCAAAGCCATGACCGATGCCCTCGCCGAGCACTTTGCCGGCATGGGAATCACCAAGGTCGTGGGTCCCGAGGCTCGCGGCTTTATGGTTGGCGTACCGGTGGCTGTAGCCCTTGGCGCTGGCTTTGTTCCTGCACGTAAACCGGGCAAGCTGCCGCGTGAGACCGTAAGCCAGAGCTACGAGCTCGAGTACGGCACCGATTCAATTGAGATCCATGCCGACGCTATCAGCTCTAAAGATACCGTGTTGATTCTGGACGACTTGGTCGCGACGGGCGGAACCGTCGAGGCAACAGGTAAACTGGTGCGAGATATGGGCGCAAAGCTTGTCGGTTACGGTTGTATCCTTGAGCTTGCGTTTCTCAACCCGCGCGAGAAGCTCACGCCGTCTAATGACGATGTGGAGCTCTTTAGCCTGGTGACGGTGGACTAGCCGTTACCCTTAGTTACTGGAAAGGAAGCTACATGCGCACAGCAAACACGCACAAAAACATGGCACGCTGCGCTGCTACGGCAACCCTCGCTTGTGTTTTGGGCTTGGGCCTCGCGGCTCCTGCCTACGCCGATACCGCATCCGACCTTGCCGCTGCTCGTACTAAGCTCGAGCAGATCGGTACCCAAACCCAGCAGATTTACGATGAGCTCGCCACGCAGACGCAGGCGCTCGATCAGACTGCCGGCGAGATCACGCAAAAGCAGCAGGAGATCGCCGATGGTCAGGCCAAGCTCTCGACCTATGTCGCCGGCGAGTACAAAACCGGCGGTCTGAGCCTGCTTCAGGTTCTGACGGGTGTCGATGACCTTAGCGATATGCTCAACCGTCTGTTCTACTACGGCAAAGTTTCCGATAAGCAGGCTCAGACCATTCAAGAGGTCAAGGAACTTAAGCAGCAGCTCACCGATAAGCAGTCCGAGCAGGAAAAGAACGTCGCCGCCACGCAAAAGAAGGTCGACGAGCTTAACGCCCAGCAGGCTGAAGCCCAGAACGTCGTAAACTCTCTGGATTCACAGCTGCAGGCCGAACTAGCCGCCGAGGCCGAAGCCAACGCCGCGCTGCAGGCCGGCATCAACGCCAGCACCGCCGAGAAAGCCACGGTGAGCAACGAGACTGCCGGTACGACCGAGAACACCAACAACGGTGGCCAGACCAGCAATAACAACAACCAGGGCGGCAACACTCCGGCTCCTACGCCGGCACCTGCTCCGACGCCGCAGCCCTCCACGCCTGCTCCGGCTCCGACGCCTTCTGCTCCGAGCCAGTCCATCGATGGCGGTTCTGTTGTCTCGCGTGCATACAGCAAGCTTGGTTGTGCTTATTCCTGGGGCGGAATTGGCCCGAACAGCTTCGACTGCTCTGGTTTTGTTAGCTATTGCCTCACTGGTCGCTATTGCCGCCTGGGCACCACGGGCACCTTTATGGGCTGGACGCGTGTGTCCGATCCGCAGCCCGGTGACGTTGTGGTCAACTCATACCACACCGGCATTTACATCGGTGGCGGTCAGATGATTCATGCTTCCGACTACAACACGGGTGTTATCATCAGCTCCGTTGCCGCCGGCATGAACAATAACTACATCTTCGTGCGTTACTAAGTCATCTTACACAGCGTGTGAATGTGGACCTCGTGGCTTTAAGTCGCGAGGTCCATTCTTTTTTTTCTCTCTCATCTTAGACGGCTATCTAGTATTCAAAACTAGATAGCCGTCCATTCGGTTTGCAAGAAGGCTATAATTGTTGATGAACAATTAGAAAGGACCCTCTATGAGCTGGGCACTTATCTCCGATTCAAGCTGCAACCTCCGCGATTGGCAACCGACCGCGCCCTATACCACCTTTGCATTTGCGCCCCTCAAAATTCGAGTGGGGGAGCGTGAATTCGTCGATGACCTTTCGCTCGATGTTCATGAGCTCAACTGCGCTGTTCAGGCGGAGACGAACGCTTCTTCGAGCGCTTGTCCCAGCGTAGGGGAGTGGGCCGAGCTCTTCAAATTGGCAGACAAGACCATCTGCATGCCGATCTCTGAGGGTGTGTCGGGCAGCTACAACGCGGCAGCCACTGCTCGCGATATGGTTCTTGCCGAGGAGCCCGACCGACAGATTCATCTAGTCAATTCACGCGCAGCTGGCGGCAAAATGGACCTCATTTTCTTGCTGTTCGACCGCTATCTTGCAGACAATCCGAATGTCTCATTCGAGGATGCTTGCGCATACTTCGATAGCCTTGAACAGAACAGCAAAATCCTCTTCAGTTTGTGCAATTACGAAAACCTCGCCAAAGCCGGACGTATCCCTAAGGCAGCCGGCGTCATTGCCAACAAGCTCAATATCCGCATTTTGGGCACGGCGAGTGAGGCCGGTAAAATCGAACTCGTGGGGCACACGCGTGGCGAAAAGAAGATGCTCAACAAGATCATCGACACTATGGAAGCCGAGGGCTTTACGGGCGGTGAGGTCATCATCGATCACGTTGAGAACGAAGCTGGAGCCCAAGCGCTTACTGATCGCATTGTCGAACATTGGCCCGGCTCCAAGACCATCATCATGCCCTGCAACGGCCTGGATTCCTATTACGCCGAGATGCACGGCCTGATCATCGGCTACGGCATGGGCGTAGCTTCGGGCAAATAAAGTCCAACCAAGCAAAAAAAACGGGCGGGACAAAGCGACAGATGGCTCTTTGTCCCGCCCGTTTTATACGTCGGCTAGCTATTAAACCCGTTGAACTTGAGATAGCTCATCAGGTACGCTTTCGAAACAAAGGATGAAACCGCGCTGCGCACAAGCAGCGACTCACGCGTTACCTGATGCGCCGTATCGGGAACCGGCGTCTGCTCGACAGAAAACGCCGAACGAATCGATGCCTCGAGCTGATCGACCACATAGTCGAAGGCCGTCGGGGCATCGTAGCTCAAACGCTGAATGTTAAAGAGCGCCTGCACCGCAGCAATAGGTAGCACCTGCTTAAAGATGCAGATAGCGATCAGGCGGGCAATCTGCTCGCGACCATACTGCTTTTTGACCGGAGCAGGCACCAGACCGACCTTCACGTAGTTATTGATCATCGATGGCGTAATGACAGGCTGCTCAACGCAAATGGACAGCGGCTCCATCCACAGCGCAACATACTCAATGACCTGGTCGCGGTAGAGCGTCACATTGGGCAACTGGTCATAGCGCGGCAGACTCAACGTATTGAGTTTGCGCACGATATCGGACTGAATAAATGCATCGGGCAGCACAGTGGGCTGAATATCCTCAGGCATAATGCTGACCGACGAATCGGACATCGGAATAACGCGTTTGGCGTGGTTCATAAGGATCCTCCGTTCATTAGCTATATTGTATTCTAGGTTATCTAGTTTTGCATACTATATAGCAGGAAAGTAAAAGTGGTTGGACAGCACATTGATGCACCGTCCAACCACTTTGTTTTAAAGATAGCAACCTTACATAAGATATATTATCGTACTTATCCGCGGAGAAACGCGTATGCGCTAGTTGCTGCTATGGCTCCGTCAGAAACGGCGGTCACAACCTGGCGTAAGCGTTTGGAACGGATGTCGCCAGCAGCGAATAGACCTGGCGTGCGTGTCGCCATGGATTCATCAGTCAGAATGCCGCCATCAGGCGCCAGATCGACTAAATGCTCAACAAGCTCGGTATGGGGTTGCGTGCCGGTAAAGACAAAAATGCCAAACGAGCCAGGCTCAAATGACTCGGTATGAATTTCCCCGGATGCATTGTCCTTAAAGGCAATCGTCGTTGGCATCGCTTCACCAGAAAGTTCAACAATACTAGTTTGGTACCTAACTGTAATATTGTCCTTTTTGAGTACTTTCTGAACAACACCATCAGGCGCACGAAACTGGTCGCGGCGCAGCACGATGGTCACACTGCTGGCAATATCTGACAGGAACAGAGCCTCCTCGCAGGCAGCATTGCCGCCGCCGATGACAAAAACCTGTTTGCCGCGGAAGAACATACCGTCACATGTTGCGCAATATGAAACGCCACGACCGCGATACGTATCCTCGCCAACAAAACCAGCAGATCGCGGCGTGGCACCCATGCAAGCGATAACGCTCGAGGCCAGCGTATCGCCCATATCGTGATGCACCGTAAACAGCGCTGCATCGGCATCGTAATCGATACCCGTAACCATGCTCCATGCGACCTGAGCTCCCAAGCCCTCTGCATGCTGCTGAAAACGCTCGCCGAGTTCGGCGCCACTCAAGAGCGGAATGCCCGGATAGTTCTCGACTTCATTGGTCGTGGCGATCTGTCCACCCGACATGCCCTGCTCAATCACGGTCGTCGTCAGGTTGGCACGCGCAGCGTAAATGGCGGCAGCATAGCCCGCGGGGCCTCCACCGATAATCGCAACATCAATCGGCTGATCGGTAGTCATGAAGAATCCTCTCGTCGAAACGTTGTCGTTCTTTGCGCTCATACCCAAATTTACGTGAACATGACACTCATGCACTACAATGATAAATCGCGTAACAAAGCTGAAGGGGAGTTATCGATGGATCAAACGCAGACGAGCAATAGCGCTCCCCTGCCCATGCAAGCCACTCCCCAACCGGAGCAAATGACCGTTTCACCTGCACAAAAACCCCTGGTAACCATTGTGCACGCATCAGTTGGATCGGGCCACAAAGCCGCCGCCAACGCGATTGCACAAGCATTTGACCTTATCCGCGGCACCAAGGGAATCCCTGAGGATATTGAAATTGAAGTGCTCGATATCCTTGATTTTGGACGTATTAAATTCGACGGCAATAAGACCGCGGCTTCTTTTACGGGAGCCACACGCCCCATTTACGACCTGACCTGGCGATATACGCTTACGGGGCATCTTCTCTGGGGTGGCGGCACGGCATGGTCGCGAATTATGTTCCCCGCCTTCAACGAATATATTCGTCGCCGCAGGCCTATAGCCGTGGTCGCAACGCACATCACAGCAGCCAATGTTGCCGTGGGTGCCCGCGTTATTACGGATATCGATTATCCGGTCATCTGCGTACCAACAGACTATGAAGTCGAAGGCTTTTGGCCCCACAAGGACACCGACCTGTTCTGCGTAGCCAACGAATTTATGGCCGAGACACTTCGCCCCCGTAAGGTTCCCGAGACCAAAATCCGCATTACAGGCATCCCCATTCGCGCCGGGTTTGATACGGACTACAATCGCGAGGAAGAACTCGAGAAGTTCAATCTCCCCGCTGACAAGACCGTTGTGTTGGTGATGGCCGGTGCCAGCTTGCCTCAACCGTACGTTCGCTTTCGCGCGGAGATGGACCGCACACTCCCCTTCCTGCGCAGCTTCGAGGACATGCACTTTGTCTTTTTGCCGGGCAAGGATGAGGAATACACCACCCGCCTCAAGACGCTCTTCGACGCCATGAAGCTCGAAAACGTCACGGTTCTGGACTACGTGGACGACATGGCGGCCCTCATGCACGGCTGCGACCTCGCAATCCTCAAATCGGGCGGACTCACCGTCACTGAGTGCCTGTGCGCGCATCTGCCGATGATCCTGCTGGGCAAATCATACGGTCAGGAAAAGGTCAACACAACGATGCTCACCGGCATGGGCGCCAGCATGCATGTCACCACCGCACGAGAACTCATCGTGACGTTGCGCCATCTCCACGATCATCCGGAGTCGCTCAAGGCACTGCTCATCAATGGCGAAGTGCTGCGCCGTCCCCACGCAGCCGAAGACATAGCCATCGCAACCATGGAGCTCGCAGGCAAGCCCCAAAAGCGCAAACGAGCCTTCTGCCGCTTCTATTGGGGCGGAAAACCCGCGCATATCCGCTAGTCGAATGTCCGCCGCTCTGCCGGAGCCGCCCTTATATCATTCCATGCTCAAACATTCTCACTTCGCTGCGAAACTGCGCGTGGAACGATATAAGGGCGGCTCCGGCAGAGCGGCTGCGTTTACTTACTAGCAGCTACTTCAGAATCCCCTCCATTAGAACCTGCAAAGGTAAAACAGGAAAATAAAAATACAGTAAGCCGATGCGACAAAGGGACAGCCCCTTTGTCGCATCGGCTTACTAGAAAAGTAAATATTGTTTCAAGCGAGTAGCCGCCCGCCCGGGGCTTACCTATATCGTTCCACGCGCAGTTTCGCAGCGAGCGAAGCGACGCGAGAATGTTTGAGCATGGAATGATATAGGTAAGCCCCGGGCGGGAGGGATACGAGCGCCCTAGGCGACGCCGCTGGAGCCGAAGCCTCCGTTGCCTCGGTCGGTTTCGTCTAGTTCTTCTACTTCTATGAGGTTGACCGTGGGGACTTCTTGGATGACGAGTTGGGCGATGCGGTCGCCTTTGTTGATTTGGATGTTGTTGGAGGGATCCAGGTTGATGAGGATAACCTTGAGTTCTCCTCGGTAGTGGGCGTCGATGAGGCCCGGCGTATTGACTATAGACAGGCCCTGCTTGATGGCCAAGCCGCTGCGGGGCTGGACAAAGCCGGCGTAGCCGTCGGGCAGGGCGATGGCCAACCCAGTAGAGACCAGACGGCGTTCGAAGGGCTTCAGGACGCAGTCCTCGTTGGAGCGCAGATCCAAGCCGGCATCGGTGGGATGGGCGTATTTGGGAAGCTCGACGGTGGGGTCGAGACGCTTTATATTGATGGTAATGTTGGACATGGAATCACCTTAGCTTGTCGAGCTCTTGCAGAAACTCATCGACGTCTTTGAAATCGCGGTAGACCGAGGCAAAGCGGATGTACGCCACCTTGTCGATCTTGGCCAAGCGCTTGAGCACCATGTCACCCAACTCATGCGACGTGACGGCCGTCAGCGTGCGAGAGCGCAGCTCGACCTCGATGTCATCGATAATCTCATTGAGCTTCTTAGTGTCGATATCGCGCTTGATGGTGGCGCGCATCAAGCCGACGAGCAGCTTATTGCGATCGAACCGCTGCTTGGTTCCGTCTGACTTAATGACCTCGATTGGGTCTTCGCATCGTTCGAACGTTGTAAAGCGGTAGTTACACGAGCAACATTCGCGACGGCGCTTAATGGTGTTATTTGACTCCTGCATACGGGAATCAACGACGCGGGTATGTGCCTTGCCGCATTTGGGACAGCGCATGGTACCTCCTCTTAAACGATAACAAGGGTACCATGCGCAGCGCGATAATGATTACGAACGAGCAGGAACCTTAAGATGCGCACCGGCGGCGAGCGAACCATGCTCCAGATGATTGACGTTACGGATCATGTCGGAAGTCTCTTGCGTGGAAAGGCCTTCGATTGGATATTCCTCGGCAAGCGACCAAAGAGAGTCGCCAGGCTGAACGCGAATGGTCTCGTAGGTAACGTTGGAAACGGACTCGGCATACGCGGCGTGACGAGCGCTAAAGACCGACGTAGCGAGGACAAAAAAGAGCGTGAGCGCAACGGCGACGGCAACAATCGTCGAGACCTTCAGGGCAGCGGGAGTCGGCGCGGCAACAACATACTGAGTGCGAGCAGACTTTACGGGCAAAGGCTGATAACCGGAACGTCCACCCTTGACAACAGTAAAAGCGGGCGCGGCAGGCGTCTCAAGCTTAAGGGCGAGGTTTCCCTGGACCATATTCGTTGCGTTCATCATGTTCTCCTCTCGCGTGTTTTGCTGAGAACAGTTTTATCAAGCCGCGCGGACAAAAATGTCTAGCGCGAGAACGAATGTTCGGTTATTATTATCTTCGAACAGTTGTTCCTGTCAAGCAAAATTCGAACATTTGTTTGACATGGGTAGAGAGGATGCCCTGATGGCTCGCAAAATTACCAAGCGTCAGCAGCAAATTTACGACTTCATCAAGGAATATCAGCAGGAGAAGGGTTATCCGCCCAGCGTGCGCGAGATGGCTTCTGCCGTGGGCCTTTCCTCCCCCAGCACCGTGCACGCCCATCTATCTGCCCTGGAGGCGCGCGGGCTACTCAAGCGCGATGCCACCAAACCGCGCGCCCTGGAACTCTTTAACGAGGACGGTTCCTCTGTCTCAATTTCTAAATCTGACGAGCCCACCGCACCTCGCGGAACGGTCTCGCTACCGCTCGTTGGTCGCGTCGCGGCTGGGATTCCCATTCTGGCCGAACAGAATATCGAAGACACTTTTACTATCCCGACCGAAATCGCCACTGATCAGGGTTCCTTTATCCTTGAGGTGCATGGGGGCTCAATGATCAATGTCGGCATCTTCAATGGCGATTACATCATCGTCCGTGAACAAAAGAGTGCCATGAACGGCGAAATTGTCGTGGCCATGATTGATGGTTCAGCGACCGTCAAGACGTTCTACAAGGAGCAGGGACGCGTACGTCTGCAGCCTGAAAATGACACCATGGAGCCTATCTATGCAACGAATCCCGTTATCTTGGGCAAAGTCGTCGGCTTGATGCGCCGGTTCTCGTAATGCAAAAACGCATCACCATCTTTGATACCGTCCGCGGGTTTACGATGATTTCAATGGCAGGTTTTCACGCTTGCTACGATTTCGCCTACCTGTACGACTGGGATATGCCCTGGTTTACCCAGACCGTCTTTCAAGACATCTGGCGCGCCAGCATCAGCTGGGTATTTTTGTTTATCGCGGGTTGGATGTGCATCCTTTCGCGCAACAATATCAAACGTGCCGCCAAATACGCCTTAGCAGCACTCGTCGTCTGGTTGGCAACAACACTTGTCTCAGTCGACGATTCAGTTAATTTTGGCATCATCTACTGCATGGCCGCATGTACCGGCATCGTGGCGTTGACCGATCCCGTCCTTAAGAAGATATCGACGAGATGGGGCATGTCCCTATGCCTTGTGTTGTTTGCCCTCACCTGGAGCATCCCCAAAACGACCTACCCTGTCCCCTACCTGGCGTGGCTGGGATTTCCAAGCCCTGGGTTTGTCTCAGGTGATTACTACCCCATCATCCCGTTTATCTTTATGTATCTTGCAGGATACTTCGCCGCACATATAGCGCAGGGAATCGATAAGACCGCCCCAATCTGGGCCTACGCCAACCCCCTGCCGGCGCTCGCCAGCCTTGGACGTCATGCGCTCCCCTTTTATCTGCTGCATCAGCCCATCATTCTGGGCATTTTGGAGCTCGTCTACTCGGTGCGATAACGCTCGAGGCGAGGTGCAATACGAGCCGGCAGTTTCGCCACAATACGAACGCCGTCCTCAAGATATTCCTCGTGCAAAAGGGTTCCCTGCTCATGCACCAGCGTGATGAGGGCGCCCTCACGATACGGGATATCAGCAGAGATCAACACATCGGTAGCAGCCGCCTCACGAGCAATACGGTCGACGAGATCGTCGAGTCCCTCGCCTGTCTGGGCCGAGAACAGCACGGCCTCGGGATAGCGACGACGGAAGCTCAATCGATCAACACTATCGAGCAGATCGATTTTATTGAACACCGTAAGCGTCAAACGCTCGCCGGCACCGATCTCGTCAAGAACGCGATCGACTGCCTCGAGCTGGCGCTCGTAGTCCTCGTCAGAGGCATCCACAACTTTAAGGATCAGATCGGCACCAAGAACCTCAGACAGCGTGGACTTAAAGGCATCAACGAGACCATGCGGTAGCTTTTGAATAAAGCCAACGGTATCGGTAATCGTCATGCCGCGACCGCCGGGCAGGCGATACGAACGCGTCGTCGGGTCGAGCGTAGCAAACAGCTTGTCCTGCGAAAGTACCGTAGAGCCGGTCAGGCGATTGAGCAACGTCGATTTACCGGCATTGGTATAACCGGCTAACGCGACGCGAAACGCCGGTGACTCAATGCGGCTCTTGGACTGGACATCGCGACGCTGTTCAACCTGCTTGAGCTCACGACGAAGCGCGGCAATCTTATTGCGAATCAAGCGACGGTCAACCTCGAGCTGGCTTTCACCCTGGCCAAAACGCGAACCGATGCCGCCGCGCGTCTGCTCCTTGGCAAGATGGCTCCACATGCCACGCAGACGAGGCAACAGATATTGAAGCTGCGCCAGCTGTACCTGTAGGCGTCCCTCACGCGTCTGAGCATGCAGGCCAAAGATATCCAAGATCAGTGCTGTACGATCGATAATCTTTACCGGCTCGCCCACGGCTTTCTCCAAATAGGATTGCTGCGAGGGCGTCAGGTCGTCGTCAAAAATAACGACATCGGCATCCATGCGATGCACCAGGCCGCACAGCTCTTCAACCTTACCGGAACCGATAAACGATTTTGGATACGGCTTAACCAGACGCTGTGACAAACGCGCCACGCACTGGGCGCCAGCCGTATGGGCCAGGCGCTCAAGCTCGTCAAGCGAACGATCGAGCGGCCACGCATTGTCGCGCCACTCAACACCAACTAATATGGCACGCTCGGGCTCGGGTGCCGTGGGAACAAGGGGGAAGCGGGCCATTAGGCAGCCTCAATACAATGCAGGATGTCCTCAACGACCTCATCGATCGTAAACTCGTCCATATCAAACCACACGATACGGTCATCGCGTTTAAACCACGAAAGCTGACGTTTGGCATAGCGACGCGAACGCATCTTGATGAGTTCGCGAGCCTCATCCATAGAAATCACGCCATTGAAAGCATCAATGATCTCTTTATAGCCAATTGCCTGCATCGAAGTCAGGGCATCTCCCAGCCCCTGGTCCATAAGACCGCGAACCTCATCAACAAGACCCTGTTCAAACATCAGATCGACACGCAGGTTAATGCGCTCGTAGAGCACCTCGCGATTACGCGTCAGACCAAACCATAGAGCATGATAATGCTCGCGCGGAACACTAAACTGACTTTTTTGCTGTGCATAGGAGATACCATCATCATGCATCTCGAGCGCACGAATCACACGGCGCACGTTATGGGGATGAATAACAGCAGCCGATTCTGGGTCGCGCTCGGCAAGCAGGGCATGCAGTTCTTCCTCGCCAATACGCTCGGCAAGCTCCTGATAGCCCACACGGCGATCGTCCTCAAGTTCACCCGAGGGAAAGTCCATCTCATCGAGGGCGGCCTTGAGATATAGCCCCGTACCTCCGCAAAAAACCGGCAGACAACCCGAACCAATGAGACGTTCAACATGCGCGCGAGCGTCAGCCTGATAAAGCGCAGCAGAATATGCCACACCCGGCTCTACAATGTCGACGAGACGCAGCGGCGCCGTACACTCATCGGGCGTCATCTTTGCGGTACCGATGTCCATGCCGCGATAGATTTGCATCGCATCGCACGACAGCACTTCGGACGAAAGACGAGCGGCCAAACGGTCGGCAACATCACTCTTACCAACCGCCGTCGGACCGACGATCGCAACGGCGGAAAGACCTGCCCCGGAAGAAACCATTAGCGCGGCTCGCCCACAACGGAGCCGGACAAATACCAGGTCTTGGCAACGTCAACGTCAACATCAACGATCTTGCCAACAAGCTGATCGATGCTGTAACCCTCGGGGATAGGCGCATGCACGGTCTGATTCTTGGGACTCTTGCCCAGCAGGACCGCGTCGTTCTTTTTACTCGTTCCCTCAATGAGCGCCGGAACCACAGTATGAAGTTCACCCTGGTTATACTCATGTGCCGTGGTCTCGATAACCTTAACCAGGCGGTTGAAACGCCCGAGAATAACCTCATGCGGCGTAGGATCGTCAATCTCTGCGGCCGGGGTACCGGCGCGCTTGGAATAGATGAAGGTATAGGCCTGGGCATAGCGGACCGTCTCGGCAAGTGAAAGCGTCTGCTCAAAGTCTTCTTCAGTCTCGCCCGGGAAGCCAACGATAATGTCAGTCGAGAGCGCGATATCGGGCATGCGGTTGCGAATGCGATCGACCAGGCCCAGATAGTCCTCGCGTGTATAACGGCGATTCATCTCTTTGAGGATCCGCGTCGAACCTGACTGGACGGCCAGGTGCAGCTGCGGCATAACAGCAGGCGTCTCGGCCATGGCGTCGATGGTCTCGGGCAGCAGATCCTTGGGATGCGAAGACGTAAAGAAGATGCGCTCCACACCCGTATCGCCCACGGCACGCAGCAAATCGGCAAAACGCGGCTTGCCAAACAGATCGCGACCATATGAGTTAACGTTTTGGCCCAGCAGCGTAATCTCACGCACGCCCTGGCGCACCAAACCGGTCACCTCGTCGACAATCTCCTCGAAGGGGCGGCTCTTTTCGCGACCGCGCACGTACGGCACGATGCAATAGGTACAGAAATTATTGCAGCCCGTCATAATGGGCACCCAGGCGTGATACTGGGTCTCGCGATGCCACGGCATGCTCATGGCATCCGTATCCTCATGCTCATTGGTGCGGATATGACGCTTGCCATCAAGGAACGCCTCGGCAATGAGCTCTGCCACATGTGCGATGGAATGCGTACCAAAGATGACATTGACGTTATCGACGTTGGTGAGCAGGCCCTCGCCATCGCGCTGCGCGATGCAACCACCAACGGCAACCACACGCTTGCCCGAAGGCGAAGGCGGCAGGCTTTTACAGGAATTGCACTGGCCGTACAGGCGAGTATCGGCGGCCTCGCGCACGCAGCATGTCATGAAGACAACAATATCGGCATGCTCGGGATCGAGCGCCATGAGGCAACCATACGAATCGAGCAGACCGCTCACGCGCTCGGAGTCGTGCTGATTCATCTGGCAGCCAAAGGTGCGGATAAAGTAGGTTTTACCGGCAAGAATATCGCGTACGGAACGCTGGTCCATGTGCATAAGTCCTAACGATGGAGAGGGGGGGCGAATCGAGGCAAGCAGAAGCTATGCCACAGGCTTAACATCATCCATGACGACGTTATCCATAGCAGCTCGATTGATCTGGTGAACGTAGATAGAAAGGCGAATGGCCGTGCGCGACTCCCCGTTAATGAGGATGTCGGAGAACACGGGCGCGCAGGAAATATCAAAACCGGTTGGAATCAAAAAACCGCGCGCGATAGCCACGGCCTTAATGGCCTGGTTGACAGCACCAGCGCCGACACACTGGATGTTGACGGGTACACCATCCTTGACCATGCCGGCGATGGCGCCGGCAACGGACGCGGGCGATGATTTGCTTGATACCTTCAGGCAATCCATGAAGAAACTCCTGCGTTTAAAAGTACGTTTTAACTGCAATAACTGTATCGTACCGAGTGGACTCGGTAAAGGCACTATTCCTCTTTGGCAAGATCGAAGGTCACAGTGATTCGATCACGCGAAACACGAATCTTTGGGTCGCCACAAAGGTTGAGATAGTACCGGGCGGCAAGGTCATTAAAGTCACGCTCCACAGCACGCGAAAACTGTGCCATGTCATCCTTGGCAATACGTAGCCCGCGACGATCCTTCG
The DNA here is from genome assembly GCA_018367075.1 of Collinsella sp. GTDB lineage: Bacteria > Actinomycetota > Coriobacteriia > Coriobacteriales > Coriobacteriaceae > Collinsella. The sequence continues at coordinate 43,811 of JAGZGX010000013.1, forward strand.
CAAGATCGACAGGAGCCGGCGCATGCGAGGACGAATCACGCTCGCGCAGCAGACGCGCGGTCACACCGCGAACGGGCTTAATCTGCCCTGCCAAAATGCGATGAGCAGTGCGCTCGGACATCTCAAGACCCAAACCCGAACAGATACGGATAAAGTCCTCGGCATCAGAGGCAAGGCCTAAACGATCGACAACCGGAAGCTCACTCTCGTCATCAATGAACAGGAGACGCGACGTATCGAGCCGACTTGACGCCTGAGCATAAAGGGTCGCGGCAATCTCAGACGGAGAACCAAGATAGACATCGCAACCACACAACTCCTCGAGCGCAAACTCACAAGCAGCGCGAATAATATTATGCGGGCCGCGAGCACAGACATAACGTCCGTCCTCATCCCTGACGGCCTGGGGCCAGCTGGACTGATCGGCACGCTCACTGAGGCGGTCGGCCGCAACGCTCACCTTAAAGGCCGAGCCAAGGTCGACACCAGACGTGACCACACGGGCCTCGTCAGTGTTCTGCTTGATCGAAAACAATGCCATGCCACGACCGTGAACGCCCCAACGGTCCATCTTCATGCTCTCGAGCTTGGAGGTAACGCGGGCATCGAAGATTCGCTCTTGCATATCCTGTGGAACGCCCGAACCGTTATCCAGAAAGACAAGCGTGCGGACGCCATCTTCCTTGGTCGTGGCGAGATAGACCTTGTCGGCACCAGCATCGCGAGCATTACGGAGCATTTCGATGACGATATCCTCGACATGCTGAATGTCGTGCTTTGCCTGGCGCCGCTCGGCCTCCGAAACGCGGAGGCGGACATACCCCTCGCCAAGGTTCTCCTCGACGCGAAGGTTGCCCTCCCCCGACATCGACGCGATAAATGAGATGAGCTCGTTCGCGTCGCTCATGTTATTTAGCGATATCGACAGCGCGGCTCTCGCGAATCACGACGACGCGCACCTGACCGGGATACTCCATCTCTTCCTCGATCTGATGGGCGATATCGTGAGCCAGGACCGTGGACTGGGCATCGGAGATCTTGTCCGGCTGAACCATGACGTGTACCTCGCGACCAGCCTGCATGGCATAGGTACGCTCGACGCCTTCATGGGAGTTGGCGATCTCCTCGAGCTTCTCGAGACGCTTGATGTAGTTCTCGGCAGACTCGCGACGGGCACCGGGGCGAGAAGCAGAGACAGCATCAGCGGCCTGTACCAGGACATCGAGCACCGTGTTAGGGTCGACATCGGCATGGTGAGCCTCGATAGCATGAACGATAACGGGCTTCTCGCCATAACGGCGGGCAAGCTCGGCGCCGATGACGGCATGCGGACCCTCGACGTCGTGGTCAATTGCCTTGCCCAGGTCGTGCAGCAGGCCGGCGCGCTTGGCGGTCACAACGTCCAGGCCAAGCTCGGAAGCCATCACGCCGCACAGGTCAGAGACTTCGAGGGAGTGCTGAAGCACGTTCTGACCAAACGAGGTACGGTAGCGCAGGGCACCAAGGGTCTTGACGATCTCGGGGTGCAGGTCGTGAATGCCGGTATCGAAGGCAGCCTGCTCGCCAGCCTCGCGCACGCGCTGCTGAACCAGGTCGGCAGCCTTGTGATACATCTCCTCGATGCGGGCGGGGTGAATGCGGCCGTCGGCGATGAGGTTCTCGAGGGCAACACGGGCGGTCTCACGACGGACCGGGTCGAAGCTCGAAAGAACGACGGTCTCGGGCGTGTCGTCAATCACGAGGTTGACGCCGGAAACCTGCTCGAAGGTCCGGATGTTGCGACCCTCGCGACCGATGATACGGCCCTTGAGGTCATCAGAGGGAATGTGCACGGAGGTAACGGTGACCTCGGCTGTGTGGTCGGCAGCGCAGCGCTGAATCGCCAGGGACAGAATCTCCTGGGCGGTCTTGTGGCACTCGGCGCGAACCTGCTGCTCGGACTCGCGAATGATCGTGGCGGCCTCGTGGGTGACCTCGCCGCGAACCTTATCGAGGAGCTCCTTGTGGGCATCCTCGCGGGTCAGGTCGGCGATACGCTCGAGCTCGGAGGTCTGCTTGGCGCAGAGCTCCTCAAGCTCGCGGGAGCGTTTCTCGACCTGACCGGCCTGGCTGGACAGCTGGTGCTCACGCTTGTCGAGAGCGTCGTTTCGGCGATCGAGGGACTCCTCGCGCTGCATCACACGGTTCTCGAGCGTACGAATCTCGCTCTTACGCTGCTTGTCCTCGGCCTCGGCGGCCTGCTTGTTCTTGATGATCTCCTCTTTAGCCTCGAGCAGAGCCTCTTTTTTGAGGGTCTCGGCCTGACGCTTAGCATCACCGATCAGGGACTCAGCCTGCGCGTGTGCCGACTGAATCTTTTCGTCGGCCTCGTGAAGACTACCCTGCTTGGCGGTGCGCATGTAGGCAATGGCGGCGATGGCACCCAAAACGATGCCAACGAGCGCTGCGATGATAGGCATGCTCACTCCTTTTTATGGATTCGTTACACAACAAAGCGAACCGTCCTTACGAACGGCTCGCGACATTTGAGTAATATGGGCGCAGCTTATGCGGGTCGGATACAGATAAACATATAAACAAACTCATCACAGATGAGCACATATCACAAAGCAAATGACAGTGTTTATCGTACGTTGAACCACAACAACTGTCAAATAAATGGCCCTGGCACGGCGGCTAAAACGCGGTGAACGGCAGGGCCACAAAGCGCATACGCCTAAACCGCACATTTCTCGCGTTCGGCATCGAGACGTGCCTTAACGGCATCTGCGGCGATGTGATACGAGAAGCCCTTGCCCATCAAAAACCGAACCAGTTTTTCGAATCCGCGCGTCTCTGGAACACGCCGCTTGGCGAGCAGGGCTGACGCACGTGCCAAATCGTCTTCGACGGCAAAATAATCCTCGGGATAACCGGGAATGTCATCGAGCACGACATGACGGCGCTTGAGCTCGGTCTCGATTTTGCGCTGTCCCCAACCGCGCCGCTTGCGCTCCTCGATAAAGTACGAGCAAAAGCGGTTCTCGTCTAAAAAGTGATACTCTGTGGCGCGCTCGACGGCGAAATCGATCGCGGGCTGGTGAAAGCCGTAGCGAGCCAGCTTGTCACGGACCTCACCCGTCGCATGGTCGCGGCGCGATAGCATCTCGGTCACCATGGTAAGTGCACATTTACCCTCGATGAGCTGCACCGCCTCACGAAAGTTGTCCCAATCACAGGGAAGATCGGGGCGGTTTTTGACATACAGCCGCGCGACCCGCACGGGAATCCAAATGGACCGCTCAAAACCGCCCTCAAGCTCACAATCGATATGTGCGCAAGGCTTTTTGGACGCATACCCGCTCGAGAACGAGGAAGCCGCCTTCTTATCGGGAAAGAAGGCCGTGGCCTCGGTCACCGTATACGACATGAGCGTAACCGCTACTCGTCGTCATCATCGAGCATGGCGGAACCATCGATGGCGTAAAGCTCGTCAAACTCCTCAGGCGCAGGCTGATCGGTCAGCTCGACCTCGGACGGAGCATCGTCATCAAACTCAAGTCCGCAGGCAAGGCGGACCTTATGCTCAATCTCGTCGGCGCAATCGGGGTGTTCGCGCAGGAAAGCCTTGGCGGCCTCTCGACCGTTGCCAAGCTTGTCCTCGCCATAGGCAAACCAGGAGCCCATCTTCTTGCAGATGCCGCACTCGACAGCCATGTCCAGAATTGAGCCCTCCTTAGAGATGCCCGTACCGTACATGATGTCGAACTCAGCAGAACGGAACGGAGCTGCCACCTTGTTCTTAACGACCTTGGCGCGCACGCGGTTACCGATAACCTCGTCCTTAAGCTTAATGCTGTCGATACGGCGAATGTCGATACGCACCGAAGAGAAGAACTTAAGGGCGCGGCCGCCCGTCGTAGTCTCGGGGTTGCCGAACATGACGCCGATCTTCTCACGCAGCTGGTTAATGAAGATGCACGTCGTGTTGGACTTGGACAGCGAGCCGGCGAGCTTGCGGAGCGCCTGACTCATTAGGCGAGCCTGAAGACCGACCGTAGTATCGCCGATTTCTCCCTCGATCTCGGCACGCGGGGTCAGCGCGGCGACGGAGTCGACGACGATGGCATCGATGGCGCCGGAACGCACGAGCATGTCAACAATCTCAAGCGCCTGCTCGCCCGTATCGGGCTGGGAAATGAGCACCTCGTCGATATCCACGCCGATGCGCGCGGCATACGTGGGATCAAGCGCGTGCTCGGCATCGATAAATGCCACAACGCCACCCATTGCCTGGGCCTCGGCCAGGATCTCGAGCGAAAGCGTCGTCTTACCGGAGGACTCAGGACCGTAAATCTCGACGATACGGCCGCGCGGCACGCCGCCGATACCCAGCGCGGCATCGAGGGCCAGGGCGCCCGTGGGAATGGCCTCGACCTCGAGCTCGGGACCACCGTCGCCGTACCTCATGATGGAACCCTGGCCGAATTTCTTCTCGATCTCGGCCTTGGTGGTGGCGATCATCTCATCGCGCTCTTTACCCGTCGTGCGAGCATGAACGGTACGTACGGGACCTGAATTCTTGGCCATGAATAGCCCTCCTCTTAACAACCTGCATCGATAATAAACGAACGGCTGTTCGTGGTCAACCGTTCAGGCCAATCATATGCAGGCGGTCTTTCCAAAACCCAACCAAACGCCGACCAAACACTGACCAAATGCTTGACCACAAAGGACCAAATATGAACAAGGCAGGCAAAAATACATCTACAACCAGCACAAACGCCAAATGAGCCTAAGGTCCCTATCTCCACAATTAAGGGGCTCGGAGGCCCCTTAAAACACGTCTATTCCATAGAGTTGAGCACAAGGGCAATGCGACCCAATGCCTCCGTGACCGCATGGGCACGAACACACGAACGGTCGCCCTCATAGTGGCAGCGCACAGAGTCCACGACCGGCACGCCCCCATCGGCGGAACGATGCGCCCAGCCAATATAGAAAGTGCCCGCCGGATCGTCCTCAGTGCCACCGCCGGGGCCGGCATAACCCGTTGCGCTCACTGCAATATCGCTCTGGTACAGCTCCAGCGAACCCACCGCCATCTCGCGCGCGGTCTGATGCGACACCGCGGTATAGCGGTCGAGCGTCTCCTGCTCAACACCAAGAACACGATGCTTAATCTCATCGCAATAGGTCACCGCACCGCCACGCAGCACCGCCGAGGCGCCCGGGATATCGGCAATCGTCGAGGCGATCATACCCGCCGTCAGCGACTCAGCCGTCGAAACCGTCACGCCCCGAGCGCTCGCGCGCTCGACAATATCACGCGCCAGCTCCTCGTTATGTGCGGAAATCTGCTCAAAAGAGTCCGTCATACCCACTAGGACCTAGACCGAAAAGACGATCTTGCGGCAGTTCCAGAAGTACTGGGCGCCCGAGATAACGGTCAGGACAACGGCAACGGCGTACAGGAAGCGCGACACCGAGTAGATGCCGAGCGTCAGCGCCACCGGGCCAAGGTGCAAGCCGGCCATAGCAAAAACGCACAGGTAACCGCAAATGGAGACCATCGTGGTTGCCGTCTTGTACTTGCCGAGCTTATCGGCCGCAACGACCACACCGGCCGCACTCGCGACCATGCGAAGGGCGCTCACCAGCAGCTCGCGGAACAGGATAATGAACACGGACCACACGGTCACCATACCAAAATCCAAGAACAGCAGCAGGGCCGAGAACACGAGCAGCTTATCGGCGATGGGGTCCAAGAATTTACCGAAGTCGGTGATCTCGTTGCGCGAACGCGCCAGATAACCGTCGACCTTATCGGTGCACGACAGGATCACATACAGAATGAAGGCAGCGGCGGCGAGCGGGCCGTCGAAGGTGCTCCAATCCGTACCGGCAACACTCGTGTGAGAAAGCGCCGACACGATCATGAACACCGGGATAAAGACGATGCGAACGCACGTCACGATGTTGGCGGGCGTCCAGACACTCGTCAGTTCCTTATTGCTCTCGTTAGCCACGACGCTCTCCTACTCCACAACATGACCGATAAGCTCATAGCAGAAGCTATCGGTAAACTCGACGGTCAGAATATCGCCCACGGACGCCTCGCTGGCGTCCAGATGCACCGCGCCATCGGAATCGGGCGCCTGGAACCAGGCATGGCCGATCAGCTCGGCGCCATCCTCGGTCTCTTCGATACCGTCGACGATCACCTGGGCGCGCTCGCCCACATGTGCGGCGGTGGCGGCAAAACCGAGCGACTCGGCCAGGTCCATGGCCTCCTGGGCGCGCTCGAGCTTGACCTCTTCGTCGACCTGGCCCTCCATCTTAGCGGCCAGGCTGCCCTCCTCCTGCGAGTAGGCAAAGACGCTCGTGTAGTCAAAGCCGACGGTGTCCATAAAGTCGATAAGGTCGCGGAACTCGTCGTCGGTCTCGGTCGGGAAGCCGACCATGGCCGTGGAACGGATCACGATGCCGGGGATACGCTCACGCAGATCGCGGAACAGGTCCTCGAGCTCCTGGCGCGAACCAGAACGGCGCATAGCCTTAAGGATGCGCGCGTCGCAGTGCTGCACGGGGATATCGATATAGGGCAGCACCTCGGGCGTATCGCGAATCGTCTCGATGAGTTCGTCAGTCATGCCCTCGGGCTGCAGATAGAGCACGCGGACCCAGACGTTGTGCGGGCGCACGGCCTCGGCGACGGCACGCAGCAGCTGCGCCAGATTGCGCGGCGAGCCATCGGCGACGTCCTCGTCGGCAAAGTCGGTACCCCAGATGCCCGTGTCCTGGCCGATCAGCACGATCTCGCGCACACCGCCGGAAACCAGGTCGCGCACCTCGGAGATGATGCTCTCGGCATTGCGCGAATGATAGCGGCCGCGGATGTAGGGAATCATGCAGAAGCTGCAGAAGCGGTTGCAGCCATCGGAAATCTTGACGTAAGCGACAGCACCCTCGACGGTACGTTTGACCTGCGGGATATAGGCTGCAATCTCACGCTCGACACCCAGCACGCCATCGATGACCGCCACGATGCCATCTTCCTCGTCGGCCTTCACAAAGGCAGCGACCTCGGGCAGCTCGTCAGGCAGGTCATCGCCATAGCGCGACGGCACGCAGCCGCACATGACGATGGGACAAGAACGAACGCCGTCCTGAACCTCGTTGGCGAGCTCGAGCGTGGTCTCGATGCTCTCGGACGTTGCGGAGGCGAGGAACGAGCAAGTATTGACGATGGCGATATCGGCATCCTGCGGGTCGAATGCCTCCTCGTAGCCCGCGGCGGTCAAAAGAGAACGCATGCGGTCGGTGTCAACCTCGTTCTTAGCGCACCCGAGGGTGATGTAGAGCACGGAGCCCAACGGTGTATCCATGTTGGAGAGCGGTCCTTTCGATTGATATTAGCGGTAGTTGGTGAACTGCAGCGGCTGGCCGTAGTCCTGGTCGCGCAGGAACTGAATCACGGTCTGCAACGCGTCCTTCGAAGCAGAGGAAACACGCAGTTTGTCGGCCTCGATGGTCACCTTGACCTTGAGCTTTTGATCCTTGATGTCCTTGTTGATCTTCTTGGCGGTCGCCTGGTCGATACCCTCGACGATATGGCCGAGCACGCGCACGGTGCCACCCGATGCCGCCTGCGGAGCATCCCACGAGACAGCCTTGAGGTCGATGCCGCGCTTGATGAGCTTGGAGCTCAGCACGTCAACAATCTGTTTGGAGACAAAGTCGGCCGGGGCGTTGATCGTAAAGAGCTTGTCGCCCTTCGAAAGCTCGATCGTGGCGCCGGAATCCTTAAGGTCATAGCGCTGGGAAATCTCGCGCGTGGTCTGCTGGAAGGCGTTGTCGACCTCTTGCATGTTGACCTCGGACACGACGTCGAAGCTGGAATCTTTAGCCATGATGTTTCCTTTCGCGTACGAGCGGCCTAGTAGCTATCGTACGAATTGTCGGTAGAATCGGTGGGTGTCTGACCGTCAGTTGCGGTATCGGCGCCATCCGTGGACTGGGCATCGGTACCGTCGGTGGCATCGGTACCATCGGTGGTGTCGGTACCATCAGAACTTTCACCATTCTCGGAATCAGACGTCTCCTTCTTGGGAACGGTGATCGTCACACGCGCCACGCCCGAGGTCTTGGTATCGTAACGAACCTTTTCACCGTTCTTGGTAACGGTGACATCGGAAGGCTTGGACGTGGTGATCTCGATCGAAGACTCGGGCGTGTACTCCTGCTCAAAGGGGCCAGTCGCCTGGGCGCCATAGACCGACTTGCCGTCAACCTTGACCTCAATCCACGCGGTCTTTCTCTTGGCAACGGAGACTTTGACCTTCGTGACCTCGTTCTCTTCCTTCTTGGCCGTCGTCTTGGTAGCGTCCGAATCAGTCGACTCATCCGTCGCCTCATCGGTGTCATCGTCCTCGTCGACCGTTTCGGTCTTCTTAGAAGACTTCTTGGTCGTCATCTTGGTAGCAGTGGGCGTCTCGGGCGTGTTCTCGGGCGCCGAAGATGCGCAGCCACGTAGAAGCACCACGATGAGCACAATCAACAGCAGCACAACGGCACCGATGCCGGCGTAGACGATACGCGGATCGAGCCCGTTGTTTTGAGGAGTACGTGATCCGCCGCGTCCACGACCGGAACTGCTGCGGCCGCTTCCCTGAGGCATACGACCGCGATTGCTATCGGAACGGCCGCGATAGCCGCCCTGGCCCTGAAGGCTGCGCTGACCCGAGCGGGGCGCAAGTTCACCGCGGCCTTGATAGCCACGCTGGACCGAACGCGGAGCCGAAGAGCGCTGGCCATACGGCTGTGATTGAGAGCGAAGACGCGGCGTCACCTGCGTGGTATCGGCATCCGAATAGCCACCGCGAGAGCGTCCCATAGAGGCACCACGGTAACCGCGATCGGAATAGCCGCCGTCGCCGTAGCCGGCACGAGGGTCACGCGCCACGCCGCGGGCAGCGGGAAGTGCACGGTCCTCGGGCATCGGCGTACTGCGGAACCGGTCACGCTGTGAGCGAATCTCCTCGCCCGAACCCGTCTCAGTAATATAACCGGCCTGCTGAGGACGCTGTCCATAGCGGGTTGAACGACCGCCCTGAACCATCAGGAAGCGCCCGTTATCGACCGAGGAACGCGAATTGACGTAGCCGGCGGCGTCCTGAAAACGACCGCCCTGCTGCGACGTCTCGCGTTCGTATGCCATCAGGTCGTCAAAGTAGGCATTGACGACCTCGCGCGGATTGAGGCCCAAAAAGCGAGCATAGCTCGAAATCATGCCCTGCGCATAGCCGCGCGGCGGCATCGAAGCAAAGTTACCGGTCTCGAAAAACTCGATGATCTGCGGCCTGATTTTGATGGTGTTGGCGACCTGCTGAATGGAAAGGCCCATCCGGCGACGCTGCTCGAGCAGCATGTCACCAAAGCGTGCAGCCATCAGAATCCTCCAAACTCACGATCTTCACGTGCCATCTCGGCGTCGACAGATTCCAGCGCGGCAAGCCCCTCCTCGTCCAACAGGACCTCACGCGGCTTGGAACCGTCGGGCGGGCCGACGACACCCTTTTCTTCCAGCATGTCCATAATACGCCCGGCACGCGCATAGCCAACCTTCAGACGACGTTGCAGGCCAGATGTGGAGCCAAGCTGCGATTCCACCACAATATGGGCGGCTTCCCAAATGAGCGGATCATCGTCTTGCGGCTCGGCTACTCCGGTGCGGACAATACCGCCGCCACCCGCCATGGACATGGAAGCGGGCGCCACGGCAGACAGAATCTCCTCGTGGTAGTCGGGCTCGCTCTGCGACTTGACGAACTCGACAATCTCGTTGATTTCGTCATCCGAGACAAAGCAGCCCTGGATACGGCGAGGCTTGCCCCAGTCGACCTTGGAGAACAGCATGTCGCCCAAACCGGTGAGCTTTTCGGCACCCATCTGGTCAATAATGACGCGCGAGTCGATGCCCGTGGCGACGTTAAAGGCGATGCGGTTGGTGATGTTGGCCTTGATGAGGCCCGTCACCACGTTGGAGCTGGGGCGCTGCGTAGCCACGATAAGGTGTATACCGGCGGCACGGCCCAGCTGGGCGATACGAACGATCGAGGCCTCGACATCCTTGCCGGCGACCATCATCAGGTCCGAAAGCTCGTCGATGATAATGACCAGATAGGGCATCTTTTGGGGCGGGTTGTCGTAATGCTCAAACTCGCCGGCGGCCTGCTTTTCGTTGTAGGTCGAGATCTTACGCACGTTGAGACGCTCGAAGACCTTCAGGCGACGCTCCATCTCGGACACGGCCCATTGCAGAGCGCTCGCGGCCTGCTTGGGCTCGGTCACCACGGGCACATAGAGATGCGGCAAACCGTTATAGCCCGCAAGCTCGACGCGCTTGGGGTCGACCATGATCAGGCGAACGTCCTCGGGAAGGGCTCGCATGAGCAGGGTCGTGATGATGGAATTGATCATCACCGACTTACCAGAACCGGTCGTGCCGGCGATCAGCAGGTGGGGCATCTTGGCGAGGTCAGCGACGACCGGCGTGCCCTCGGCATCTCGACCGATGGCCAGCTCGAGCGGACCGCCCTTCACATAGGGAAGCACGTCGCCCAGGTTGACGTTCTGGCGCTTGCGATTGGGAATCTCGATACCCACAAGCGAGGTACCGGGGATCGGGGCAAAGATGCGCACCGACTGAGCAGCGAGCGAAAGCGCGATATCGTCCTCGAGGCTCGAAATCTTGCTCACGCGCTCGCCCTCGCCAGGTTGCAGCTTAAAGGTCGTCACCGTGGGGCCGGCGATCCAGCCGACCACGCGGGCACTGCGGCCAAACTCAAGCAAGGTGGATTGCAGTGACTCGGCAGTCTGTTCCAGCTCCTTGTCAGATGACGCGGAGGACGCCGACTGCGGGTTGGCGTGCAGGATCTCGAGCGGCGGAAGCTTGAGGCCGTCCTCTTCTTCGCCCTCGTTATCCGCGGGGGCATTGACCGCTCCCCCATCGCTAGGAGTAGGCGCCTCGGCAGCGCCCGCGACAGCCGTATCGGCAACCTTGGGATGCTTCAAGAAGTCGGGAATCTGAGGTGTTGCCGAGACAGGACTCACGGCAAACGGCGGCTCGGACTCGTCGATCTTATCGGGGTCGTCTTCCATCGAAAGCTGGCCGGTTACCTGTTCGCGCTTAGCATGGCGACGCGGCAGCAAAGTTGTCTTTGCGGTCTCAATCGGAGCCTCGTCGTCCTCGTCATCGCCCTCGGTAAGCTCAATCTCGCTATCGGACCAAGACGGGTCGGGCTCGCTTGTATTCAACTTGGGCGTGGCCTTGCCCTTCTTGACATGACGGCGCGGCAGCAGCGTCGTCTTAGCGCGCTCGGCCTCCACGGCATCGGATACGTCGACAAACGGATCCTCGTCCTCGTCGTCATCGTCCAAAACCGGGTCCACATCGTTGCCCATGACCGTGGTCACGGCAGCATCGGAGCCCTTTTGACGAAGAATGCTCAGGTGCGGACGGGCAACGCCGGGCACCGACAGGGCTTCGTCGTCACCCCACGGGCTCGCGTTAACATCGGCACGACGGCGCTCGGCAAAATCGGCCGCGCGGTCGCGAGCAGAGCGCAGCACGCCACCCACCGAAAAGCCGATGATGACAAAACCAACGACGGCCAGACCCAACAGGACCACCATCGCGATAGGCTTACCCAGGGCATTCTGCAGCGCACTCGCAATAAACGCACCGATGTAGCCACCCGAGGCGGACAGATTTTGCGGCGTGAACATAAGGTCACACGAGTCGCTCGTACCCGGCACCATCAGCGAAAGAATGGAGACAACGGTGATAAAGACCACGGCTCCGCCCGCGACCGAGCGCACGTTGAGCGGCGAGTCCTCGCCTAAAAAGAGCGTGGCGGCAAACAGCAAAATGACGATCGGCAGCACGTAGGCGCCCAGACCAAAGCCCAAGTGGTAGAAACCGGCAACCGCAGCCGTAACGGGCGCAGTCGCCGGCGAAATCACGGCAATAAAGGACGCAATCGCCAAAACGGCAATGACCACGCCGGCGATATCGCGGTTGGCCGAGGGCTCGACCAAGGGCTCGAAATCATCGAACTCGGACTCGTGGCCCTTATTGGCACGCAGATGGGAACCGGCACCCTTAGCAGATGCCGGTTGGTTATTGGCCTTATTGCCTTTGGCGTTTTGTGCAGATCCGCGCGCCAAACTAAACCTCCATGACGACCGGGATGATCATCGGACGGGTGCGAGTACGGCTCCAGATAAAGTTAGAGAGCGAATCGCGCACGGCCTTGCGAATGGCATCGGAACCGCTGCTCGTAAAGCTGAACTTGCCCTTCTCGATCGTCTTCATAATGGACGCGGAGGCATCCTCGGAGAACTGGTCGTCGATGGCAAACGAGACGCCGCGGCCCGAGAACTCGATGGCCTCGATCTTCTTGTGCTTGAGCGAGACGATGGCAACAGCGGTAACCATACCGTCGTTGGCGAGCTTCTGACGATCACGCAGGACGATGGGGTCGGTATCGCCGATGCGCAGGCCGTCGACGTAAACGACGCCGGACTCGACGGGCGTACCGCGCTTAACGATACCGCCGCGCATCTCGAGCGTGTCGCCGTTGTCGAGGATAAAGATATGATCGTCCTTGAGACCCATCTTGCGGGCCAGCTGGGCATGGGCGCGCAGATGCACGGCTTCACCGTGAACCGGCATAAAGTACGTGGGCTTGGCCATGGCCATCAGGAGCTTGAGCTCCTCCTGGCTACCGTGACCGGAAACGTGAACGAGGGCGCGGTTCTTATCCCACACGTCGCAGCCGAGCTTGGCCAGGCTGTTGACGACCTGCTGGACGGCTTTCTCATTGCCGGGAACAGGAGTTGCCGAGAGGATAACGGTATCGCCCTCGTGGATGGAGAGCGTCTTGTGCTCGCCATTGGCCATGCGGGACAGGGCCGACAGCGGCTCGCCCTGCGAACCGGTGCACATGACAACAATCTTGTCGTCAGGCAGGTTATCAATGTCAAAGGCATCGATGATATCGGCGTCGTCGATGTTGAGGTAGCCAAGCTCGCGCGCCACGCGGGTGTTAGTGAGCATGGAGCGACCGGTCACAACGACCTTACGGCCGCACTTGCGGGCGGCATCGCAGATCTGCTGCAAACGATGGATGTGGCTCGAGAACGACGCAACGAACACGCGACCCGGCGCGTTCTTGATGGCGTGCAGCAGGTTGGGACCAACCTCGGCCTCGGACTTGGTAAAGCCGGGAACCGTGGCGTTGGTGGAGTCAGAAAGCAGCAGGTCGATACCCTGCTTGGCAAAGCGGCTGATAGCGGCATAGTCGGGCGTGACGCCGTCGATGGGCGTCTGGTCGAGCTTAAAGTCGCCGGTGTGCATAACGGTACCCTGGTTGGTGCGGATGAACACGCCCAGAGCGCCGGGAATGGAGTGCGTCATCGAGAAGAAGTCGAGCGAGATGCCGCCGAGGTTGACATGGCTGCCGCCCTTGACCTCGCGGAACTTGGGTGCGCGGATGCGGAACTCAGAAAGCTTGCCCTCGATAAAGCCAAGCGTCAGCTTGCTCGAAAAGATGGGCACCTTATTGTTGAGGTCCTGCAGCAGGTACGGAAGCGAACCGGTGTGGTCCTCGTGGCCGTGGGTGACGACGATACCGCGGAGCTTTTCCTCGTTCTCCAAAACATAGGTGTAGTCGGGAAGCACCAGGTCGATACCGGGCTGGGAGTCATCCGGGAACATGAGGCCGGCGTCGACGAGCACCATGTCGTCGCCGCACTCGAAGACCGTCATGTTCTTGCCGATGCCGTCAAGGCCGCCGAGCGGGATGATCTTCAAGGGAGATGATTTTTTAGCTGCCATAGGTTAGTGTTGTTTCCTTTCTTCGAAACGGGTCTGAAACAACCGACGGGGCGCTTCTGGCAAACCGACCGTCGGGAACGTACAAACATGCATCATAGAGTCGACGCAGTAACCACAGTATGATACCCATTTGCCCACCAACAGACCACCCATGCATCAAAGCCCCATCTGAACTGGTCCATCCCGCCGGTCTGGGGCCATCGGGGGCCGGGGCGAGTTAAGTTTGCTGCTCTACAGTCCTGCGCAAGACGGAAAGCACATTAAGTGCTTTCCTTTGCGTGCGGAACTCGCGACAAACTTAACCCGCCCCGGC
>JAGZGX010000014.1:0-57718 GCA_018367075.1 Collinsella sp.
CCTAAGCGGCAATCTGACGTTCAATCGTCGGTCGCGTACCGAAGTACGCTTCCCTCCTCTTTCACGTCACCTTGCTCGCTTAGGGGCGTTTTCGCTGACCTATGGTCAACCTACGATAATTCCAAGCTGAACGAGTTACTCGCTGTAGCGGGTGGCGATGGCGGCTCGCACCATGCCGGTGCTCATGAGGTAGGTCACCAGGAAGTAGCCGCCGTAGGCTGCCAGGAAGATTGCACAGGTGAGGCCCACGGTGCCACCGATGCTCATATTTCCGAATATGCTCACCAGCTCGATGATCACCTTAAGTGCCACAAAGGAGTGCGCCAGGCCCACTGCCAGCGGGAACAGGAAGAATACCGCTTGCTGCGCCATCACCGAATGGCGAATCTGGCGGTCCTCACAGCCGATCTGTGCCAGCACACGATAGCTGCGGCTGCCGTCGGCCACGTTGGAGAGTTGCTGGATCGACAGAATCGCCGCGCATGCAACGACCAATACAAAGCCAATGTAGATGGCCAGATAGCTAATCATGCCGTTCATTTGCGCTGCTTGCGTGTACATCTCGGAGCGTGTGATGAAGATTCCCCATGACCCCGGCTCCTTGCCGTCAACGAGCAGATTGTCGAGCAAAGTGTATTTAATGCTCTCGTCTGCCTCGGTCGTATCCATCCCCTGTTTGTAATTAACGAGCAGGCTACTGGAATACGGCTGCAGATTAAGTTGGGACAACAGCTCGTCGGCAACGACGACGGTACCCGGATTACTGCCCATCGCCGAGTTGGCGATGGCCGCCGTGTCCTTGTCCGACTTATCGGTTGCGGGCTTGAGCTCATGCCCGCCCAAGGTGAGGGTATGGCCGCCGGCCATGTACTTGGTGTACAGGTCGCCCAGCCCACCGCCCATATCACACGTAAGCAGGTACTGGTCGCGGCCAATGCTCACCGGCTCCTCGCCCATCATCTGGCGCAGTTTGTTGTACTGGCTCGCCGGCGTCACAAACAGACCCATCGTATCGGCATTGCTACCCCCGAGCGCCTTGGGGAGCTTTTCGCCCATGGTCTTGCACATCTCACCCGCAGACACCGAAGGATTCGAACCGCCAAACGGGTAACTCAGATACGAATCGATCTGAACATGCTCACCGGCAACATCGGCGATATTGACCTTCTTGCCGGTCTCGTCGTTGTTGTCCGCCGACTTGCCCTTGCCGTGCCATGCGGAGTACAAATCGACCGTTGTATCGGCTAGCACCATGCGGTCGGCTTCAGACGGATTGACATATTCTTTGTAGTAGTCGAGCGTATCGGGCGTGTAATAGACATACGTCTGAGACACGTCAACAGGGTTATAGCGCTCCAGGTTTTCGTTCATCACATTGGCAATCGACATACCGCACGTCACCGAGGTGATGGCCAAAAACAGGAGCATCGCGATGACGCCCATCGAAAAGCACACCGTGTTGACCTTGGCCGCAAGCTGGCGCACGGTAAACATGTTGAGGCCGCGCCAATACACGCTGCGCAGGCTCTGCAGCAGCTTGATGAGCATGCCCGAGAGTCCCCAGAACAGGGCAAAGGTGCCCACGGTAACCATAGCGGTCGTAATACCAAACTGGTTCATGGCCTCTTGCAGCTTGCTGTCCGTCGCGGTTAGCGGGAACCCATCACGTAGCAGACGGTAATAGGCCATGCCCACAAGCACCACGCCCACGGCAAAGATGGCAATCGCGATCCAGGGGTTGCGTGTCTTGATGCTCTCGTTGCGACGCTCGGCACCCATAAGCTCGATGAGTTTGGTACGACGCACGGCGCGAAGGTTCAGCAGTAGCGTGAGCACAAACATTACGAGCATGCAGGCAAGGGTCAGATTGAACGCATGCACCGAGAAAAAGAAGTGGAAATTGGCAATCTGTGTCTTAAAGAGCGAGGCCGTAAAGAACGTCATGAGCTGGGAGAGTCCCATACCCAGCACAATGCCGGCGACAAAGGCCACGACCGAGACGATCACGGTCTCGAGCGCCATGATCGTGGCGACGCGCCCGCGCCCCATGCCGAGCACCTGGTACAGGCCAAACTCCTTCTTGCGGCGTTTCATGATGAAGTTATTGGCATACACCATCAAAAAGGCCATGACACCGGCCAAAAAGTACGTCAGGTCGCCGAGCATGCTGCCCATAACCTGCGCCAAGCCCTCTTCATCGATGCCGGCGATGTCGACCTGCATCGAGATGGTGTTAAAGGCATAGAAGACCGTGACGCCCAGGGTGAGCGTCAAAAGGTAGACGAGGTAGTCGCGGCCGGCGCGGCGGACGTTGCCCCAAGCGAGTTTACAGAGCATCGGAGCCCTCACCGCCCATCATGGCAACGACCTCCATAATGCGGTCGAAGAACTCTCGGCGGTCGGTGTCGCCGCGGCGCAGCTCGGTGAAGATCTTGCCGTCGCGGATAAACAGCACACGGCTCGTGTAGCTGGCGGCAAAGCTGTCGTGCGTGACCATGAGCACGGTGGCGCGCAGGCGGCGGTTGAGGGCCTCTAGGCTCTCGAGCAACAGGCGGGCGCTTTTGGAGTCGAGGGCGCCGGTAGGCTCGTCGGCCATGATCATGGTGGGGTCGGTGACGAGCGCGCGAGCCGCGGCAACGCGCTGCTGCTGGCCGCCGGACATCTGGTAGGGATACTTGTCGAGCACCTGACTGATGGACAGGCGCGCTGCCACATCCTGCACGCGGGTCGAGATCTCTGCCGAGTTTGTGCGGGCGATGGTGAGCGGCAGGGCGATGTTCTCGCGTGCTGTGAGCGTATCGAGCAGGTTGGAGTCCTGGAAGATAAAGCCAAGCTCCTCGCGGCGGAACTGCGAAAGCTTAGCCTGCTTCATGCGTGTTACGTCCTGCCCGTTGATGCGAATCGTGCCGCTCGTGGCGCTATCGATGGTCGAGACGCAGTTGAGCAACGTCGACTTACCCGAGCCCGAGGCGCCCATGATGCCCACAAATTCGCCGCGGTTGACGGTAAAGCTAACGTCGTTGAGCGCGCGGGTCACATTGCCCAGCGCACCGTATACCTTTTCGAGATGCGCGACCTCCAGTACCGGGGTCGCTGCTTGCGTGGTTTGCATACCGAGTCCTTTCTTGCGATTAGTCTACGGCATCTATAGTCGCAAGAAGACGAGTCGGCTACCATCGATATGGCTTACGCTTGCCTTACCGTTGTGTAAGGTACGGGTAGCTACCCTGCCACGTGTTGATATTGAGAGAGGACTCCTGTTGAAGACTGTTCATGTTGCCGCTGGGATCATTCGCAAGGAAGGATCTGACGAGCTGCTTGCCGTGCAGCGCGGCTATGGCGACATGCTGGGACTTTGGGAGTTCCCCGGTGGCAAGCTCATGCGCGGCGAGACGCCCGAGGACGCCGTACGCCGCGAGCTCATGGAAGAGCTGCAGGTAAAAGTCACCAACCTGCGCGATTTCTATACCGTTGAGTATGACTACCCCGATTTCCATCTCTCCATGGAGTGCTACTACTGCTCGCTCGCCGATGAATCCGATGAACCCCAGAAGCACGACCGACAGCTCGATATCCGCTGGATTCCGCGCGCCTCGCTTGCCACGGTGGAATGGATGCCCGCCGACAAGGGGCTTATCGATGCCCTGATTGAGCTGAAGGAAGACCGACTCGAGACAAGCTCCGCCGATGACGCCGTGCCCAACACAGCCGACAAACCCGCCACCAAACCCAAGCGCGCACCTAAGCGCCGCAGCAAGAAGCGTCCCAAGCCCGGTCTGCTCGACGGCATCGATACCTCGGACCTCTCCGCTGACGAGCGCGAACTGGTCCGCCGTCGCGCCGCCATCAAAAAGTCCATGAAGGGCAACAAGCGCGCCAATACCAAGCCAGAGCTGCTCGTTCGCCAGCGCCTGCGCGCAGCGGGCCTCACCGGCTATCGCTTGGAATGGAAGGTTCCCGGCAAGCCCGACATCGCCTTCCCCGGCCGCAAGATCGCCATCTTCGTCAACGGTTGCTTTTGGCACCGCTGCCCCAAGTGCAGCCCCAGCCAGCCCAAGCGCAACGTTGAGTTTTGGGAGGCAAAGTTCCGTCGCAACGTCGAGCGCGACCGCGCTGCCATCGACGCGCTTACCCAAATGGGCTGGACGCCCATAACCATCTGGGAATGCGAACTCAAAAAGGACCGCATCGACGCCACCATGGAAAAGGTCATCGAGCAGGTGCGCACTGCAGAGCCGCAGCGCTAGGAACGAGCCGTCCACACGCCCCACACAGGCAAGCCACATCCGCGCCACAAACCTTAGAAAGCCCTTAAGCCCCCAACCTTTCAAGAGTGTTACTCGATCGCTTTGACCTGCGATTTCATCGTAACATCAAACCAGGTTAAGCCTTTCTTTAGCGCTTCTTTGCAGCAGCCGCGGCATAATACTGCCAACGCACGGGACCTAGCAGCACACCCCGTGCGCAACCTTTTGGTGGACATCGAGGAGGCCGCATAAGCATGCATTCTTCCAACGACGCAGCACAGCAGCCATCCCTAAATCATGCAAACCTTTTCTCCTTCCCCCCGACACAGAGAAACGGCCTCCTCGACTCCCCCACCACAAAAGCCAAGCGCTCAACCGACCAGAGCCACAACTTGCGAGCATCGTTCGAAAAGCTCCAAGCATCCCTAGACAAAACCTTCCCCAACCAAGCCCGGGCATACTAATCCCCCATCAGCAAAGAAGCCCTAACGCCCCACCCATTTCCGCCCTAACGCCACAAGGGCGACGACCTCGAGTAGGTCAACCTGGGAGGGACGAGGGCTTAGTTCCCCAATCTTTCCGCAGGGGGCAAAAAGCCTCGCCGCACGAAGTGCGCAGCGAGGCTTTTTGCATGCCCGAGGACGATTGGGGAACTAAGCCCTCGTCCCTCCCCGGGATATATAGCGAGTCGGAGTACCCTTGCTGTTACTCTGCTTTGCCCACGGAGTTGAGGTTGGTCATGCGGATCTTAACCAGCTCGGTGATCTCACGCATACCCTCCTTGGCCGGCTTCTTGGGGTCGAAGCAGGCGGGGTTCTCGGCCATGTAGGCCATGAAGCCCTTGGTGTAGGCCTGACGCAGCTCGGTGGCGTAGTTAACCTTGCAGATGCCGTTCTTCACAGCCTCGGCAACCTGCTCATCGGGCACACCGGAGGTGCCGTGCAGAACCAGCGGCACGTCGACGGCGTCGCGGATAGCCTTGACCACGGACTGCTCGATGTGCGGATCGCTCGTGTACACGCCGTGGCTGGTGCCAACGCCAATAGCGAGGGAGGTGCAGCCGGTACGCTCGACGAACTCCTTGGCCTCGGCAGGATCGGTGTAGGGGCTCTCGCCCTCAACCGCGGGACCGTCGTCCTCCTTGCCACCAACCTTACCGAGCTCGGCCTCGACGGGCACGCCCATGGCGCGGCCAGCGTCGGCGACGGACTTGGTCAGGGCGATGTTGTCCTCGAAGGACTCGTGCGAACCGTCAATCATGACAGAGGTGTAGCCCGTGCGGAAAGCCTGCATGCAGCGGTCATAGCCATCGCCGTGATCGAGGTGCAGAGCGACGGGCACGGAAGCGCGCTCGGCGGCAGCCTTGACCATGCCGTAGAAGTAGTCCAGACCAGCGGTCTTGATGGTGCCCGGGGTGGTCTGCATGATGACGGGGGACTTGGTCTCCTCGGCAGCGGCCAGAACGGCCATAACAAACTCGAGGTTCTCGACGTTGAAAGCGCCGACGGCGTAGTGGCCGGCCTGAGCGTCCTTGAGCATCTTTTCGGTGGTAACAAGTGCCATGAGCGTTTGCTCCTCTCCCTCGCCCGCATCTGGACATCGGGCGTAGTTGTTCACAAGGCGTTTACCTTGCGTTTTGCTGCGCTCATTGTATGAAATTCAGCGGCTTTACACGCGCGAGATATTGAGCCCATGCAGGTCAATACAGTCGTTTTTGAAAAGTAAACGGAAGGAATTTGAGCCGAGTGGACATGTTCGATATTGAATTTTGGGCGTTCAGCGTCTTTCTTTTATAGAAAAGATAAGTAATCGAAAGGTGTTTTCTTACTCAAAAAGAAAATGAACGAAAATAGAGTCAACACAATTCCTGCAAATTTAGCCGAGAATGGAGCAAGCATGGCCCAAGCCACCAACCGTGCCTTTGCCGACGAACGCCGTACCGCCATTTTGGAAATGCTCGATCATAATGCCTCGGTGCAGGTAGCAGAAATCGCCCAGACCTTTGGCGTGTCCTCCGTCACCGCCCGCGCCGACCTTGACGCGCTCGCCGAAGCAGGCAAGCTGCGCCGCACACATGGTGGTGCCGTATCGCTCCACAAACGCCTAACCGTTTCCACGCAGGATCGCCGCATCAATGTCAACGTCGCCGCCAAGCAGGCCATCGCGCAAAGCGCCATCGAGCTTGTCAATGACGGCGACACGCTGCTCGTCGACTCGGGCACCACGGCGCTCGAGTTCGTCCGGCTCCTCGATCAGCGCGACGGTATCACCGTCATCACGGCCGACATTACCATTGCCGATTACATCGACGAGAGCATGCCCTCAGTCGATGTCGTCATGCTGGGCGGGGCGCTGCGCAAAGGCCATCGTTATTTGTACGGACCGCTCACTATGCAGGCGCTCCAAATGGTCCATGCCGATCTGGCCGTCATGTGCCCCGGCGCCTTTGTCCCCAGCTGCGGCTTTACGACCGACTTTCCCCAGATGGCCGAGACCAAAGCGGCTATGGTCGGTGCCGCCCGTCAAAGCGTCGCCCTCATGGACGCCAGCAAGGTTAACGGACGCGGCATGTACCGCTTTGCCGAGCTTGCCGATGTCGACTCCATCGTGATGGACCGTGACCCCGACCATGCCGTCGCCACCTCGATCGCCGAGGCCACTGACAGCTCACGTCCAGCCCTCGTCATCGCCGGCGCTTAAACAAAAACCACCACAAAGGTCTCCTTTGTGGTGGTTGAGCATCAGAAGTGAATGTGTCGCTACTTGGACAGCTCGTCGGCGAGAACCTCGATCTGAGCGCGCGAGGCGTCGTTGAGCGAGCCCAGCACGGTCACCTTGTTCTGCGCCAGGGTGATGTCCTTCATGCCCTCGAGCTCCTTGGTCATAACCTTGGCAGCGGTGGGCGCCCAGGAGCCGGCCTCAACGAGCGCCACCGTACGGTTCTGATAGGCGTGCTCGGCAAGCGTGTGGATAAAGGTGCTCATGAACGGGAAGATCTCGCCCTGATAGGTGATGGAGGCGAGCACCAGACGGTCATAGCGGAACGCATCCTCAACGGCCTCGGCCATGTCGTCGCGAGCCAAGTCAAAGACGGAAACCTTCTGGCCGCGGGCCTCGAGCGCAGATGCAAGCTCCTCAACGGCGGCCTTCAGATGGCCGTACACGCTCGCATAGGCAATCGTGACGCCCTCGTCCTCGGGCTGATAGCTCGACCAGGTGTTGTAGGTGTCGAGGTAATAGCCCAGATTCTCGGTAAGAACAGGACCATGGAGCGGACAGATGATCTGGATATCCAGAGCGGCGGCCTTCTTGAGCACGGTCTGCACGAATTTGCCGAACTTACCGACGATGCCAAAGTAGTAGCGGCGCGCTTCGCAAGCCCAGCCTTCCGGGTCCTCGATGTCGTTGGCGCCGAACTTGCCAAAGCCGTCGGCACTAAAGAGCACCTTGTCGGTAGACTCGTAGGAGAAAATCACCTCGGGCCAGTGAACGTTGGGAGCGCCGACAAACGTTAGGCTGTGACCGCCTAGATCGAGCACGTCGCCCTCTTTGACGACCATCTTGCGCTCGGGGTAGTCGGTGCCAAAGTAGTTGACCATCATGCGGAAGGCACCCATGCTGGCCACAATCTGTGCCTGGGGGTAGCGCTCCATAAAGGCGGCGATGCCAGCAGAGTGATCGGGCTCCATGTGATGGATAACCAGGTAGTCGGGCGTACGTCCATCGAGCGCGGCCTCGAGGTTGCCGAGCCACTCGTCGACAAAACCACCGTCGACCGAATCGGCGACAGCGATCTTCTCGCCCAAGATAACGTAGCTGTTGTATGCCATACCATTCTCGGACACATCGTACTGGCCCTCGAACAGGTCAATGTCGTGATCGTCGACGCCAACGTAGCGGATATCCTTGGTGATCTCCATCAGGCAAAGCCTCCTAGATAGACAAAATAACCCGTCTATCATAGCACTCGGCAGCATTCCAACTGTTATCTGCCGGCATCCTTACCGATTGTTATTGAAATACGATAAATCGCCGTTTACCTGCGCAAACTATGAGCGTGGTATCGCCGTGCTATGTCGAATAATGAGCTGGCCGGGAATACGAATGGCAACGGTTTTGCCCGCCGTACCCGCCTCGGGAACCGCATGCTCGAATACCTCGCGTCCGCGCTGATGCAAATCGAATCGAACGGTCGTGAGCTCGTTATGCGCGACAAAATCATCGAGCGAATCGTCGACACCCACCACGCTCACGTCCTCGGGCACGCGCAGGCCGCTATCGCGCAGCGCTGCAATCGCGCCATTTGCCATCTGGTCGTTTGCCGCGTAAATCGCCGTCATGGTGCGATCGTGCTCGGCCAGGTACCTGCCGGCCTCGTAGCCGCTGTTGGCAGACCAGTCGCCCTCGAGCGGCTCTGCCGGCTCGATGTGTTTACGCTCGAGTGCATCCTGCCAACCGGCGCGACGAAATTGCTCGTCGACCGAGAATGACGGGCCGCCAATATAGCGAATCTGCTCGTGCCCTAGCTCAAACAGGTGATCCATAAGCAATAGCGAGCAGCCGTAATGGTCGGAATCGACCGTGGTCACCCGCGGGTGCGCGTACATGGTAACGATGACCGTGCCAATGCCCGGCAGTGGATCAAACGTCTCAAAATCGGGCGCCATGCGACTCATACCGATGATGATGCCGTCCACCGGCAATGCGGCCATACGACGCGTGGCCTCGGCAAGCGAAAACTCCTCGGTCTTGGACATCTCGACCAGCGTGATGGCGCAATTATGCTCGCGAGCAGCGCTGGCGATGCCGTCGATCATTGAGAGGTTGCCAAACTTGGTGACATCGTTGACGCACAGGCCGACCGAATGATAACGGCCGTCGCGCAGCGAGCGACCGGCATAACTCGGACGAAAGCCGAGCTTTTGCATAGCGGCCTGCACGCGCTGGCGCGTCTGCTCGTTAACGTTAGGCAAGCCGTTGGCGACGCGCGAAACCGTCTGCTGCGAAACGCCGGCAGCGCGGGCGACGTCGGCCATGGAGACCGGACGCGAACTGGTATCGTTGGACGGGCGCCTTGCCACAGGATCACCTTCACCCTTGCGAGATCTGAATAGCGTGAATGCCGGCCCGGGCAGAAATACATCCCGCGCCGAGGCCCGCTATCGTCGGACGCATGTTAACGTACTCTACTTTTTCTATCTGCATCTCTTCTGCTTTATAAGTCCATACGGCAGTACCGTTCACGGCTGAATTTCTACCGATTACCAGATTCTCAAAAAGTGACAAGCGATGTGTTATGAGTACGTTAACATAGCCCGTAACGTGCGGTATCGTGAACACTTGGTTCATGCCGCTTTAAGTTGTTAACGTACTCATAACGACGCAAAACCCACCCGGGCGCGCCAAGGAAAGGACTCCCATGACCACCCCCGACGAAAAGACATTCGCCACGCTCACCAAGCTGTTCGAGGAGGAGTTTGGCCCCATCGGCGACCGCCAGGTGCTCTACGTGCACGCGCCCGGCCGCTCCGAGATCAGCGGCAACCACACTGACCACGAGGGTGGCCACGTTATCGCCGGCTCGCTCGATGTCGCCGTCGACGGCATCGCCGTGGCAACCGATTCCAACAAGGTTCGCGTAGCCGACGAGGGCTATCCCACGTTTGAGATCGCGCTCGACACGCTAGACGTTCAGGAGTCCGAGAAGGGCACGTCCGCGAGCCTCGTCCGCGGCATGGCCCACGAAATCGCAGCCCTTGGCGTTGAGCCCAAAGGCTTCGACTTTGCCTTTACCTGCTCCGTCCCCTCGGGCGGCGGCCTTTCCAGCTCTGCCGCCGTCGAAGCCGCGTACGGTCGTGCCATGGAGACGCTCTGGGGCGCGCCCGCCATTGAGCCCGTCACGCTCGCCCAGATGAGCCAGCGCACCGAGAACAACTATTACGGCAAGCCCTGCGGTCTGATGGACCAGGCCGCCGTTTGCTTGGGCGGCCTCGCCTACATGGACTTTGAGGATCAGGCTCAGCCTAAAACCCAGAAGCTCGAGCTCAACTTTGAGGATCACGGTTATGCTCTCGTGCTCGTTAAGGTCGGTGCCGACCACGTGGCCGCCACCGAAGACTACGCCGCCGTTCCGCGCGAGATGCAGGACGTCGCCGCCGAGTTTGGCAAGGCACGCCTGTGCGAGGTAAACGTGGCGGACTTTGACGCCAAGCTCCCCGAGCTGCGCGCCAAGCTGGGCGACCGCGCCTGCCTGCGCGCCGTTCACTACTGGTACGAAAACGGCCTGGTCGATAAGCGCTGGGCTGCCCTGAACGCCGGCGACATCGATCAGTTCCTGGTCCTGACGCGCGAGTCCGGCGCCAGCTCTGCCATGTACCTACAGAATGTCGTTGCCAAGCTGGGCTCCGAGCAGCCCTCGATGTATGCCCTGGCACTGGCCGAGCACGTGCTCGACGGCCGTGGCGCCGTCCGTATCCACGGTGGCGGCTTTGGTGGCACCATCCAGGCCTTCGTGCCGCTCGACCTGGTCGACACCTTTATCACCAAGATGAACGGCTGGCTGGGCGAGGGCTCTGCCCGCCACTACGCAATTTCTGACAAGGGGGCTTACGCGGCATGGCTGTAATGACTGACGTGCGCGAGGCCGCGCAGAACCTGATCGAGTACGCTATCCACCGATCGATGATCGGCCAGGACGATCGCATCTGGGCGTATAACACCATTCTCGAGTGCATCGGTGCTACGGGCCCGGCGCTCGACATGGCCTGGGCGCTCCAGGCCGAAAAACTCTCGCTCTTGCACCCCGACACCCTGCCCAACTTTGACCTTGAAGGCACACTTGCCGCGCTTGCCGAGGCGGCTGTTGCCAACGGCGCCGCCGAGGACACGGCATCGGGCCGCGACCGCATCGCCATGCGCATCATGGGCGCGCTCATGCCAAGGCCTTCGGTTGTAAACGAGGAGTTCAACGGACGCATGGGCGTCAACGAGCCCCGCGCCGCGACCGACTGGTTCTACGGCCTGTGCTGCGACGCCGGCTACGTGCGCCGTGCCGCCATCGCGCGCAACATCAAATGGAGCACCCCCACCAACTGGGGCGACCTCGAGATTACCATCAACCTGTCAAAGCCCGAAAAGGACCCGCGCGATATTGCCGCGGCCGGCGCCGCCAAAAACACGGGCGAGAAGTATCCCGCCTGCCAGCTCTGCATCGAAAACGAAGGCTATCCCGGACGCTCCGCTGCAGCCGACGGCGGCGCCCATCCCGCCCGCCAGAATCTGCGCGTTATCCCCATTAAGCTCGACGGCGAGCGCTGGGGCTTCCAATACAGCCCGTACGCGTACTTTAACGAGCACTGCATTGCCATGAGCTCCGAGCATCGTCCGATGCACGTCGACCGCAAGGGGCTGACCTGCCTGCTCGACTTTGTCGACCTGTTCCCGCACTACTTCATTGGCTCCAACGCCGACCTGCCCATCGTGGGCGGCTCGATTCTGTCGCACGACCACTTCCAGGGCGGCGCGCACGAGTTCCCCATGATGCACGCCGCCGAGGTCTCGCAGTTTAGCGTGCCGGGCTTTGACCAGGTCATCGGTACCGTGTTACAGTGGCCGCTTTCGGTGCTGCGACTACGATCGCACGACCGCGCCCAGCTGCTCGACGCCGCCGAGAAGATTATCCTTGCCTGGCGCGAGTGGACCGATGAGTCGGTTGGCGTCATCGCACACACGGCCGACGGCGTGGCCCACAACACCGTGACGCCCGTCATCCGCCGCGTCGACTCCCGCGGCAACGCCGGCGGCGAAATCTACGAGGCCTACCTGGCGCTTCGCTGCAACATCACGACCGACGAGCATCCGCTGGGCGTATTCCATCCGCATGCTGAGTACCACCACATCAAAAAGGAGAACATCGGCCTGATCGAGGTCATGGGCCTGGCCATTTTGCCGCCGCGCTTGGTTCCCGAGCTCGGCGCTGTCCGCGAGCACCTGCTGGCGGCCAAGGCAGATGCCAGCTACGACCTTGCCGGCGCGCTCGAGGGCGACGACCTTTGCCGCAGCCACGCCGCATGGGCTGAGGACGTCTTTGCCCGCCGCGCCGACGAGCTTACGGCCGACAACGCCATCGACATCCTGCACGAAGAGGTCGGCGTGGTGTTTGGCCACGTGCTCGACAACGCCGGCGTCTTTAAGTGGGACGAGGCAGGACGCGCCGCCCAACAGCGCTTTATCGACTCGCTATAGCATGCGAGCTCGAACGCACGCACTCAACAAATAGCGTCTACACGACAACGGCGCCCGCCGGCAACATCACCGACGGGCGCCGTTTTTGAGTGTAGTCATTGGGGTCATTCTTAAGGGGCGTTCTTAAACGACTAGTCATTAAAGAGCGTCCCCAATGACTATTTGCGACCAAGGCAACGCCGGTGTCTTGGCAACGACAGCGAAAACGCCCCTAAGCGAGCAAGGTGACGTGAAAGAGGAGGGCATTGACCTTTTGGTCATGCCCGACGATTGAACGTCAGATTGCCGCTTAGGGGCGTTTGCAGCGTCGCGCCGTTACGCGGTTTGGTAAAACCGCGTAACCCTACAGTTCAGTCACGACAACGCTGTTGTAGACCTCGTCCCAGCGGTCCATGACCAGGTGGCCGGTCTTGGGATCCATGGCGTTGAGCTTGCCGCAGGTATTGGCGGTCTTGAGCACCGTGACGTCGTCGGCACCAGCAGCAATGGCATGCGCAAAACCGGCAATGGTCGAGTCACCGGAACCCGTCGCGTTCACAGCCGCAATCGCGGGCGTCTTGGCGCGGAACGCGCGGCCCTCATGGAAGCCCACCGAACCGGCAGCGCCCATCGAAACGACAACCCAGGGGATACCGGCAAAACGGTCATCGGCGGCAAGCGCCTCGCGCAGGGCATCGACATCATCGGTCGTAAAGGACGTACCCAGCAGGCCGTTAATCTCGGTCAGGTTGGGCTTTACGAGCTCAGGCTTAGCGTCGGACTCCAGCGCGGCCTCCAGCGATGCACCCGAGGTGTCGAGCAGCACCTTGGCGCCCGCCTCCTCGGCAATCTTGACGAGCTCGGCATAGTAGCCGGCATCGACACCACGCGGCAGCGAGCCCGAAAGCGTCACAACGTCCGCCTTCGCCGCAAGCTCGGCGAACTTGGCCGTAAAGGCCTCGAGCTCGGCCGGGGTGATCTGCGGGCCGCTCTCCAAAAGCTCGGTCTGATTACCCTCGTGCAGAATATTCAGGCAAATGCGCGTCTCACCGGCGATGGGCACAAATTCGTTCTTGACGCCGTCAGCATCCATGAGCTCGG
Organism: Collinsella sp.; assembly: GCA_018367075.1. Classification (GTDB taxonomy): domain Bacteria; phylum Actinomycetota; class Coriobacteriia; order Coriobacteriales; family Coriobacteriaceae; genus Collinsella. The sequence goes on from JAGZGX010000014.1 coordinate 13,572, forward strand.
CCATATAGGCACCCATGTGGCCGCCGAGCAGACCGGTCGCGAGCACGTCGTCGCCCAGCTGCAGCAACACGCGGCTCACGTTGAGGCCCTTACCGCCAGCGGTCTTTTCGGGCGTCACGCGGTTCACGTCGTCGATGATCAACTTGTCGAGCTGATAGCGCGTATCAATCGACGGGTTCATGGTAACGGTCAGAATCATATTGAACTCCTGTTTCCGGGGCACGACACGCGCGGCCCCAAACATACGATAGCTCGTTAAAGGATCTCGATCTCAAAGCCGCGAGTAACGGTCTCCCCCGGCTTGGCCACCAGGCAGCCGCGCTTGTGCTCCAGAATATCGTCCTCGTCGGAGCAGGTGGACAGGCCGCCCCACGGTTCCACGGCCACAAAGTCACCCTCGGGCTTGCTCCACACAATCAGGTACGGCATATCGGGGAACGTCAGTCGCACGCCCTTGTCCTCGGTTTTCTTGGTCAGCGTAACCACGCGGCTCTCAAGCACGTCAAAGATGGTCTCTGCGAAGTCAAAGAGTTCGTGCGTCAGCGGCAGGTCATGGCCAACCATCGGGTTCTTGCTGCGATGCTCAACATCAATCAGGCCCGTCGAGGGAACGGCAGTACAGAGCTCGGCGGCCTCGCGCTGCTCAAAACGGAGCTCGTAGTCGTCATAGGACTCGCCCTCGTCAAGCGGGCACTTAAAGCCAGGGTGACCGCCCACAAAGAACGGCATGTCCTCGGTGCCCTCATTGGTCACCTCGTACGACACAGCCACCTTTTCCGCATCGATCATGTAACGAGCAACGATCTTAAACGGATACGGGTACTGCTCGAGCAACTCGGCATGGTCGGCAGAGCTTAGGCTCAGCGCGACCATGTTGTCGCCCTGCTCCTCGAGCTTCCACTCCTGTTTGCGAGCAAAGCCATGACGGGCGAGCTTAATCTCGCGGCCGCCCATGGTCATTGCGTGACCGTCGCGAAGGCCGCCGCAGATCGGGAAACAAATGGGTGCCTGGCCCGACCAGACCGCCGGGTCACCCTGCCACAGGTACTCACGGCCGTTGGCCGCAATAGAAGTGAACGATCCGCCAGCCGTGCTCAACGCAATGCGGACAGAGCCGTTATCAAGAACAAACTCCATAGGAGCCTTCCCTTTCTTATGACAGCCCGCCAAGTCAATAGGGCTGATAGAAAACCGGCCCGCGCCCCCTCACAGAAACGCGAGCCGTCAATTGAAAAGCTGCAGAATACTGGGTCCCGCCAAAACGAAGCCCACAAGCTCAGCAAGCAAACGTGTTATCGGAGCAGCTTACTGAACCAGAAAGCTTCGCAACAACAGCGGTAACCCCACAGGTACCCCCAACGTCAGCGAGAAGTCAGCTGGCGAGGCAAGGTGCCGTGAAGCGAGGCGGCATTGACCTTCTGGTCATGCCGCCGAAGCTGAACGGCAGATTGCCCGCCAGATGGCTTCGCAGCGTCGGCCGGTCCGGCGTTCGGCAGAACGCCGGAACCTAATTAGTCGTGGTACTCGCCGCGGTCCCACTTCTCGAGGAACTCGTCAAAGAAGTGCGGGTCAGCCTGAGCCTCGGCGTCGGCCTTATTGCAGGCATCGATCTTGGCGATCAGGGCATCGTGCTCGGGGGTCTTCTCGTAGGGCTCCTCCAGGAAGGCAAGCATGATATCGGCCATCAGGAACTCGCCGGTAATCTTGCCGCCAAAGCCCACGATGTTGGCGTTGAGCTCGCGACGGGCATACAGGGCAGAGGTCATGTCGCGGACCAGGGCGCAGCGGGCGCCGGGAACCTTGTTGACGGCGTTGGTGATGCCGATGCCGGTGCCGCACAGGGCCACGCCAAAGTCGGCCTTGCCGCTGGCAACGGCCTCGCCCACGGCCTTGCCGTAGATGGGATAGTGCGTACGGGTGTGGCTGTAGGTGCCGCAGTCGAGCACCTTGTAGCCAGCCTGCTCCAGGCGGTCGGCCAGATAGATCTTCTCGTCCGTAACGATATGGTCGCAACCGATTGCGATGGTCTTCTTCATCAGAACGTCCTTTCGTCTGAATTCACAAGTTGAGGTAGAAGTTCGAGTTCTCGGTGGCTCTCGTTAGGCCATCTTGTTGAGCATGTCGACACGGATCTGGTGACGGCCGCCGGCGTACTGGGCGCGCAGGAACTCGCGGGCGATCTTCTTGGCGACCTCGGTGCCCACAACGCCCGGGCCCATGGTGACCATGCGCGAGCCGTTGTGCTCGCGGGTCATGTAAGCGGAACGCTCGTCGGAAATGTTGGCGACGACCATGCCCTTGATCTTGACGGCGGCCATATAGGAGCCGACGCCGTACTTATCGAATGCAAAGCCCTGGGAATCCTTGTGCTCCAGCAGGTCCTTGGCAACGGCGGTCGCGGAATCGACAAAGTCCGCGGCAGGGGTCTCGGAATAGTCGACGACCTCGTGACCGTCGGCGATGAGCATCTCCTTGATGGACTCCTTCATCGACATACCGTCGGCATCGGAAGCGATTACAACCCTCATGACATCCTCCTTGAGAGATACGCAGGTGCGTAGTTTCTGTTTGGAAGTGTTGAATCGCGTTCAGGTCCGGGCATCTGAATGTGCGGTTCTTCACTGTTCATGTTTATTTGAACACATTCGAACACTAACTGCAACAACTATTTGTTTATCTTTGTTCTTTTTTGAACAAATATCGTTCACGGATGATTGCTGACCGTTTGAGCCGGGCGCGGACGTAGCGACCATGTGTTCAACAAACAAAAGGGCGGCCGAGAACGCGTCTCGGCCGCCCTTCGGCGGTATTCCCCGGTATATACAGCTGTTTTAGCTACTCGGACTGCCCACCCTTTTTGGCGTGCTTGGACGGAGCACCCAGAAAGCGGCCCGTCAAATAGTTCGCCGGGCCGGAAATATCGAGCCCCAGCAGCACGTGTCCTAGCCATAGGAACGCCACGAGCACCAGCAGCGGGATAACGCACGAGGTCACGATCATCACGATGACGCCTTCAATCAGATTGGTCACCTGCTGCACGATCTCGTCGGTCATCTGCTTGGCGCCGCTGGTCACCGACGTAACAAGGCTCGATGCCCCATCAGTCAACTGCTCGAGCACGTTTTTGGACTCCGTGGCCTCGGATTTTTTCTTGTTCGATTTTGAGCTGGTCTCGGCTGACTTGTCCGTGGTGTCGGCCGCGTCCGCAGCGTCCGCAGCCTTTTGCTCAGCTTGCTCAATACTTACGCGATACGTTTCATCGACCTTTTGCGACACCCATACGCTCGCGGGCACGAGCGCCATGCCGATCACGGCAACCACCAGTACGCGTGTCGCCACACGGCGCAGGACAGTGCTCGTGCTCCAGCGCCCGTGAATGCCGAGCGACACCGCAAAGAGCACCAACGCAAACGGGATTAAGATGCCCAAGCCAACCGACCACAAAATGGTTAGCAGGTATTTCTCGAGGTAGAGCACGGCAAGCACGATACCAAGGTTGCCTGAAAGCTGCGCGAGCTGCTCGGCAACCGGCGTTCCCGTATCACCCGGCAGCGCGGTAATGCCCGCAGACAGCGCCACGCACGAGGTCGTGAGCGCCAGTACGTTACCCTTCTTTTGGTCGATGACCTCGATGGTGGAGTCCCAAGTTTTGGTATCGGCGAAATGCGGACGAGCTACAAAGCCCGACAGCAGCGCCAGTACCACGAGCGCAACGATAAAGCCAATCTGCAGCTTTTTGTTTGCGCACACGACATCGGACAGGCTGGGCTGCAGCTCTGTTACCGTCGTGTGCTCGGTTATCTGGACAGGACGCCCATGAGCCATCTCGTGCGCGTCTCTTTTTTGTATTGACCCGTTATCCGGCATTTGGATACCTCCTCAGTCCGGGGCTTAATGCGAAAGGAAGTATACCCACCGAGCAAAAAACGAACGGGAAGACGAACAGAGCGCACCAAGACTGTCCCCAATGACTATCTCCGGATGAGTTGCGGTGGAATAGGGATTGTTTTGCGCCCGTCGGCCCCTATTCAGTCCCTATTTCACCGCAACTTGGAGGAGGACAGAAAAAGCCCTGCCGCGGGTAGCGGCAGAGCTTTTGGAAGGGGACTTGGTTGTGAGGGCTCGTTAGGCGAGCTTGGCCTCGAGCTCGGCGATGCGCTTGTAGGCATCGATGGTAAAGCGGGCCTGCTTCTCCAGGATCATAGTGGTCATGAGAGTGTCCTGAGCGTGAGCCATGATGAAGGTCATCTCCATCTCGCCACCGCCGGCCTCCTGCGAAAGCAGCTTGGTCTGCGTGTCGTGGGCGCCGATAAGTGCATCGCTGGCATCCTTGTGCAGCTGTTCGGCCTTCTCAAAATCGCCCTCGCGAGCAGCATCGAGCGCTGCAAGCAGATCGGTCTGGGCGTCACCTGCGTATGCGACAATCTCGAATCCAACCATCGAGATTTCTTCTTTGGTTGCCATATTGCGTTCCTTTCACATATGAACCAATGGAGAGCATCGCGTCCGGGCATACGCGCTGCGTTCTGTATGACAGAAACATTAACATTCAAACAAAAAAGAACAGCGCAAAACGTGATTTCGAGCTATGAACGGTCACTTTTCGCCCGTGAACGGTTTTTAAACCAATCTGAACAATATCGAACACAATTAGCGGCAACCCAAACAGGGCCGCACCCTAACGCAAATCGCGCACCGTATCGCCCTCTACGAGCACACCGGGGATCAGCATGTGCTCCACGCCAGACGCACCCCCATCGGCGCCGGCAATCTTGTCGACCGCCCACATGCCGACGCGCTTGTTGTCAAAGCGCACCGTGGTCAGGCGACGGTCGGGCACGATATCGCCCAGACTATCGTCAACACCCGCCACGCTCACGTCCTGGGGCACGCACTTCCCGCGCGACTCGAGCCCACGGATACAGCCATATGCCATGGCATCGTTGGAGGCATAAATGGCCGTGCAGGTCGGATCATCCGCCAGAGCCTGGCCTGCGGCATACCCGCTCTGTGCCGTCCAGTCGCCGCGCACGAGCTGCGGGGGCTCAATGCCATGCGCGCGCAATGTCTCGCGCCAGCCTTCCTCGCGCCGCATGCCCGAAAGCGAGCGCTCGGGACACGAGATAAAGTGCACAGTCTTGTGCCCCCGCCCCAGCAAGTACTCGACCACCTGGCGCGAGCAATCGAACTGGTCGTTATCGACCGTCGAGCACAGCGGGTGCTCCAGCATGGTAACGAGCACCGTCTGCATACCGGGCAGCGGCTCAAAGGTGCCAAAGTCCGCCGGCATGCGATTCATGATCACGACCATGCCGTCTACCGGCAGCGCGCTCATGCGCGACGATGCGCTCTCGAGGGTATAGGGATGTCCATCTACTTTAGTGAGGGTGATGGCGTAGCCGTGCTTATCGGCGGCGGCGGCAAAGCCCTCCATACGGTCGAGGTTGCCGGTACCGGTAATGTTGAACATGGCGACGCCGACGGTCTTAAACTTACCGCGGCGCAGCGATCGACCGGCAAAATTGGGGCGATACCCCAGCTCGCGCATGGCGGCACGCACGCGTTCCTTGGTCTCGGGGCGCACGCTGGGCGAATCGTGCACGGTGCGCGAGACCGTCTGCTCCGAGACGCCCGCGAGGCGCGCTACGTCTTTGACGGATACCGATTTTTTAACAGCGGCCATAGGTCGATCTTTCTATGTCAACGATGCCATTGGTGGCACCTTGCGCAGTCATTTTTAACGCCTTCAAGTATATCCAACGCCTCCCCCACCATACGCTCACCACCCAAAACCTACCGTTCACCGACATTTTTGCTTCCCCGAACGGCTTTTGTCGCCCAAATGTTAACGTTGCCATTGTGCAAACACAGAGCCACCGGGCGGCTCAAACGTTTACGCGCAAGGAATCGACGGTCCACAGGCACAGGGGCCATCGGTTCGCGTCTTATTTTGTGTCGCAAAATGGCAACGTCAACATTTTGGCAACCAAACGTCAAAAGCTACCATCGTTGCCAACCCACCGACTCTTAGGAGCTTTGCATGGAGCAACTCATCGCCATCATCGAAAAGGGGCAGCCCTTTTTCAACGCGATCGCCCGCAACAAGTACCTCAAGGCGATCCGCGACGGTTTTATCTCCGTCATCCCCATCATCATCTTCTCGTCCATCTTCTGCCTGGTAGCCTCGGTTCCCAATATCTGGGGTTTCTACTGGCCCGATGACATCAACAACGCCCTGTGGAAGTGCTACAACTACTCCATGGGCATCCTGGCCATCGCCTGTGCCGCCACCACGGCCAAGCACTTCGCCGACGCTCAGAACCGCGATCTGCCCAAGAACAACCAGATCAACTTCATCTCGTGCATGTGCGCGGCCATCATCGGCTTCTTGCTCCTTTCGAGCGACACGATCGCCACGGACGCTGCCAGCGGCTTCAACACCGCCTACCTTGGTTCCAAAGGCCTGCTGACTGCCTTTATCGCTGCGTTTGTGACCGGCATCATCTACAAGTTCTTCATTAAGCGCAACATCACCGTCAAGATGCCCGAGCAGGTTCCGCCCAACATCTCGCAGACCTTTAAGGACATCATCCCCTTCTCCGTCTGCATCACCGTCTTTTGGGTCTTTGACATCGCCTTCCGCGCTGCTTTTGGCTTCTGCTTTGCCCAGGGCGTCATCCAGGTGTTCCAGCCCCTGTTCACCGCTGCCGACGGCTACATCGGCCTCGCTGTGATCTACGGCGCTATGAGCCTGTTCTGGTTCGTCGGCGTCCACGGCCCCTCGATCGTCGAGCCCGCCATCGCCGCCGCCCTCGTTGCCAACATGACCGACAACCTGGCTGCGTTCCAGGCCGGCCAGCACGCTTCCGCTGTCCTGACCCAGGGTGCCCAGTACTTCGTCGTCTGCATGGGCGGCACCGGCGCCACGCTCGTCCTGGTCTTTATGTTCTGCTTCCTGGCCAAGTCTCAGGAGATGCGCGCCGTCGGTAAGGCCGCCATCGTCCCCGTCTGCTTTGCCGTCAACGAGCCGCTGCTGTTCGCCGCGCCCATCGTGCTCAACCCCGTCTTCTTTGTCCCGTTTGTCTTTGCCCCGATCGCCAACATCTGGATCCTCAAGATCTTTATCGACTTCTTGGGCATGAACGGCTTTATGTACACCCTGCCTTGGACCGTCCCCGGCCCCATCGGCACCATCATGGGCCTGGGCTTCCAGCCGCTCGCTTTTGTGATGCTCGCCCTTATCCTGGTCGTCGACTTCGTTCTGTACTACCCGTTCTTCCGTGCCTATGACGCCCAGAAGTGCGCCGAGGAGGCCGAGATCTCCCAGGAGGAGCTCGCCGCCAAGAACGCCGAGAAGGCCGCCAAGCTCAACGATGCCTTCCAGGGCAAGGCTGACGCCAAGAGCGTTGCCGCCGGCGCTGCTGCCGAGGCCGTGAAGGCCGACTCCCCCGCCGCTTCTGCAGCACCCGCTGCCGAGGCAACGACCGCCAGCGACCTCAACGGCAAGCGCGTGCTCGTGCTCTGCCAGGGCGGCGGAACCTCGGGCCTGCTCGCCAACGCACTGGCCAAGGCCGCCAAAGAGCGCGGCATCAATCTTGAGACCGCTGCCGAGGCCTATGGCAACCACGTGGACATGCTCCCCGACTTCGATCTGGTCGTCCTGGCCCCGCAGGCCGCCAGCTACCTGGCCGACCTGCAGAAGGACTGCGAGCGCGTGGGCAACAAGTGCGTCGCCTGCCGTGGCAAGCAGTACATCGAGCTCTCCCAAAACGGCGATAAGTCTCTCGCCTTCGTAAGCGAGCAACTCTCGAAGTAAGTAACGCTCAGGGCCAGCCGACCATCCAAGACCGGCTGGCCCTTCGATTTAGACGATTGGATCATCATGTCCGTTAACCCTGCTAGCGTCACCAACCCGCCTGCGCAGTTTCCCGAGGACTTTGTCTTTGGCGGCGCTACCGCTGCCTACCAGGTAGAGGGCGAGACCCGCACCCATGGTAAAGGCAAAGTCGCCTGGGACGACTTCCTGGAGGCCCAGGGGCGCTTCTCCCCCGATCCCGCTTCGGACTTCTACAACCAGTACCCCGTCGATTTGGAGCTGTGCGAGGAGTTCGGCATCAACGGCATTCGCCTCTCTATCGCCTGGAGCCGCATCTTCCCCAACGGTACCGGTGAGATTAACCCCGAGGGCGTGCAGTTCTATCACGACCTCTTCGCCGAGTGCCATAAGCACCACGTTGAGCCGTTTGTCACGCTGCATCACTTTGACACGCCGCTGTCCCTCTTTGAGAAGGGCGACTTCCTCAACCGCGAGACCATCGACGCCTTTGTGGACTTTGCTACCTTCTGCTTTAAGGAGTACGCCGACCAGGTGACCTACTGGTTCACCTTTAACGAGATCTGGGCCGACGCCTCCAACACCTACATCGAGGGCACCTTCCCCGGTGGCGTCAAGGCGCATCTGGCCGAGGCCTTCCAGTGCGAGCACAACATGATGCTCGCCCACGCCAAGGCCGTGCTGGCCTTCCACAACGGCGGCTTTAAGGGCAAGATCGGCGTCATTCAGTCGCTGGAGTTTAAGTATCCGCTCAACGAGAACGACCCCGCCGACATCAAGGCCGCCAACAACGAGCACGTGCTGCAAAACCAGTTCTTGCTCGACGCCACCTTCCGCGGCGACTATGCGCCCGACACCCTCGAGTGCGCCAACCGCCTGGCTGCCGTCTCGGGCGGCACCATCGAGATCCTAGACGAGGATCTGGAAATCATGCGCGAGGCCGCGCTCTACAACGACTACCTGGGCGTTAACAACTACCAGTGCCGTTTCTTGAAGGCTTACGATGGCGAGAACGACCTGCACCACAACGGTACGGGCGAGAAGGGCACCGGCCGCTGGCGCGTCAAGGGCATTGGCGAGCACGTGAACAAGCCTGGCATCCCCACCACCGACTGGGACTGGATCATCTATCCCGAGGGTCTGTTCGATCTGCTCGTCTACATTAAGCAGCGCTACCCCAACTACAAGCAGATCTTCATCACCGAGAACGGCATGGGCTACAAGGACCCCTACAAGGACGGTTTTGTGGACGACCAGCCGCGCATCGACTACATCGAGCAGCACCTGCGCTGGTTGCTCAAGGCCATGGAGGTGGGCGTCAACGTGGGCGGCTACTTCCTGTGGAGCCTGCAGGATCAGTTCTCCTGGACCAATGGCTACAACAAGCGTTACGGCTTCTTCTACGTTGACTTTGAAACCCAGAAGCGCACACCCAAGGCAAGCGCATACTGGTATAAGCACGTGGCGCAGACCCGTCGTCTGGACTAGTGACTGGCGGGGTTGCCCGCTCACATAACCTGTCCCCATTTCTCAGCCGAGGGCGGCACGTCACACGGCGCGCCGCCCCCGGCCTTTTTTGGGCGGACCGTGTCGCACGTTTGTCTCGATCTGTAACATCTAGCCGAGTTTTTTGGTCCTAGCTGTTACAGATTGAGACGAACAGGATTGCTCTTTCCGAAGAATCTAAATCTGTAACACGTAGCCCGCTTTTGACCGTCTACCTGTTACAAATCGAGACAAACGGAGTAGGACCTAACCCCGCATGTCCCTAACAGTCGAGCGTTCGACCAGCGTACTCGGCACATGAATCGCCTCGATAGACGAGCTCTCTCCAATCGCCGCCTCAAACGCAAGCTTACCGACACCGCGCAAATCAAATCGCAGCGTCGTCAGTCGATTGTGAGGAACAAGTCCCTCGAGTGCGTCGTCGATACCAACCACGCTCACGTCGTCGGGCACGGACAGGCCCGCGTTCTCGAGCGCGGCGATAACGCCCAGCGCCATCTGGTCATTTGCCGCAAGCACGGCAGTCGGCGCCTGCGACCCGCCGGCAAGCACCTCGGCCGCAATCCGCTCGCCCATGGCGTACCCACTGTCCGCACTCCAATCGCCACGCAGCATCGGAGCGGCATCGACATGAGCACGACCCAGCGTATCGCGCCAACCGGCCTCACGAAAACGCGAGGAAATCGAGTTTTCCGGACCCGCCACAAACCGCATATTCGAGTGACCATGTTCCAGCAGATAATTGGTCAACAGCTCGCACGAACCATACTGGTCGGAGTCGATCGTCGTGCAGCGCGGATGCGCATACATGGACAGGATGACCGTTCGCACTCCCGGCTGGGGAACAAACTCCTCAAAATCGGGAGCCATGCGGTTCATGTTGAGAATCATGCCGTCGACGGGTCGCTCGACCATGCGGCGCGAGGCATCGGCAAGTGTATAGGGCTTGTCGCCGCCCATCTCGATCATAGTGACGGCAAAATCGTGCTCGCGCGCCGCTTGCATGATACCCTCGAGCGTCGCCAGGTTACCGACACGTGTGATGTTGTACATGCACAGGCCAATAGAACGATACGACCCGCCGCGCAACGCCGCTCCAGCAAAATTGGGACGAAAGCCCAGCTCTTCCATGGCGGCCAGCACACGCTTGCGCGTCTTTTCCGTCACGTTGGGCACACCGTTGACCACGCGAGACACAGTCTGGCGGCTCACGCCAGCGAGCGCCGCAACCTCTGCCGCGCTCGCCGAATGACCATTCCTTGTCTGCTGAGCCATGCCTTCCACGCTAACCTGCTTCCCAACTATTCCCCGCGCCCATGGCGCATCGTACATACATCGATAACGTGCTCATGATACCCGAGCCATATACCACAACATGAAAACTTCTGTCAATCAAAACCGCTTACCGAACAAATACAACCGTTCGCGGCTGTTTGAAGTTGTTTTGTTTCTATACATCCCAGCCGGATGTTAACGTGCTCATTGTCAAATGTTCACGTGCTCATTTTGGTTCTAATCATTTTAAGATAGTGTTTATCGGGCTTTTTCACCGCTGAACGCTAACCAGGGAGCCTCCTGAGCGCAAACGCACAATATCGAACAGCGAGACGAGAGGGTGTATGCATATGTCTTTGCTAAACCGCGTACAGCAGCTGCCGAAGGGCTTTGTTTGGGGCGCCGCAACCGCCGCGTACCAAACGGAAGGCTCCACGAAGGTGGCAGGCAAGGGTAAGACCATGTGGGACGATTACCTTGTCGCCCAGGGTCGCTTTTTGCCCGACCCGGCCAGTGATTTCTACAACCGCTACGAGGAGGATATCCGCCTTTCTGCCGAGCATGGACTCAACGCCATCCGTGTGTCCATCGCCTGGACCCGCATCTTCCCCAACGGCGACGATGCCGAGCCCCTCGCCGAGGGCGTTAAGCACTACCACGAGCTGTTCGCCTGCTGCAAAAAGTATGGCGTCGAGCCCTATGTGTCCCTGCATCACTTTGACTCCCCCGCCGCCCTGTTCAACCAGGGCGACTGGCTCAACCGCAAGACTGTCGACGCCTATGTGCGCTATGCCGAGTTCTGCTTCCGCGAGTTCCGCGAGGTCAAGAATTGGTTCACCATCAACGAGCTCATCAGCCTCTCGCACTCCCAATACATCCAAGGCAACTTCCCGCCCAACCATCACTTTGATGTGACGAGCGGCATCCAGAGCCAGCACAACGAGCTCGTTGCCCACGCCCGCGCCGTCAACCTGTATAAGGATCTTGACGAGACCGAGCACCTGGGCGGACGCATTGGCATGGTCAACGTCCTGACGCCGGCATATCCTGCCACAGACTCGCCCGCCGACCAGCACGCCGCCGACCTGTACAACGCCTTCTACACCGACTTCATCATGGACGGCGCCTTCCTGGGTCACTACTCCGCGCGCACCCTCTCACTCATCAACGAGATTCTGCGTGCCAACAACGCCACGCTTACGGTTGAGGACAGCGACATGGAGGAGCTCGCCAAGGCGGCGCCCCGCAACGATATGTTCGGCCTCAACTACTATCAGTCGGCGTTTATCGCCGCCTACGATGGCGAGTCCACCAACAGCTTTAACGGCACCGGAGACAAGGGCACCTCGTGCTTTAAGTTTAAGGGCGTCGGGCAGCAGGTCGATATGCCGGGTATCCCCACCACCGACTGGGATTGGCTCATCTACCCGCAAGGCCTCTACGACACGCTCAAGCACATCAGCGCCACCTATCCCAACCTCCCCGTCATCTATATCACCGAAAACGGCCTGGGCCACAAGGACCCCGAGCCCGACGCAAACGGCATCGTCGCCGATCCCGAGCGCATCGACTTTGTCGACCAGCACATGGAGAAGGTGCTCCGGGCGCGCGCCGAGGGCGTCGACGTCCAGGGCTACTTTATCTGGAGCCTGCAGGACCAGTTCTCGTGGGCCAACGGCTATAACAAGCGCTACGGCCTGTTCTACATCGACTTCGACACGCAAAAACGCTACATCAAGCAGTCGGCACTCTGGTACAAGGAGCTCGCCGACACTATGGCGGACGCGCAGTAGCGCATCGCCTCGCTTTCCCCCGAGAGGGGAGCGGCCCTATGCGATACAAACCCAGCCGCTCCCCTCTCTCCCCCTGGGACCGACCCCGCCTGCACCCGGGCTTTTAGCAAGCGGGAGACCATATAGGTTTTCAACGTCCATGCCATTAAGATTTCATGCAAAGAGGAGCGTGAACTATGGAATCGATCGTTAAGTTCTTGGAGAAAGGTCAGCCGTACTTCGACAAGGTCTCTAAGAACATCTACCTTCAGGCCATTAAAGACGGCTTTTTGGCAGCAATGCCCATCATCCTGTCTTCTTCTGTCTTCCTGCTTATTTCGACCCTGCCGGGCGTTGTCGCCACGGTCGGCGGCTTTACGCTGCCCGACTGGTGGAACGTCGACGTCGTGAACTTCTGCAACAAGGTTTACAACTTCACGATGGGCGTCGTGGGCATCATGGTCGCCGGCACCACCGCAAGCGCGCTGACCGGCTCCAAGAACCGCCGCATGCCTGCCGGCAAGGCCATCAACGCCACGAGCACCATGGTCGCCGCCATGTGCGCTATGCTCATCTTGGCCGTTACCCAGACGAGTGCCAAAATCGACGGCGCCGATGTCTCGGTGTTCTTTACCGACAACATGGGCACCAAGGGCCTACTGAGCTCCTTTGTCGCCGCATTTGCCACGGTCAACATCTATGCCTTCTGCATTAAGCGAGACATCACCATCAAGCTGCCCAAAGAAGTCCCCGGCGCCATCGCCCAGAACTTCCGCGACATCTTCGCCTTCAGCTTCTCCATCCTGTTTGTCGCCGTCATCGACGTTATCTGCCGCACCTGCTTGGCCGTCCCGTTTGCCAACGTCATCTCCACGCTGGTGAGCCCGCTGTTCGCCGCTGCCGATTCCTACGCCGGCCTCGCCCTCATCTGGTTCATGATCCCGCTGTTCTGGTTCATGGGCATCCACGGCCCCTCGGTCGTTAAGCCTGCCCTCAACGCCGCGCTGTTTGGCAACATCACCACCAACCTCGCCACGCTGCAGGCCGGCGGTCACCCCGCCCTCGCCCTGACCGAGAACTTCGGTAACTACATCGGCGAACTCGGCGGCACCGGCGCCACGTTCATTGTCCCGATCATCTTCCTGCTCTTTATGCGCTCCAAGCAGCTCAAGGCCGTCGGCAAAGCCTCTGTCGTACCCGTGATGTTCGCCGTCAACGAACCGCTGCTGTTCGCCGCGCCCATCATCCTCAACCCGTACTTCCTGATCCCGTTCCTGTTTGCCCCCGTGGCCAACGTCCTCATTGGTAAGTTCTTCATCGACTTTTTGGGCATGAACGGCTTTATCTATGCCATGCCGTGGGCACTCCCCGGACCGATCGGCACCTTCATCGACACCAACTTCCAGCCGATCTCTCTGGTCCTGGTTGTCGTCCTGCTGGTCGTTGACTTCTTAATCTACTACCCGTTCTGCAAGGCCTACGACAACGTCCTGTGCAAGCAGGAGGCCGAGACCCTGGCCGAAGAAGAGGCCGAGGAGACCAAGGCCGTCAAGACCGCTGCCGCCCCCGCCGTTGAGGCTCCTGTTGTCGAGACCGCTTCTGCCACTGAGGCCTCCGCAGCTCCGTCCGCCCTTAAGGGCAAGGATCTGAGGGTTCTGGTTCTGTGCGCTGGCGCCGGCACCTCTGCACTGCTCGCCAACGCGCTTAAGGAAGGCGCCGACGAGCTGGGCATCGACATTACCGCCAACGCCGGTGCCTACGGCAGCCACTACGCCATCATGGACCAGTACAACGTCATCGTCCTGGCTCCGCAGGTTCGCACCTATTACAACGAGATGAAGGCCGACACCGACCGCCTGGGCATCACGCTGCTGTCGCCCAAGGGCAAACAGTACATCGACCTCACTAAGGATCCCAAGGGTGCCGTCGCCTGGATCGAGGAAAACCTCGAGGCATAAGACGCTGACGCCACCTGCCGCTCGCAGAAAAAAATGGCCCGTGCATCGATGCGTGATGCGCGGGCCATTTTGTTTAGACCGCACCCGTCCTCCTGTTCATCTCAATCTGTAACATCTAGCCGAGTTTTTCGGTCCTAGCTGTTACAGATCGAGATGAACGCACAGGCCAAGCCGAAAATCTCAATCTGTAACATGTAGACCACTTTTGACCGTCTAGTTGTTACAGATCGAGACAAACGGAATAGGCCGAGCACGTCTACGCCCGCAAGTCCTTTACGCTGGAACGCTCGACCAGCACACCCGAGACAAGCGTACGGCTTCTGGAGCTCGGGGCTTCCAGACCTGCGACGACCTCATTAAGCGCACGGACGCCCAGCTCGCGGTGGCGGAACTTCACCGACGTCAGAATCGAGTTGGGAATCGTCTTGTAGAGCTCATCGTCGAAGCCGATCACGGACACGTCGTCGGGCACACTGAGCCCTTTGTCACGTAAAGCCATCATCACGCCGTTTGCCATGCAGTCGTTAGCCGCAAGGACCGCCGTGCAATCGGGTTTATCGGCAAGCACAAGGCCCGCAGCATAGCCACTATCCGCATTCCAATCGCCTTGCAGAGGCTCGGGCGGCTCAATGCCACGCGTCTCGAGTGCCGCACGCCAACCTTTCATACGGCACTGGCTCGACAGCGACTCTTTCTTACCAGAGACGAAGTACACATTCTTGTGTCCGCGATTCAAGAAGTACTCGCATGCCATGCGCGCGCCGCCCTCTTGGTCGTCACTGACGGTAGAGCAGGTAGGATGTTCCATCGACGTGATAATCACCGTCTTGAGGTCTTTCGGCGCCTCAAAGGTATCAAAGTCATCGATCATCTGGCGCAGGTTGAAAATCATGCCGTCGACGGGAAGCTGCGACATCCTACGTGCCGCTTCGGCAAGGGTCATCTTCTCCCCCGCCCGCTTTTTAATCATCGTGAGCGCAAAGCCTCGCTCTGCGGCGGCATCGGCGATACCGTCAATCATGTCCACGTTGCCGCCCGACAAGTGGAACAGCACCACGCCGATGCACCCGTAACGGCCCAACTTGAGTGAACGCGCGGCAAAGTTCGCCCGGAACCCAAGCGCTTCCATGGCAGCATGGACCCTATCGCGTGTCGACTCTCGCACGCTATCGGGCTCGTTGATCACACGCGACACCGTCTTGAGAGAAACGCCCGCGGCAATCGCCACATCGTTCATCGAGACGTTTTTCTTGTCCATCGTTGTCACTGCTTCTCCACTCGATTCTCTATCGCTTGTTTTTTGCGTTCTAGCATACACCACCTGCCTGACTGATAAATCAACCGTTTACCGGACAATATCGACCACTCACCCGTATATCCTTGTTGCTCTTCTAAAAATGTCTTACGTTGTCATTAACGAAATGACAACGTTGTCATTTCGCAATGCCTTCCTTAAGCAGGAAGGTTTCCGGGCAGTCCTGACCATCCATCGACGACCAGTTCCATCCACATGCATCGCGCATCAAGTAGCAAAGGAGCTCTATGGACGCCATCGTAAAGATGCTCGAAAAGCATCAGCCGTTCTTTGAGAAGATCTCGAGGAACATCTACCTCCAGGCTATTAAGGACGGATTCCTTGGGTGCATGCCCATTGTCCTCACCTCTTCGATCTTTCTGCTCATTGCCACCCTTCCCGGCGTAGTCGGCGTCACGCTGCCCCAGCCGCTCATCGACTGGTGCAACAAGCTCTACAACTTCACCATGGGCGTCATGGGCATCATGGTTGCCGGCACCACTGCCAAGAACTTCACGGCTTCCATGAACCGTCGCATGCCCGCCGGCAAAGTGCTCAACGACGGTTCCACCATGGTGGCCGCCCAGTGCAGCATGCTGCTGCTCGCAGTCACGCAGTTCACCACCAAGTTCAACGGCTCCGAGCTTTCAGTCTTCGATTGCACCAGCATGGGCACGCGCGGTCTGTTCTCGGCCTATATCGCCGCGTTCATTACCGTGTGGGTCTATAAGTTCTGCGTCTCGCGCGATCTGACCATTAAGCTGCCTAAGGAGGTCCCGGGCGCCATCGCTCAGAACTTCCGCGACATCATCCCCTTTGGCGGTGCTGTCATCATCTGCGGCATCATCGATGTCGTCGTGCGCAACCTCATGGGCGTTCCGTTCTCCGAGCTGCTTATCAAACTGCTCTCCCCGCTCTTCACCGCTGCAGAAACCTATCCTGGCCTTATCCTTATCCAGGCAGCCACCGCGTTCTTCTGGTTTATCGGCGTCCACGGCCCCTCGATCGTCCAGCCGGGCATCGACCCCATCCGTCTTGCCAACCAGGCCGAGAACCTGCAGGTTCTGCTGGCCGGTGGCCACCCCGCCCACTCCCTCACCTTTAACATGTCGCTCGTGGGTGAGTTCGGCGGCACCGGCGCCACGTTCATCGTGCCGCTTCTGCTGATTCTCTTTATGAAGTCCAAGCAGCTCAAGGCCGTCGGTAAGGCCTCGATTGTTCCTGTTGCCTTCGCCGTCAACGAACCGCTGCTCTTTGGCGCGCCGATGATCCTTAACCCCTACATGCTCATCCCCTTTGTTGCCGCCGGTTGCGTCAACGTGAGTGTTGCCAAGTTCTTTATCGATAACGTGGGCATGAACGGCTTCTCCTTCGTGGTGCCTTGGGCTACCCCTGCCCCCATCGGCATCTTCATCACCACGAACTTCCAGCTTATCGCCCTGGTATTTGTCGCGATTATCATCTTGCTGGACGCCATCATCTACCTGCCGTTCTTGAAGGCATACGATAAGCTGCTCTGCGACCAGGAGGCCGAGCGCGCCGCCGAGCTGGGTCTCGAGTCCGATGGTGCCGCTGCCATCGCCGCCAACGCCCCTGCGCCCGCTGTCGAGCAGGCTACCGCTTCCGTCGAGACGACTGTTGCCGCCGCCGACAACAAGCCTGTCGTCGATCAGCCCGAGCCCGCTGCCGATGCATCCGCCAAGAAGGATGTCGATGGCCTGAAGGTCCTCGTCCTGTGCGCCGGCGCCGGCACCTCTGCCATGCTTGCCAACGCCATCAAGGAAGGTGCTGCGCAGACCGGAGAGAACATCGCTTCCTCCGCAGGCGCCTATGGCCAGCACACTGCCATCATGGATCAGTACGACGTCATCGTGCTCGCTCCGCAGGTTCGTAGCTACTACAACGACATGAAGGCCGACACCGATCGTCTGGGCATTAAGCTGCTCGCCCCGCGCGGCAAGGAATATATCGACCTTACTCGCGACCCCGCTGGCGCCATTAAGTGGCTCCGCGAGAACCTCGACTAGTTTCCTCCCTCTGTTGGTGCCCGGATCCCCAGTTCGGGCACCTCTCCCTATTCGTATTCCACAGAAAGGATGACTCATGACCAACCCCATGCAGTTCCCCGACGGCTTTGTGTTTGGTGGCGCCACCGCTGCTTACCAGGTTGAGGGCGAGACCCGTACGCACGGCAAGGGCAAAGTGCCCTGGGACGATTTCCTGGCAGCCCAGGGTCGCTTCTCCCCCGATCCCGCAAGCGACTTCTACAACAAATATCCGGTCGATATCGACCTGTGCCAGCGCTTCGGCATCAACGGTATCCGCGTCTCCATCGCTTGGAGCCGCATCTTTCCCAACGGTACTGGCGAGATTAACCCCGAGGGTGTTGCCTTCTATCACGAGCTCTTTGCCACCTGCAATAAGGCCGGCGTTATCCCCTATGTCACGCTCGATCACTTCGATACGCCCGAGGCCTTTTACCAGAACGGCGGCGAGGGTTTCCTGACGCGCACGACGATCGACGCCTTTGTCGAGTACGCCAAGTTCTGCTTTGCCGAGTTCACCGAGGTCAAGCACTGGTTTACCTTTAACGAGATTCCCGCGACCGCCGAGGGCAGCTTTATCGTCGGCAACTGGCCGCACGGCGAGAAGTATCGTCTGGACAAGGCCTTCCAGCTCATGCACAACATGATGGTGGCCCACGCCAAGGCTGTCGTCGCCTTCCATGAGGGCGGCTTTGAGGGCGAGATCGGCATTGTCCAGAACCTGGAGCCCAAGTATCCCCTCGACCCCAACAACGCCGCCGACTGCGAGGCAGCTCGCATGGCCGACGTCATCAACAACCGCTGGGTACTCGACGCCACCTTCCGCGGCCACTATGCAGCCGACACCATGGAGGCTGCGACCAAGCTGGCCCATATCGCCGGTGGCGAGCTCGACGTCCGCGACGAGGACATCGCCGCGCTGACCGCCGCGCTCCCCTACAACGATTGCCTGGGCGTCAACACCTACAAGTGCCAGTTCCTGCGTGCCGCCGAGGGCGAAAACGACATCAACCACAATGGCACCGGCGACAAGGGCTCCTCGCGCTGGTTCCTCAAGGGCGTGGGCGAGTCATGCGTGCGCGAAGGCGTACCCACCACCGATTGGGACTGGATCATCTATCCCGAGGGCCTCTACGACCTGCTGCTGCGCATTAAGAACGATTACCCCAACTACAAGAAGATCTACATCACCGAGAACGGCATGGGCTATAAGGACGACTTCGAGGATGGCTTTATCGACGACGCCCCTCGCATCGACTACATGCGTCAACATCTCGCATGGATCCTCAAGGCAATCGACGGCGGCGTAAACGTCGACGGCTACTTTGTGTGGTCGCTGCAGGACCAGTTCTCCTGGACCAACGGCTATAACAAACGTTACGGCCTGTTCTACATCGACTTTGAGACCCAGAAGCGCTATCCCAAGGCGAGCGCGTACTGGTACAAGAACGTCGCGGAGACCGGCCTGCTCATGGCCTAGTTTCCGCCGCATACCCCTGTCGGCCGCATGCGAATCCCTCCACGGGTTCGCATGCGGCCTTTTTGTTTTCGCGCGGGTCGGCAGCCGTTTGTCTAAATCTGTAACATCAAGTCGAGTTTTTTGCCTCTACCTGTTACAAATCAAGACAAACGGGAATCACTCTGCCGAAACGTCTCAATCTGTAACAGATATCTGCTCAAATCGAGTCTAGGTGTTACAGATTGAGTTTTTGATTTGGGAGGTTGAGGATGGGGGATCGCGTGCCGAAAGCATGGTCCCCGGATAAAAAAGCTCGCCGGCCAGGCCGAAGACATGGCCCACATCAAGGCAGACCTTTGCCCCTGCTCGCCCGAGCAAAAAGTCATGCCCCTCGATGCGCTCTGCCAGTCCGGCACCGAGACCCCGCAATGGCGGTGGGATGTGCTGGTCGGAGAGGGCGACCCGCTCTACTGCAAGTCCCGATAGATCTAAGTATCCGCTGCAAGGTATAAGAACGAATTGGAGCCCTGGTACATACCGGGGCTCCTCGTGGTAGTGGCTGTCTAATGAATCTGGTGGCTAGGCCTCTTCGCCGCCACTGGATTCAGTTACCGTTTCCTCCTCACTATGTTGCGTCTCTCTCGTAGCCTCATCAACTTCTGTTGACGAATGTGCCTCTTCGTATACTTCGATGTTCGCCTTGAGCATGGTTGCACTCTGTTCAGCAAGAGCGATCTTCCTCTGGTGCTTGTCGTAGGCATACAGTCCGATTCCACCTGCGACTAGCGTGGCTACAGAACCGATTACTCCACCCTGGATTCTTCCAACGGAAATCCCGCCCGCTCTGATATTGCTGATCAGCGCCTGAGGCCCACCGAGCTCTTTCGCCAGATGCGACAATTGCGCATAGTCCCAAGTCGTCATTGCCTTTTCCTCACTTTCTTTCACTTCAGCACCGCTTCCACTGGGGTGCTCACTTTCGACAGTGCTATCATGCCATCGGTAAATAAGACGGTATATGTCCTATAATTGTCTTATCTGTTGTTAATGAGGAATGATTAAGACAATGTACGTCCGCAAAGATCGCCCTAAGGACATTTTTCCAAAGAGACTCAGCGGTTTGATGGAAAGCTATGAAATAGAAAAGGGGCGCAGAGGCATTAGCAATATCGGCCTTGCGCGTCTGCTCTATCAAAAGCGTAACGGTGCCGATGATGCCTCGCTAGCCGATGACCGCTATGCAGTGGAAAGGGAGAACGGCCGCAAGGCGATTGCGAGAAAGATCAGCCGATTTCGAAAAGGAGATCAGTTTCCTCAATGGGATGACCTCGTAGATCTGGCTGACATATTCGGAAAGCCAGTAGGTTTTCTCATCGGGGAGACCGATTGTGATACGTACGAGCTCCAAGATATTGCTGACTTCCTTGGTCTCAGCGGCGAGGCTGTTCTGTCCATCGAGCGTATGACGAGAAAAGTTAGTGCGGAGTGGCTTCCGGAACAGTCTGGCGGCAACGGCGGAGACCATGAGGAATGGGAAAAATACCTCGTGAATGATATGGTCGCGAAGGCGAATGCCGAGCCAGAAGCTTGCAGGGCAGTGCTCAATCGAATGCTGACCGCAGCAGCGTTTAAAGACCTTGTGCTCTGCCTGTCTGAGGTCGGCGATGCCCAATACAATCTGCTTATGGAACGCATTGCAAGTGCGGAAATAGAACTGAGAGACGCAGACGTACTCAGTGACAACCACCCAGACTCCATCATGGGGCAAATGGCGGCAAAATCCCGATTCAGGGATGCTGCAACACGCCTGCAGGAAGCGGAAAATGCGGTGAGGTCCAGCAGGTATGCAGCTTATGAATGCCATGTCCGCATCGTTGATGAAATGTTCTCGGATATTACCCAGACTGACGCAAATACCGTAGCCAAAGAGCATGTCAAGCAGAGACAGTCAGGTAACCAGGCGTAGCCGTCGTATCGATACGGAAGTGGGTATAAACCGTCCTGCTGCTTGCATACGTGGTTCCGTTGCCGCCCGTCAGCTTGTAGCAGTTATAGAAGCACTGCGAGTCCGAAACCCCGCTCGAAGGCAGCGCCCAGGTGGCGTCGGCGTAGATCGTCACCAGCGACGAGCACCCCGAGAAGCAGTAGGTCAGGTCGGTGAGCGCAGACGGGTCGAAGCCTCGGAAGTCCAGCTCGGCGGGCGACGAGCGCGAAGCGAACGCGAACCGCACGACTTGACACCTGCGAGGTTGCCCAAACCGGAGACCACCTCCAGCGCCGTGCATGAGTAGAAGAGGTGGGTCAGGTTCATGGTTGCGAACGTCGCCATGTCTGCCGCGAAGGCGATGCGCTCATCGGCCGCCTGGCCTTCACCTGCTGGATTTCGTCGCGCAGGGCGTCCGCCACCTCGGCGCTCTTGGCAGCCTCGGCCACTTGCCCCTCAAGCTCCTTGATGCGAGCCTCCTGCTTGGCGAGAAGCGCCTGGTAGCCCCTCTCCGAGTCCACTGCCTGCGGCTCTTCCGCCTGCGCGACCCCTTCTTGGCCGCCCGCCTGCGCTGCGACCTCTTCCTCGTCGTCGATGCTATGGTCGTCTCCGTCCATGTCGGCCTGCCTTTCGATTGACATAGGCCAGCACAAACGAACCGTCCCTTAACCATGCAAATAGGCTAAAGGTCGGTCACAAAGTGAGGTCATCCAGTCCGTTCGGCAGTTTGTGACCATTAGCAAGAATTAGAGGCAACGCAACGAGCGAACGCTCGATAATGGTCTAGAATATTGGACTTGACATTTGGGAGGCAAGATGGAGACTGTGAACCTTATCCTTGGAATTATCGCGTCTATCGCATCCATCGCCGCCGCCGTCATCTCGCTCCAAAACAAGCAAGAGATCAAGTCAATCAAAAAGAGTCTAAGCGACAACTCGCAGACCGCTACAGGTAAAGTTGCCACAAACGTCGTAGGCAGCAACAACTCGGCGAACATCCATGCTTCGCGATAAGCCAACGCAGACAAGCCAGAGCGCAATTGGAAAGGTCGCCACGAACATAACCGGCGACTCCAATAGCTATGACTCACATGACATAAACATCTACCAGCCCGTCTCGTCTGGCCCGCACCGGCCGCTTACAAAGACGCTCATGTATAAACTCCTGCAAATCATGATTTCGTCGACTGAGCCAACGGGCGAAGATTTCCCCCTTACGCCTCCGCCTCCTATAGAGAAGAAGCTGATTTACAACCACGCACCGCGTTACCTAAACATCATCAACGAGTATTCTGAGAACTACGCTCGTCTCGACAGCGTGATCAAGGAATTCCCCGACAGCGAAGCCATCATCCAAAGGCTGAACAAGATGTTTGTCAATGTGGCAGACGTTCGCGATGACGGCAAGCTGTGCGTAGGAAACGGCGATGCACAGCTCAAGCTCATCGAGAACGAGATCTATAACATGATTGTGAATGACGCAAGCTTTCAGGCTGACGAGGTCCCCGAAGAAATCATCAACCAGTTCTGCGTTGCGTTGATTGCCGTTGCCGTGGCAAAATGCAGAGTCCTTCTGAGGCCAGGTGATGACGATGCTGCTGCTTGATCGCAATAATGAGCCGACGAGCACGGTCTATTACATCGCTGCCGCCTTGGATGGCTACATCGACCAGAACCCAGGCTTGGACGCCGGTCAACTCTATGAGGTAACGGCGAACACTCTGGTCAAGAAAGAAGTGAGCTACGACTTCTTTGTCATGGCTTTGGACTTTCTCTTCCTCCTCGGACGCGTGTCAATAGACGAGAAGGGAGGGCTACATGTTCATCAAGTCGCTTAGAATTCGCAAGACAACAACTGACGAAATAGTTCGCGAGGTCTTATTCCACAAGGGTGCCAACCTCATCGTCGATACCGAGGACTCCGAATCGCACAATCGCGTTGGAAAAACAACCTTCCTCAAGCTCATTGATATCGCAATGGGCGCCAAGGACAGGAAGCTCATTTACACAGACGCCGACACGGGCACGGTGACCGAGGAGCTACGCGATTTCATCGTCACAAACAAGATCGCCGTCGACATGACACTGACATCGGATTTTCCCGATGGCGATGACGTGATTCTCACAATCGACCTCTTCCCGAATGGAAGGTACTACATAGACGGCGAAAAGATGGGGCAGAAAGCTTACCAGCAACGACTCAATGTCTTGCTTTTCGGGAACGAAGCGAATGTGCCCACGTTTCGCCAATTGATCAATTCATTTGTCCGCGTGTCCGTAGGCGGGGATGATAATTCCTTCCTCAAAACCGTTCCCAGCGGCAGCACATCCATCTACCGGAGTGTCTACAACGCTCTGTTCGGCATCTCAGATCCGGCGCTCGACAAAAAGCGTGACGACCTCAACAAGGACTTGAACAAGACGCGTGAGTCCATCAAACGCTATAAGAAAGTCCAGAACGTCGATACGGTCAGCGAGCAGCAGCAGATACTTGCAGGGCTCGAAGCCGAGCATGAAGAAGTCCAGTGCAAGCTCAACAGCATCATCGACGCCGATGTCTACAGGGCCAACCGCGATGAAATCGCGGCTACACGCACCCGATACGCATCTCTGACACTGCAACTCTCAGACATAGACTACAGGCTGCAACGAAATGAAGAGGCCCTGCAGACTGCTATGCAAGAGCGCGGTAGACAAGCCGACGTTAATTTGAGCAGACGGTTTTTCGAGGAAGTCTGTTCGATGATCCCGATGGTGAATGCAACTTTCGAAGAGATGGTCGCATTCAACAACCAGCTCTGCGACAACAAGATTGCCTATTTCGCGAGTGTGGCAGAAAAACTGAAGGCCGAGCGTGCATCTGTGCAACGTGAAATCAGCCAACTGTCATCGCAGAACAGCCAATTCATGTCATTGGTGGAGCAAGACCTCATCGATGAGTACGAGTCGCTTCAGGCACGCCTAGTTGAGCTTTCGAGCAGTATCGGCAAATGCCGAGAAGTAATAGATACGCTCAACAGCTTTGAGGTAGAACAGACCAGCATTGAGGGAAAAATCGCATCGCTTGGCTCGTCTGATGATGGCGACGAGCCGCAATCCAACGATTTTGCTGCAATGATGCTTGCGTTTAACGCATTCTTCACTCCGCTTGCCAGGGAGTTCAACAACGAATCGCCGCTGCTCGTTTACTATGAAGAGTCGAACAAGTTCCCCGTTGCAATACGTGATACCGCTGGCTCCAGCACGGGCACACGCAAGTCACTCATCGCCGCATTTGATTTAGCGTATCAGCAGTTTGCAGAATCAAAGGGCATCAAGACTCCGCGCTTCATAGTGCATGACGTCCTTGAAAACATCGAGGGTAAGGTGTTGCGTGACATAATCGCACGCGCCAGCACAATCAACTGCCAGTACATAGTCGCAGTCCTTAAGGAGAAGCTCGATTCGTCGCTGATACCAGCCGAGGAGCAGGGTAAACTGCAAATCCTGCAGCTTTCGATTGACGATATGCTTTTCACGCGTGGCAAAGGTGTTGCGTCGTAGGAGTGACCTGTACTCTCCTACTCCCGTATCCCCACCGAGAACTCCCCGCCGAAGTTGTTCACCTCGAACCGCTCGTCAGCCACAAGTCCCTCCTTGCTCACACGGCACGCGAACGGAAACAACTCGGCCACGTCCTGCAGTTCCAGGAACGTCCGGTAACTCGACCGGTTTACCAGCATGTCGGCAAAGACCAAAAACCGCGTAAGCTCGTCATTCAGTTCGATGGGCTCTGCAATCACGTAGTGCCCCCGCCTCACGCGCCGGACAACGCCGAACTGATTGAGCGATGCCACAATCTTTTCGGAGCCCTTCAGGATGGTCATGCGCTTGCGCGCCGCCTCAACGCTCTTATTGTCCCGGCCTAGTCAAGTACCCGTTGCCTCTCCTCGACCATCTCGCAGAAGCCTCCCACATCCATGAGCCATTCTTGCTGTGAAGGCGTGTAGGTGGGGAAAAGCTGGGAGGGGATGACGAGCTGGAGCTTGCTGTCACGCATGGCGTTCGTGTAGTCCACGCTCACGGCGGGCTCCAGCGTGATAAGGTGCTTACGCTCGATGCGGTTCGCCTCCTCGAGCACCTGCCTCCAGCGCTCCTTGATGGTCGTCTTCGCACCGAGCATCGTAAGGCTCGAGGAGGGGAACCCCTCATCCCGGTAGCACTCGATTGACGGAAAAATGAAGTCCGGCTTCGACTTTCCCTCGGTGTAGGGCTGTGCGGAGTATCGGATTCCCCTACCCTTGAACAGGAACTCAAGCTGGTGCTCGAACGCTGTGCCCGCGCGGGACTTCCTGCGCTGGAAGGTCGACATGGTGGTCTTCAGAATGCCGTCGACGTCGAGCTGGCCGTTCAAATAGGGCGCAAGGTCTCTCTCAAGCAGATGGCGCTCAAACACCTTGAACAGCAATTCCTCGCGCTCGTAGCACGCGAGCAGGCTTCGATCGGGGTCATCCGCCCAGTCGAGACCTTCAAGGGTTGAGATGGAGTACTCCGTAAAGTCGATGCCCTTCGGAAACGTATGTCCAAACCTCTTGACCATATCGTCCAAGTAGATATCCGCGCTCAAGGGAGCGCGCGTCTCGATACCAATCATGCCGAGGATGCGCGAGGCCACCGCACCGATACGGTTGCGCTCGCCCTTTGATACGGCATAGCCCGAGCGGTCGGGCTCCTCGAAGCCGAACAGCCACCTCAGCTGCGACTCGATGGTCGAGCCTTTTTTAGCGAAGATGATGAGCAGCCCGAGGTCATCGGAGTTGGCGACCACCATGAGGTCGCCAGCGGATGCCTGCCTGATGGCGGGGTTGTCCTTGTAGTAGAGACGGTACTCGGTTCTCGTGGGATGTTTGCGGCGCGCATCGTACCAAGTCACGGTCCCGTCGCACATCTCCGGCTCCGCCTCGTCGCACATGTAGGCGAACGTGGTGCGGATGTCGCGGATGTCGTCGTCACCGAACAGCGACCTCAGCGGCAGCGTGCCGTTGAACTCGTGCTGATTACTCCTACCTGCGTCGATATCGACGTCCGCGAGGGTCTTCGAGACCGCGCCGTCGAAGTAGCTGCTAAGCGCCCCGTAATCCATCCTGACACGCTCCCATCATGAGCTTGGCCACCGACCGTATTACAGGGACCGTCACCGAATTGCCGAACTGGCGGTAGGCCTGTGTGTCGGAGACCGGGATTATGAACCGGTCGGGAAATCCCTGCAAGCGCGCGCACTCTCTAGGGGTCAGCTTACGGGGGTTCTCGCCCTCGCCGCGCGAGACCAAGATCTCACTACCGTCCTTATGATAGCGTGCGGAGAGCGTCCTCGTGGTGTCCGATGGAGTGATAAGACCGTAGCCGAACCCGTTGCCGGCGGCCTCGTGCTTGGCCTTATATGCTTTCAAATATGACCACAGCTTGTCGGAGAGCACGTACCTCGCGTCCGCATCCTCCTCCAGAATCTCCGCGGCTTTCTGACCACTGTTCGGGCAGTCGAGGTCGTCCCAAGAGAACTCCACATCGTCGCGAAAGCCAACAATGTAGATGCGCTCGCGGTGCTGGCATGTCCAACCCTTGGAGTCCAGAACCTTGTAGTGAACGTGGTAACCGAGCTCGTCCTGGAGGACCTGCATGATGACGTCGAACGTTCTGCCCCTGTCGTGACTGATCAGATTCTTCACGTTCTCGAGCAGGAACGCCTTCGGGCGCTTCTCGTTCAGGATGCGTGCAACCTCGAAGAAGAGCGTGCCCTGCGTCTTGTCTTCGAAGCCCGTAGCGCGACCAAGGGAGCGCTTCTTGGACACACCCGCAAGCGAGAACGGCTGGCATGGAAAGCCAGCGAGCAGCACGTCGAAGTCGGGGATGTCTGAAGCGGCGACCTCACGGATGTCCCCCGCCGGGGTTTCGCCGTAGTTCATGCGGTAGGTCTTCTGCGCAAACTTATCCCACTCGCAGGAGAAGACGCACCTGCCGCCCAGCTCCTGGAACGGCATGCGGATCCCGCCGATGCCCGCGAACAGGTCGATGAAGGTGAAGGCAGGCTTCCCCTCCCCTGCGGGTGCAAAGGGGGCGCGATGGCCGAGGGTGGAGATGTACTTCGACTCGGCTGCGGTGGGCCTTGTTTCGCCTGCCTCCCAGCGGCGCACCGTTCGCTCGCCGTTGGGGCCCATGCCTAGGGCAGCGGCGAATTCCTTCTGAGTCAAGCCGAGCTCCTGTCTCTTGGCCTTTACCTCATCTGCTGATAATTGCATGACGCACCTTCTGGATAGATAACAGGACAATATGTCCTCATTTTGCCACAGGGATGAAGAGATAAACTCGTCAGAATAGCAACCTTGCCCCAAACCATGGGTTTCTCACGTCTCCCACATCCGACAATCCATGTACCACTCAAACCGCGAAGACCCATCTAACCACCGCTGCGTTCTATACGATAGTCGTTCGCCAGGACATTTTTCTGCCGCCGCAGTCATTAGTCCAAGTGAAAAGCGGCAAGCCGAGAACCTCACGCCTCTCCATCATCAATCATTCCATTTCACAAATGACGCAGCGGCGCAATTAGCAACGCGGAGCATGGAACCATGCTATACCCGTCCAAACGATATTGTCCGCGCCCAACAGCTATCAATCAATTTACCTTGGCCTGCTGGCGCAGAGAGTGCAGCCAAGCCTCATGATCATCGTAACAATAAAGAACATGGGATCGCGAGGATTTGCCGAGGCGAATGTACTCCGGCCCCTTACTAGGACAGCGCCAATTTGCAAGGGTCTTCGCGCTTACGCCAATCAACTTTGCTGCCTCTTCACTCGAAAACGCAAGCGGGCGTACGGATTCAACAGCGCATGTCACGCCGTTTGCTCCACCCATAAAGACCCTCAGACTCTCCGATCACACCCACCCGTTACAGATTGAGACAATTTGACGGTACCGAATTCTTGTCAAGGCGTGGTACAATTGTGTCCCAACGCAAAGGAGGTACCTATGCCCACCTGTGTGCCCGTCCGAGACATGAAGGACACCGCTGCATTTACCGCGCTTGTTGAGTCCGAGCGCGACGTCACCGTAACTAAGAACGGCTATGAGGCCATGCACTGCATCAGCAGCGACCAGTATCGTCTCATGCAAGACGAAATCGCCAAAGCCAAGCTGCTGTCTCGTATGATG
This sequence comes from Collinsella sp., assembly GCA_018367075.1. GTDB lineage: Bacteria > Actinomycetota > Coriobacteriia > Coriobacteriales > Coriobacteriaceae > Collinsella. The sequence continues at coordinate 41,888 of JAGZGX010000014.1, forward strand.
TTGGCAGAAGACGAGATATCGCAAGGCGACTACAGCGACTACGACTCCTTCGCGACCGCGATACGAGACAAATATGGCCTATAACGTCGTAATACTCGAAAGCGCACAATATGAATACGAGGCTATTGTCAGATACCTTGCTCAAATCCTTATGAACCCACGTGCAGCAGGCAATTTTGTTGCTGAGTTTGAATATCAGCTTGATCTGCTTCGCGAGCAGCCGCTCCTACGGCCCCTCTCCCACATACGAGAGCTGGCGGCACGCAATTATCGATCGTTTACCGTCAACAAATACGTGTGTCTTTACAAGTTTGACCGCGATACGATCTATATCGCCCATGTCTTTCATCAGTCACAGGACTACGGCCGCCTGGTCTAGCCCACAAACTGAATACTTGGTCCGATCTCCCGCAGCGATAGCTAGCAAATGATCTGCGTGTGTTCCTCGATGGCGGCGCGATCCTCGGCGGCGATACCTGGCTCGCACACCACGGCGTCCAAACTGTCCAGGCGGCAGAAGGTGTAGAAGTCGCGCTTGCCGATTTTGCTGGAGTCGGCGATCAGATAGCGCGAGTCGGCCTTGCTAAAGGCGAGCTGCTGGATACGACCCTCATCCATATTGGACGTAGATACGTCGCCATCCAGAATGCCGTTGGCGCCGATAAACGCCGCGTCGATGCCCAGCGCACGCAGGGTATCCTCGGCCGTTGGTCCCACAAAAGCGGCGGTGCGGCGACGGTACATGCCGCCTACCAGGCACAGGTCACAGTCCTCGCGCGGCTCGAGCAGGTTAAAGACCGAAAGCGAGTTAGTCACGATGCGCAGGCGGCACGCCGGCAGCATCGAGGCCATCTGCTCAACCGTGGTGCCCGTGCCCAAAAAGATGGTCGAGCCTTCCTCGATAAGCTCCACAGAACGGCGCGCAATCTGCAACTTTTCCTCGGCATGCTTCGTGCGCTTTTCGCTGTGCGAATACTCATGGCGCAGCATAGCGTGTGGACGGCCCTGTGCACTGCGGGCTCCGCCGTGCACGCGCTCGATCTCGCCCAGGCTCGCAAGTTCTTCGAGGTCGCGGCGAATCGTCATGTCCGAAACGCCCAGCGCATCCGAAATCTCCTTGACCGAGACCGTGCCCTGCTCTTCGAGCAGCTGACGAACCCTATCCTGTCGCTCTGCCTTAATCACGATGAATCCTCGCCGTTCTTTGCGCGCATATCATTCAAACAATAACGAACAAATTGTATCAGACTCGCGCGCGTCAGAAATGAACGCCCGCACAGCTCCAATCATCACTTTTTTGAGAAAAATACCCCCTGCTTTAGTGGGGTGTAGTGATAATCTCACCTGTTCGCGCTACAGTTTGTCCGAAATACCTCGATGTTAGGAACCAAATGATCACTTCCGAGCTTTTCGGCACCGCGCCGTGCGGCACCTCCGTTCATCGTTATACCCTCAACGGGCCCGAGATCTGCGTTCGCATTATGGACTATGGCGCCACCGTGCTGGGTATCGATGTGCCCGATATTCCCGGCAACGTGCGCGATGTGGTGCTGGGCTTCGATAAGCTCGAGGATTACTTTGACAACCCCGCCTGCTTTGGCGCGACCATCGGCCCCGTGGCAAACCGCACCGCGGGCGCCACGATCACCATCGACGGCACGGACTGGCACATGCCGGCCAACGAAGGCGTCAACAACCTGCACAGCGATCTTGAGCATGGTCTGCACAAGCGCGTATGGGACGTTGAGCTCGACGAGACTCACAACGCCGTGCGCATGACCACCTCGCTTAAGGATGGCGAGCTGAGCCTGCCCGGCAACCGAATCTTTACGGCTGTGTTTACCGTTACGCGCACCGGCGTCTTCCGCATCGAGTATGGTTGCGAGAGCGACCGCGCCACCTACGTGTCCATGACCAACCACACGTACTTTAACCTTGCCGGCCATAACGCCGGCATGGACTGTGAGCACTTCTTTATCGCCAACGCTGCCCACTACTTGCCCATTAACGAGCAGAACATCCCCACCGGCGAAATCGCTCCGGTCGAGGGAACACCGTTTGACTTTCGCGAGCTGCGCCCCGTCGCACCCGGCATGGAGGCCGACGACCCGCAGATTAAGCAGGCCCGTGGCTACGATCACTGCCTGTGCATCGATGGCTATCAGTACGGTCGCAACCTGCGCCGCGCGATGCACGTCGAGGAGATGTGGACCGGTCGCGAGCTGGACTACTACACCACCGCACCGGGCGTGCAGCTCTACACCGGCAACTGGCTGGGCGACGAGCACGCCAAGGACGATGCCAACTATGGCTGGGGCGCCGGCTTTGCCCTCGAGGCCGAGATGTACCCCGACACGCCGCACCAGCCGCTGTTCCCACAGGGCATTGTGGGCCCGGGTCACCCCTACAGCAATGTGATCGAATACCACTTTATGAGGCACTAGGCCCACAACGCGACATCTCGCACAGCAACGCCCGCCGGCACCACCGCCGACGGGCGCTGCTTCATGCCTAAATCCTTCTTTTCGATGCCACCGAATTGGTGACATAACAAAACTATGCCGAATTACTACGATGAACCCACTATGTCCGACCACGCGCTGGTTTATAAAAAATTAGCAACTCGTCTACCTGCGGTTTTATTCTCTGCAAATTTGGCATGCTCGGCGATAAGCAATTCATCGTAGTAAACCGGCATAGTTTTGGCGGACAGCGCCACACAGATCCCCTACGAAGGCAAAATGATCCGTTTTCCTCCGTCCCCAAGGGATCGGTTGAACAGATTGTCGATGGGGTCGGGGGCGGAACTGGGGAGATAGCGGATTTCTAGTTCTATGCCGAGCTTTTGCAGCTCTCTGAGAACAGCGACGTCTGTGTCGTCTACGGCAACTGCGGGCGTTGCGGGACGCTTGCCCTCCCCTGCCTGCATATGACCAATGCTGATCTTGGTGATCGGCACACCGCCCTTAACCAGCGCGAGCGCATCGGAGGGTGAGGCCACCATGATCAGAATCAATTGGCGAGGCGTTGCGGTATGAATGACGTCGATGGTCCTTTGCACCGAGAAAAACCGCGTCCAAACGCCTTCTGGCGCCGCCACCCTCATGGGTGCCCATTGGCGCGAATCTGCCGCGATCTCATCGTTGACGATTAGGACAAGGTTGGAACCCACGGCTTCGTTCCACAGCTCAACGTCTTGTCCGTAAATGAAACGGTCGTCGATGCGTGCGAGAAGAATCTTGGGTTGAGTCATCGCTGCCCCATTCTGTTTGAGACCCGTAAGAGCAAGACATCGCGTCTCCAATATTAGTGCATTTAAAGTGAGAAAAGCCGTCAGAACACTTGCGCGGATTTGCGATGTCCCGTATCATAGACAGTCGTTGACGCCTCAGTTGCGCCATCACATGGCCGCCAGCGTAGCTCAGTTGGTAGAGCACCGCTCTCGTAAAGCGGGGGTCACCGGTTCGAGCCCGGTCGCTGGCTCCATTGCACAAGATAGCCGCCTTCGGGCGGCTTTTTTGTTGCTGATTTCGGGCGCGCTTCCGCCAATCCAAGCACAACGCCGCCGGAAACTCTCCTACTCAACAAAAGCCCCGCCAACCGCAATCCCCAAAGGAACCGCGATCAGCGGGGCCCAAGCGCGTTCCTCCAAGGGATAACGCTCGCAAAACGAACAGCTCAGCCGAGCGGCTCGTTACTCCTCCCAGTAAGCGTCTGCAAGCAGCTTAAAGCAGATCTTCTTGACCGGCTGCGCGCCATCGCCCGGGAACTCGAGCGTGGGCATGTGAGGCTCGCCGGCAACAAACAGCGCAAACTTGTCGTCAGCAAGATCGCCGGCGATCGAGGCGTCGGAATCGACCAGATCGTAGTCGTCCTTCTCGTCAAACTCCTGAACCAGCGTCAGGCTGCCCGTGGCAACCTTAAAGGCCTCGCGACCCTCGACGTCGATCTGCAGGTCGTGATAGCGCTGATGCGTCTCATAGTGAGCCTCGGCTTCGGGACGCGTCGTGGGAGCCATGACGTTCGCAAAGACCTTGTCGCCCAGAATCGGATGGCTGCCGACCTCGAGCTTCGCCGGATCGTTCTCCTCGAGCCAATCGATCAGCACGTCGAGGCCCTTGAGCATTCCACGGTACTCCTCGATATCGCCCAATGCACCGTAAATCATCTAAATCCCCTCTCGGATCGTTTCTTTGGCGGCTACTCGGCAAACGCATTACCGACGCTGTTGCCACCCACATGCGTCTCGACCAGGGTAAGGTCGGGATTGAACACGACAGTGTCGGCGTCGCGCCCCGGCATAATGCTACTGCACCTGTCGGCGACATGAGCTAGCAACCGATGCCGGGGCCGCAGCACAAGCTCCTACAGCTCGGTCACGACAACGCCGTTGTAAACCTCGTCCCAACGATCCATAACCAAGTGGCCAGTCATGGGATCCATGGCATTGAGCTTGCCGCAGGTGTTGGCGGTACGCAGCACCGTCTCGTCGTCGGCGCCGGCAGCAATCGCATGTGCGAAGCCGGCAATGGTCGAATCGCCAGAGCCCGTAGCGTTAACGGCGGGGATATCGGGGGTCTTGGCGCGGAACGCACGGCCATTGTGGAAGCCAACTGAGCCGGCAGCACCCATGGATACGACGACCCAGGGGATATCGGAGAAGCGGGCGTCAGAGGCGAGCGCGGAACGGAGCTCGTCCACATCGTCGGTGGTAAAGCTCGTGCCCAGAAGGCCGTTAATTTCGGTCAGGTTAGGCTTAACCAGCTCAGGCTTGACCTCGGACTTGAGCGCAGCCTCAAGCGAGGCACCCGAGGTATCGAGCAGCACCTTGGCGCCGGCGTTCTCGGCAATGCCCGTGATCTTGGCATAGTAGTCCGCCTCGACGCCGCGGGGCAGCGAACCCGAGATGGTAACGACATCGGCCTTGCTCGCAAGCTCGGCGAACTTGGCGGTAAAGGCATCGAGTTCCTCGGGGGCAATCGTCGGGCCGCTCTCGAGCAACTCGGTCTGGTTGCCAGCATGAAGGATATTGAGACAGATGCGAGTCTCGCCCTTGATGGGCACAAAATCATTCTTAATGCCGTTGGCATCCATGAGCTCGGCCATATAGGCGCCCATATGACCACCAAGCAAGCCGGTTGCCACAACGTCGTCGCCCAGCTGGCCCAGGACGCGGGCCACGTTGAGGCCCTTGCCACCGGCGGTCTTTTCGGGCGTCACGCGGTTGACGTCGTCGATAATGAGCTCATCGAGCTGATAGCGCGTATCGACGGACGGGTTCATCGTAACGGTGAGGATCATTTCTAGCTCCTTATCTCGCAGGCTCCTTATGCCTTGCAAAACGAATTGGCTACATGCGACTACAGAATCTCGATTGTGAACGAGCGCACGATGGTTTCTTTGGGCTTGGCGATAAGGCAGCCGCGCTTGTGCTCAAGCACGTCATCCTCATCGGAACAGGTCGAGAGGCCGCCCCAGGGCTCAACTGCCACAAAATCACCCTCGGGCTTGCTCCACACAATGAGGTACGGGAAGCCCTCAAAGCTCAGGCGAATGCCCTTGTCCTCGCCCTTTTTGGAAAGCGTGACCTGACGGCTCTCGAGCACGTCAAAGATGGTCTCCGCAAAATCGAAGAGCTCATGTGACAGAGGCAGCGTCTTTCCCACCATGGGGTTCTTGGAGCGGTTGGTCACGTCAATCAATCCGGTCGAGGGAACGGCGGTGCAGAGCTCCGCAGCCTCGTCTTTCTCAAAACGCAACTCGTAGTCCGTATAGGCCTCGCCCTCGTCGAGCGGACACCTAAAGCCGGGGTGTCCACCGATAAAGAACGGCATGTCCTCGGTGCCCTCGTTGGTAACCTCATAGGAGACACGCACGGCGGCGTCCTCGAGCGTATAGCGGGCGACAAGCTTAAACGGATACGGATAATCGCTCAGCAGCGCGGCGTTATCCTCCGAAGCCAGGCACATCGCCAGCTCGTTCTCGCTCTGGCTCAACAGCTTCCACTCCTGCTTGCGCGCAAAGCCGTGGCGGGCGAGCTTCACATGATGTCCGGCAAACGTCATGGCGCTGTTATCGCGCAAACCTCCGCAAATCGGGAAGCAAATCGGTGCCTGGCCGGACCACACGGCGGGATCGCCCTGCCACAAGTACTCGCGACCTCCAGCCTCAATCGAGGTAAACGAGCCGCCGGCCGTGGAGACCTTGATAGAAATCGAATCGTTGGAGAGAGCGTATTCCATTGTCCATCCTTTCGAACAACTGCTTTTTGCTCGCAAGAACCCGTCTCGGCCCTGACCAAAGGACAAACCCGCACGTTCATCGATGCGTCCGGTTTCCCAGGCATGCAACGGGGTACCATACAGACATTGATGCAATTACAGCTGAAAGGCCTTCTTATGCGAACCATCATCCTTTATGCCTCACGCCACCACGGCAATACGAAAAAGCTCGTGGACGCCATCGTCGAGGCGCACCCCGAAATCGATACCCTCGACGTGAAGTCACTCGGTAAAAACGAGTACCCCGACCTGCACGAATACCATCTGATCGGCGTCGCCACGGGCATTTATTACTCCGAGATCGACAAGGACATGGCACGCGTGCTCACGAACGTGCTGCAGCCGCAGGACAAGGTGTTTGGCCTTATGACCTACGGTGGCAAAAACAAGTGGTACGGCAAGGATATCGATGGCATCTGCCGCATGAGGCAGGCCATCTTTATGGGTGTCTACGGCTGCCCCGGCTTTGATACGTGGGGGCCGTTCAAACTCGCCGGCGGTGTCCAAAAGGGACACCCAACCGCTGAGGAAATTAAGGGCGCCGTCGACTTCTTCGACAAGATCGAAGACGAGTATGGCGACATCATCGTCGAAGAGTACGCCAAGCGCGAGAAGCGCCTAGCATACGAGAAGGAGCATCCTGCAGGAGGCCTGGTGGCCGGCGTCAAGCGCACGGCAAAGAAGATCGCTAACAAGCTGTAACTGTGAAGGTGCTTTTGAGCGTTTAACCCATACGGCGGGTCCGAGCAGATTCGGGCCCGCCGTCTTTTTCTATCGTTACTCGGTAAAGGCGTTGCCGACGCTCTGGCCGCCAACATACGTCTCGACGAGGGTAAGCTCATGGTCGAACACGACAAAGTCGGCGTCGCGACCCGGCATGATGCTGCCGCACTTATCCTCGATGTGCGCGGAGCGTGCCGGCACCTCGGTTGCCATGCGAATGGCGATATCGGCGCTGGCGATGCCCCAGTCAACGATGTTCTTGACGCCCTGGGCAAGCGTGAGCACCGAGCCGGCAATGCTCTTGCCGTCGGCGAGCCAGCACAGGTTGTCCTTCATGATGACGTCCATGCCGCCGCTGGTGTAGCTGCCCTCGGGCATGCCGCCGCAGCCAAGGCAGTCGGTGATGAGCACCGTGTGCTGCCAGCCCTTTGCCTGCAGCAGCGCCTTGATGGCGGCAGGGTTCACGTGCTTGCCGTCACAGATGATCTCGGCATAGGTCTCGGGCGTGGACATGGCGGCGCCCACGACACCGGGCTCACGGTGATGCAGCCCGCGCTGGCCGTTATAGGTATGCGTAAAGCAGCTGGCACCGGCGTTGATGGCGGCGATGCACTCATCGTAGGTGGCGTCGGAGTGACCGATGCTGGTCACCACACCCTTGGCGTTCAGAGCAGCCGCATAAGCAGCGGCACCGTCGCGCTCGGCCGCCATGGCGCTCTTAACGATGCGACCGCCCGCAGCCTCCTGCCACTGATCGAAGACCTCCTCGGAGGGATCGATAAGATAAGCGGGGTTCTGCGCGCCCACGTGCTTCATGGTAAAGAAGGGGCCCTCCAGGTAGATGCCCTGAATGCGAGCACCGCAGAAGTCGGGGCCGCGACCCTCGTCCGCCTGGGCGATGGCGGCGCAGGCATCCTTGATCTGCTCGACGCCATCGGTGAACGTCGTGGGCAGCCAGCTGGTGGTACCGCGACGGGCGAGCTCGGTCGAGCTGATATCAATGCCCTCGGGATCGTTATCGGTAGTCGAGTGGTTATAGAAGCCATGGATGTGAGTATCGACCATACCCGGTGCGATCCACGATCCCGTGTAGTCCTTAATCTCGCAAGAGGGCTCGTCGGCCTGCCAGGCGCCAAAAACGCCATCCTCGACCATAAGATAGCCGCCCAGTTGCGGGCCTGCCGGCAAGAAGAACTTGTCAGCCTTAATTGCGTACGTGCTCATATGCACTCCTTGCTTCTAAAGCAGTTGACTGTGGTAATGCTTATACCCGGTCCATGTAAAAACAAAAAGCGCCCGCCCGCCGTTATGAGCGGACGGGCGCCCTTACAGGGGGACGCGATTAAGCGGTGAAGGGGTGAATCGTCACACCCTTGACCACGCGGTTGACCGTGCCGGTGGGGCTCGGCGTATCGGGCGTGTTGCCCACGCGCACGGAGTTGAGCAGGCTGATAGCCTGGGCAAACATCACGAACGGCAGGGCAAGGTAGCCCTCGGGAAGCGCCTCGTAGCCCTTAAAGGTGAAGGACTCGCCCTCGTAGACGGTAGCGCCATCCTGCTGAACGGCAACGGTGTGCTGAGAAATCTTGTCGCCACCGATCTCGTTGAGGATGTCGATGTCGTACTGACGGGTGTAGGCGTCGTTGTTGACGAACACGAAGACGAGCGTCTTATCGTCGACGAAGGACTTAGGTCCGTGACGATAGCCCATGGAGGTGTCGTAGGAAGTAGCAACCAGACCGTGAGCGAGCTCGAGGATCTTGAGCTGGCTCTCCTGGGCAAGGCCACCGAAGGAGCCAGAACCCAAGTAGGTCACGCGGTTGAAGTCGCCAGCCAGGTAATCGGCGATCTCAGGCTCACGGGAGATGACCTCCTCGCCCATCTTGGCAATCGTCTCGACCCACTCGGCCTTCTGCTCGTCAGAGGCAGTGTCGAAAATAAGGGTGGAGAGCAGGGTCATGCAGGTGTAGGAACCGGTCATGGCGAAGCCCTTGTCGTTGGCGCGCGGAATGAGCAGCGTCAGCGCATTGGGATCATCGGCGGACTCGACGGCGAGCTTGCCCTCGGGAGCGCAGGTGATGTTGAGGAACTTGACGTTGTGGACGAGCTCCTTGGCAACGGCAACGGCGGCAAGGCTCTCGGGGCTGTTGCCAGAGCGGGCAAAGGAAACCACGAGCGTGGGATCCTCGGCGCGCAGGAAGTCGCGCGGGGCGCTCACGATGTCGGTCGTGGCGATGGGCTTAAAGTCGTAGAGATCAGTGTTGCCAGCGTGACGCAGGTACGGGGCGCAGGTATCGCCAACGTAGTCGGACGTACCGGCACCGGTGAAGACAACGGACAGACGACCCTCGCCCATAGCGCGAGCCTCGGCCAGGAAGGCCTCGATGGCCTCCTTGTTCTCGCGATAGATGTTGAGCGTATCACGCCAAAGCTCGGGCTGCTGAGCAATCTCGGCCGTGGTGATCTGGGCGCCGAGCTCGGTGAGCTCCTCGACACTCTTCTCGAACATTTTTAATACCTCTCTCTAGAAGTAATCCTCTGACGTGCAATTATACACTTCGGTTGGTTATCTGGTAGTAACCAGTTAAATGCAAAGAATCACCATATGGAAACGATGCGAGCACTAGTTACTGCGCTGGTGGTAAACCTTGTATTTAAACTGATCGGCACGAGCAACCGAGAGTGTGTACTCCACTACCTCGTTTGACTCGTTATACGTAGTCCTGACCAAATCGAGCACAGGCGAGCCCTCGACAATTCCCAAAAGGTGGGCATCGGTGGGACGGGCTATGCTCGCATAGAACTCCTCTTCGGCCACGCGAATCTTTTGCTGAAAGTCCTGCTCAATCACATCGTAAAGCGGCTTACGCTCCAGCAGCGGTCGCTTTAGGGACAGAAATTGACGAACCGGTAGATAGCTGCGTTCGACCATCATGGGCATGTTGTCGGCAGAACGAAGGCGCTTGAGCTTAAAAATGCGATCACCGATGCGCAATCCCATATGCTCGGCCAGATTCTTATCGGCCTCAATCTCGCAAAACTCGAGAATCGTGGTCTCGGGTTCTCGACCCATCGCGCGCATCTGCTCGGTAAAGCTGTAGGACTGCATAAGATTGGTTGCTTTTGCCGAACGGTCGGTCACAAAGGTACCGCGACCGTGCTGCCGAACCACCAGTCCTAAACGCTCCAGTTCCTGCAGAGCCAGGCGTACCGTAGTGCGCGAGAGACCATAGCGCTCCGAAAGTTCGCGCTCGGAAGGAATCATGTCACCGGCGCGATATTCATGGTCAATCTTTTCGGTCAGAATATCGACCAGCTGATCGTACAGCGGTTGCTTACGCGCTCCGATCGCCATCCTATCCTCCCTTTTGCTCGAATTCGGCTAACTACCTAGGGTGTTATGCATTATCTGTCTGCCACACCCGAATCATTAAGAAAACAAAAGCCGCGCGCTCTTTCGAGCACGCGGCTTTTAACATACACATGGCTTAAGGGGTCGGGGTGTGAGCCGCGTAGGGACACACCCCTCAAGCTAGAGCCTTACCAGATGCTCGGCCAGAGACCAAGCGGGCCAGCGCCCAGGATGCCAAGGACGAAGAGCAGGAGAATGCCCTTGGTCGGGGTCCAGCTGTGCTTAGCGAACATGTAGTAAAGCAGCAGCGTAAGCATAAGCGGGACGAGCTTCGGGACGATGGTGTTGAGGGTGTCGGCAACAGAGAAGTTGACCGGATCCTCGGTAACGGTGCCGTAGGTCACGGACTCCATGCCGTTACCCAGATCGGTGACGCCGCACTCGACAGCGTTGCCGTCGGCATCGGAAGCGGTAAGGGCGTTGCCGTCCTTATCGGTCATGGCGATGGTACCGGCCTCAGCGGTCTCGGTATCGATGCCCTCCATACCGGTGAAGTTCTCGGCCTCCTTCTCGGAGACGATCACGGTAGTAGCGGAGAGACCACGGGTGGTGCCGTTGGGGATCTGGAGGTTGATCTGGGTGCCACCCATGGTGACGACCAGGCAACCGACGACGAAGACGCCCATGATGGAAGCGGCACGCGTGAAGGCCTGCATGTTGGCGGTCAGAGCGTCAATAGCGCTGGTGCCAAGCTTGTAGGACCAGTTCATGAGCCAGAAGCGCAGAGCGAACTGGACGACGTTGAAGATCACCAGGAAGATGATCGGTGCAGCGGCGTTGCCGTTGATGGCCATGTTGGAGGTGATGCCGGCCGTGATAGGCACGAGCGTCAGCCAGAACAGGGCGTCACCGATACCACCGAGCGGGCCCATTGCGGCGACGCGGACGGCGCGGATCGTGGGGATGTCAACCTTGTTCTGCTCGAGCGAAAGCACGATGCCCATAACAAAGGTGACAAGGAACGGGTGGGTGTTGAAGAACTCCAGGTTGTGGCTCATGGAAGCCGCGAGGTCGTTCTTGTTGGTGTGGATCTTCTCCAGACCGGGGATGATGGAGTAGAGCCAGCCAGCGGCCTGCATGCGCTCGTAGTTGAACGATGCCTGCAGGAAGCAGGAGCGCCAAGCCATCTTGTTGAGGGTCTTCTGGTCGAGCTGCGGAGCAGGAGTGAGATCCTCGTAGTGCTCCGGGATCACATACTCATTAGATGCCATCTTCGAAGTCACCTCCGTCAGAAACAGCTGCACCCTTCAGCTCGGTCTGCTGCTGGAAGTCCCAGAAAGCGATGCCGAAGCCGATGAGAGCGAGGATGAGCAGAGCAGGGGTTGCCAGCGAATCGTTGGCAACGGTGATGAGCGCGAGGCCAAAGCCCATGAGGAAGAAGCCCCACATATCGCGGTTCATCATAACCTTGAGCAGGACGGCGAAGCCGACGAAGCGCATCATGCCGCCTGCAGCGGACAGACCGGTCTGCAGCCAAGTCGGGATGGCGGAAGCGATGGTCTGACCAATGGTAGCGCCAGCGATGAAGAACAGGGTGACGACGACAGCGAAGATCAGGCCGAGCAGAGCCATGGCGAAGTAGTTCAGGCGCTCGATGCCCTTGGTGTCCGCGTTGTGAGCCATGTTATCGGCCGTGGACATAAGCGGGGACATAAGCGTGAAGACCAGGGTAACGCCAAGCTGGCCAAGCAGAGCGAACGGAATGGCGAGGCCGACTGCCGCGTTGGGCTCGAGGCCCGTGGCGATAGCGAGAATGGCTGCCATGATGCCGCCGATGACGGCGTTAGGCGGCTGAGCGCCTCCGATCGGCATGTTGCCGATCGTCATGAGCTGATAGGTACCACCCACGAGAAGACCGGTGTTGAGGTCGCCAAGGATAAGACCGATGACGGCGCCGGTGACGATGGGCTGATAGAGAGACTCGAGGAAGTCAAACTGGTCGATTGCCGCGATGAACGTGACGACGAAGACCAGAGCGATCTGGATGATCGAGTATTCCATCTTGCTCCTCCTTTCAAAATGTATGTACGCACTTTGGATTTCACGTACAGAACGTCAGGGTTTCACTCCTGACAACGTGGATCACGAGGATTACGAGAAGAGCTTGCTCGTGTCCTCAACAGGCGTGCTCGGAACGCGCCTGATCTCCAACTCCACCCCCAATTCCTGCAGCTCTTTAAACGCAGCGACATCCTCGTCGTTAACTGCGACGGAGGTGGCGACTTGGCGCTTTCCTTCCGACATGTGCATGTTGCCGATGTTTACCTTCTTTATAGGCACACCGCCCTTGACGAGCGTAAGCACGTCTTCCGGTGTTTCGGCCACGATGAAGATCTTCTGGCGCGGGCTCGCCTTGCCAATGACGTCGATGGTCTTCTGCAGAGAGAAGAAACGCGTAGCGACGCCGGCGGGAGCGGCCATCTTCATGAGGTTCTGGCGCATGGTGTTGGACGCCACGTCGTCGTTGGCGACGAGGATGAGGTTGGAGCCCAGGGTGGAGTTCCACTGGGTGGCAACCTGACCATGAACCAGTCGGTTATCGATGCGGGTAAGAAGAATGTTGGGTTCTGCCATGTTGATCAGCTTCCTTTCGTTATTTGCTGACGACAGTTACTTGATCTCCTGAATCGCGTAACGCGAAACATCTACGACGGCTCCGGATCGGACTTTGATCTGGACCTTCTCGCCTTCGATGCCTTTGACGGTTCCGTAGATACCGCCGGCGAAAAGAACCTCTTGACCCGGCTTGAGCTCGGTGTGCAGCTCCTTGAAGTACTTCTGCTTCTTCTTCATGTTGATTTGCGACCAGATGGTGTAAATCAAGCCCATGATGACAAGCAGGCCTAAAAGGGCGACCGAGGAGCTCAGGACGTTGGCTCCGAAATCGGCCATTAGATGCCGTCCTCGTCGCCGAAGATATCCTCTTCGTCGGAGCCGGCAACGGATGCGACCGTCTGGGCGGTGATGCCCGTCTGGCCAACGGTCACGGCCTGCTCGCCAAGCTCGGCGAGCGTGGCGTTGCCGCGGAGGAACAGAAGCTCAATAACCATGGGAAGGTTGGTGCCGGTCAGAACCTCAACGTTGTCGACATCCTGGGCAATCATCATCGCCTGGTTGAACGGGGTGCCACCAAGCAGGTCGGTAAAGACGAGCACGCCATCGCACTCCTCGCGCATGGCGGTAATAGCGGCGCGGAGATCCTCACCGTAGGAAGCAGCCTGGTCGCCCTCAAAAGGAACGACGGTAAAAGCGGGCTGGTCGCCAGCAACCATAGCGATAGCGCTTGCGAGGCCGGGTGCGAACTGTCCATGACCGGTAAGAATAAAGCCAACCATTCAAATTTCCCTTCCGAAGGTGTGTACGATCTGAGTCCGATGATTTTCGGAAGCCAGCGGGCGCTCGCCCTTAAAGCTTCTTAGAAAGCGTACTTTGAAGACCAGTGGTTTCTAAACTGGTAGTAACCACGTGACGTGTTGTTGTCACTATATCACCCCAGAAGAGGTCGCTTTCGTTGATTCATACGGTAAAACGTTTTTGCACCGCTAACGGTGATAAATCGACCGTTTACCGGTCGTTAACACTTCTACCTGCGGTTTTGAAACCGTTCCGAAATGCTTTGGCAAAAGATCGGATCTTTTCCTGTGTCTAAACAACGCAGGGCGGCTAAAAATAGCGTGTAGAAAAATTGCAGGTCATTGTGAAGATATGTGAATTGGTCTTTTTGACTTAATACCAGTTAGAACCAGTTTTGAGATTATCGGTGAACGGTAGTTTTCGACCGTTCACCGGTCACTTGCAATCGTTTGCAGTTGTTTTCCCAGATGAATTAGGGAAACGCGATGGAACGCTTGCGCGGGCGCGAGGCCTATCCTATTGATTTCGGCAACAAAAAGCCCGCTAGAACGTTGTGAACTGCGCCCCAAATCTTGGACGCCCTAAATAGCGACTAGGCCGCAAGGGCCTGATTCCGGTACTCCTCCGGGGTCAGGCCCTTCAATCTTACCTGCCTCCGGCTCGTGTTCCAGTGGACTATGTATTCCTCCAGGTCGCGTTTGAAATCCTCGAACGTCTTCCACTCGCGGCCCCTGTAGAACTCGTCCTTGACGTGGCCGAAGAGCTGCTCGGTGGCGGCATTGTCGATGCAGTTCGCCTTCCTGGACATGCTCTGGACGATGCCGGCGGCCTCGAGCCTGGATGTGTACGAGGCGTGCTGGTACTGCCAGCCCCGGTCCGAGTGCATGGTCGGGGCGGCGCCCTCGGGGATCTTGGACAGCAGCTCGTCGAGCATCCTCGCCTGCTGGGCCATGTCGGGCGTGGTCGATATGTCGCTCGCCACGATCTCCTTGGTGCAGAAGTCCAGCGTCGGGGCCCAGTAGGCCTTACCGCCAGCCACCTTGAACTCGGTGACGTCCGTCCCCAGCTTCTGCCACGGGGCCCCGGCGTCGAAACCCCTCGCGATCACGTTCTCGAACGTTCTGCCGACGACGCCCTTGTACGAGTTGTACCTGTGGTAGGCCGTCTCGCGTCTGATGCCGCAGCGAATCCCCATCTCGCGCATCATCTTGAGCACGGTCTTGTCGGCTATCACGGCCCCCTCTTCCGCCCTGAGGCACATCGCTATCTGCCGGTGCCCGCAGCCGTTGGCGGTGCGCGAGAAGATCTCGGCGGCCGCCTCCCAGAGCTCGGCGCGCGTGGGCCTCGGCGGGTGCGCGAGGGCGTAGTAGTAGGTCGACCGCTTGAGCTCGGCGCATGCGAGCAGGTGCCCGAGCGCGTGCCCCTCGGCGCGCAGGGCCGCGACCGCTTCGGCCTTCGCCCTGGTCAGAGCCCGTCCCTCTCGACCAGGGCGCGTAATTTTTTTAGGTAGGCCACCTCGGCCTCGAGCCTACGGCACCGCTCCTCGAGCTCCTCCTCGCGGGTCCGCGGCCTCGCCCTGGAACCGCTCGGCCGGCCCTTGGGCCTCGGGCGCAGGGCCTCCGCGCCGCCCTCGCGGTATAGCGCGCACCACTTCTTGAGCGGCGACATCGACATTATGCCGAACGCCGCCATCGCCTCGGTCTTCGTCATGCCGCCGTCGACGACGGCGGAGGCGGCGGCGACCTTCTGCTCGTATGTGTACCTGCCCTGCTTTCCGTCCATGCGCAGCAGCACCTCGCTCCCGAATGCGCGGTATATCTCCTGCCATCTTCTCACGGCTTCCGCGGGAAGCGAAAGGGCAATCGCGGCAGATTTATACCCGTGTCCGAGCTCGAAGAGCCCTATGGCCGCCTTCCTGGCCTCGACATCATGCTTCACCCTCAAATCAACGCGCATAAAGAAATGGAGTGGGTATGATGAATTGGACACCTAGTTAAGAGCGAAAGGTGTTCAAGATGACCCAAAGAAGAAAGCGATACGACAGGCAGTTCAAGGTCTCGG
>JAGZGX010000015.1:0-54758 GCA_018367075.1 Collinsella sp.
TCCTGTTAGAAATCAGACGGGATTTGTCCGTATGCACCCCGGAAACCGTCAGCTAACAGTTGATAAGTAAATTAGTTCCTTATCACTGTTAAGCCAAGGGTTGAGGGAGAAACGTGCTGCTCATAGGGCATCGAGAGCTCATTGGTAATCAAAATGCCATCGACACCGCCCTGCTGCAACGCCTCGAGATCGCGCTTGGCGGCTTCCACGACCTGTGACACGCTTCCGCCCGGGTAGTACAGTGGATCGCCCGGCAGAGGACGCAGGTGCAGCATTCCGATAACCGGCTTTTCGGTCTTGAACATCGAAGTTAGAAACGACATAATGTGCTCCTTCATAGGGTTATTGCAGGGACGTTACTCCCCCAGCACCTCGATGTACACTTTTCGCTTCTGCGGACCGTCAAACTCCGCAAGATAGATGTTCTGGGCACCTCCGCACACGATGTGGCCATCTTGAACGGGAAAGAAGCAACTGTTTCCACAAATCATGCTCTTGATATGCCCACAGGAGTTGTTGCCGGTGGCTCCATAGCTCGGCAGGAAGTGTGCATGCGCATAGGGGGCATCGAGTGGGGCGATGCGATCAAGCGTCTCCATAAGATCCGTCTCCACGCAGGGAAGCCCCTCGTTTACCACGATTCCACAGGTCGTATGCGACAAAATAATCGCTGCCAAGCCATTGGTCACCGAGCTGCGTTCGATGGCAGCGTGCACGTCCTCGGTAATATCGATGAACTGGTCCGGAGCAGTCGATAGATAGCTCAATGTCTCGAGCGTCACCATGTTTACTCATCCCCTTCAAGAAAACGCAGGGCATTACCCCAGTAGAGCCTTTTTCGCGCATCATCGCGCATGGGCACGGTATCGAGCGCCCGCTTGAGTTTGAATGCACGGAAACGCGGCGTATTGCTGGCGAACATCACTTGATGCGATAGCGCGCGCTCATACCACAGCGGCCCCATATCGACCGTGAAAAGACGCTGCATCATCTCCTCGGGCGAATCGATGTAAGTGATAGAGGTGTCCGTGTAGCAGTTGGGATACTTGAGCAGCATCGCCACGGTCTCGCGCACCCAGGGCCAGCCAAAGTGGGTCAAACTAAAGCGCACATTTGGATGCGTTGCGATTGTGTGCTCAAATGCAAGCGGGTTACTGCGCGAGAGCTCTGCGCCCGGCTCCCAAGACATACCGGCATGGAAAACCACCGGCTTGTTATAGCGCTCGCACAGCTCGTAAAGCGGCTCGGCCACAGCATCATCGGGGGCAAAACCCTGCTTTGCCGGATGCAGGCAAAGCCCCTTTGCCCCCAACTCGGTAAAGGCGCGCTCCAATTCGTCTGCGGCACCGCTCACCTGCGGATCTACGCTCGCAAATCCCCACAGACGATCGGGATGCGCGGCAACCAGCATGGCAATCTGGTCATTGGTGCCAAAGTGCCCTCCGCATGCCGTGGTTACATCGAGCGGCATGAGCACGCTCTTCCGCACGTCGCAGACGTCCATCTCGACTTGAAGCTCATCCCAATCCATGGGGCCCATATGCCCCATACCAAATTCTCGTGACCAAAAGCCGAATCCATCAGGCTCATCACCCGGCGTACAGATCTCGCCGTAGAGCATAGGATGGACCAACATGTCGATAACCATTTCGTACTCCTTTCCAGGCATTTGACCCTAGTACGGCTCAAACGAACCAATCACTCGGGACGACAGCTCAGCACCCGCCTTCATACACGCCGGAATATCAAGGCCATCGATCACGCCCTTGGTAAACCCGGCAATATACGAGTCGCCGGCGCCCACGGTGTTAACGACCTTCTCCGCCGGTACGATCCCGCACTCATAGAAGCGCTCACCGTCATAGGCAATGCTTCCCTTCTCGCCAAGCGTGGCAACCGCAACGCGCGGTCCCAATTCCTGCACGTGGCGTACCCAGTCTCGCAGCTCCGGAGTGTCCTCTTCAAACGACATAAATGCGTAGTCAACGTAGGGAAAATGATTCTCGCAGGCATATTCGGGATCCTGGCTGAACACCGAGAAGTCCATAACCACCGTCTTGCCCGCTTCATGCCATTCGGGCAGGAGGTCCAAACAATTGCCAAACAGGTCGGTATGGATGATGTCATGCTCCAGGATAAACGCCCGGTCGTCTTCATTCGGTCGATATGTCTCCATTACGCCATCGATTGCCTCGAGATGCACGCGATCGACGCCGTCTTTCAATGCCATGAGCATCACCGAGGTGTCGCCATCCTCCACCCGCAGATGAGAGATATCGAGCCCCTCGGCGGCCAGCGCCTCCCTCATCTTGTCTCCGTACTCGTCCTTGCCGACAACCGACACGGCAGATACCGAAACGCCCATTCGTGCAAGATGGATACCCCAGTCAATGCCATTGCCAGTCGGATAGAACACGCCGATGTTTTGATAGACGTCCGCGCAGCAAAAACCAGCCGCACACGCTTTAATACCCATGGTCTTCTCCAATGTACAAAAGGGGACCCACCACATGGCGAGCCCCCTTTTCGCGTTTCGCTTATTGTTTTGCATCGGCTGTCCAAAGCCTCATAGCCAGACCGCCGTACGCTTTCTTAAGCTATTCGACGATTGGTGCTCCGTGGCCCCAAGAACCTTCCATGCCGCACACGGTCGAGGCAAACCCGGCAGCAAAGTCGAGCGCGCGCTCGATGGCCTCGGCGCCATCCTCACCACGCTTGGCGGAATCGAGATAGCACATCAAAAACGAGGTGAGGAACGAGTCGCCCGCCCCCATGGTGTCCTTCATGTCCGTTACCGGTTTAGCCAGCTGGCGGTAATAACGCTCGCCGTCGTAAGCAATGCAGCCCTCGGCGCCCGCCGTAGCCGACACAAAACGCGGACCCAGGCCCTTCACCCATGCCAGACGCTCGCGAATCTCGTCCTCACTCGCGGCATCCGCCGCACTAAAGAAAGCAAAATCGACGTAGGGCGCAATCTGCTCGTAGTACTCGTCGGTGGAGTCGTCCGAAAAGTCAAAAGAGACCGTGACGCCCGCAGCCTTCAGCTTGGGCAGCTCGCGCTCGGTGAAGCAATAGTTGCCCGAATGAACCACATCGAACTGCTTCATGTACGCAAGGTCAAAGCGATCGAGGACATAGCGCGCATCGCCACGGATACCGCCCTCGTTGGAGCCAAGGAAGACACGGTCACCGTCAACGACGGTCACGCGAGCCGCTCCGTTCTCGCCAATCATCTGCTCGCACTTGTCAAGCTCGATACCCTCATCCTCGAGGCTTGCAATGACATGCTCGGCAGCGGCGTCATTGCCAAAAATGCCCATGTATGCAGAGCGTGCGGCACCGCATTTCTTGGCATAAACGGCGAAGTTCACCGCATTGCCGCCGGGATACATGGTGTGGATATGCTCGTAGCGATCGACGACGTTGTCGCCAAATCCGAGCGCGTTAACGTTAAATGTCATGGCCTTTGCCCCTTCTAGTACTCGACAACACCCATATAGCGACGGAAATCGGGATCGTGATCAAACACCTTGCCGCGTGCTGCACGCAGCTCGCAGTTCATGGCGTAGAACAGCACCGGGTCCAGATAGGCACGGACGCTCGCCGGCACGGCTTCCATACCGTACTCCTTGGCATCGAGCACCATCAGCGTATCGGTATGCGTCTTAAGGAACGCCAGGGCGCGCTCGTCCATAGCACGGCACTCGCTGGAGCCCATCTGCAGGAAGTAAAAAACGCCATCCTGAGTAGCCTCGAAGGGGCCATGGAAGTACTCGGCAGAGTGAATGTAGCTGCAGTGCTGCCACTGCATCTCCATAAGAGAGCAGATAGCGAAACCGTAGGTCTGGCTAAAGTTGGGACCGCTGCCCAGAATATAGAAGAACTCGTGCTCCTGGCAAAGCTTGGCAAAGCGATCGCCCAGCTCGGCATTTACCTTCTCGCGTGCCGGGGGAAGAATCTTATCCATCTCGGCGATACCGGCATACATATCGGCAAGATCGGCGTAGCCCTCCTGCTGATCGAGCAGCTCTGCCGCAAGCGACAGCGAAATGCCAGCGGGGACCTCGGCCTGCGGCACACCCTCGCCCCATGGGTAGACCCACGTGGTCCACTTGCCGGAGTCAATCTTGGATCCAGCGTTGTCGGTCTGGGCGATCACCGTAGCGCCGGCAGCAAGGGCAATCTCGCAGCCCTCGACGACCTCCGGGGTGTTGCCGCTGTGACTGCAGGCAATGACCAGGGACTTCTCGCCCAGACGACGCGGACGCATGATATCGAACTCGCGAGCCGTATAGATATACGAAGTGAAGGCGGTTGCCTCGCGCTGCAGAAGCTCATGAGCCGGGATCAAATCGATCATGGAGCCACCGCAAGCAATCCAGTAGACGCTGTCGAACTTGCCCTTCTCGGCAATTGCCTCTTTGATCAGATCGTGTGCGTTCATATCCAGTTCCTTTCTTGTTTGGCCCGCAATCAATGACGTTGGTTGCGTGGCCGATGGTTGTTTTAGTCAATCAGATATTTTTCGAATGCGGCCATGCTCTTGGCATCTGCCGCCGCCGGGTCATCGTAGTAACGACCGTCCGTGATTTCCTGGCCCAGCATGCCGTCGAAACCATGGGCGTTGAGTGTGGCGACGAAGGCGTCCATATCGTGCTTGCCATCGCCCCACACCAGATGGCCATACGGGTCACCGTCGATAAAGTGCATCTCGTGAATTGCCCCATCACCAAAGGCGGCAAACCAGTCCTCGAGCGTCTCGCCTGCAACGCCCATCGCGGTTGTATCAACCATGGGCTGTAAGTACGGGCTCGCGACCTCGTCAATCATGCGCTTCGCATCGGAAACCGTCGTCACAAGGTTGCTCTCCTCGGGACGCAGGCTTTCCATCGTAAGCACCAGACCGTGCTCGCCGGCATACTCCGCCAGAATGGACAAGTGCTCGCGGCTGCGCTTCCAGGCTTCCTCGCGGTCCTCGTCCCAGTCGCCCCAGCCCGAGTTGACGGACATACGGTCGCACCCAAGTACCTCGGCAAGCTCAATGCCGTGTTTAAAGTACGCCAGGCTGCGCTGTTCATGCAGCGGCTTGCGTGCGCAGTACTGCCAAGGATAGACAACATTCTCGGGGCACAGAGTACGATACCTAAGCCCACGGTCTGCAGCCTTTTTCGCCAGAACCTCAGCCTCAAAGTAGCCCGTATGGTCGAGCGTCACATGCGGCTCCGCACACCATAGCTCAATGGACTCAAAGCCCAAGCGCTGCTGCACATCAAGGAAGTAATCGAGCGACCACATGATGTAGTGGATATTCATGCCCGCAATCTGCTCGCGGCGCAGCGTCGGTTTGGATTCAGACATCTTATGCCTCCTTATTTCGATCGAACACGATTTGTCCGTCCGACATCGTCATATCAACCGCAAGATCGCGTGCGTCGCGATAATCGAGGTCGAACACATCCCGATCGAGCACGCAAATATCGGCAAGCTTGCCGACCTCAAGCGTACCCAGCTCGTCTTCGCGCATCAGGTCGTACGCGCCCCCGACAGTCCAAGCGCGCAAAAGCTCGACAAGCGTCAGCACGTTGGCCTCATTCACGGGCAGTCCGTCGTCGAAGTATCCGCCGCACGCACTGTAGATTGACTCGCCCAGGCTCGGGATCAGCAGCGGCAAATCAGTGCCACAGCACACTGTGCATCCGGAATCTTCCATGCCGCGGCGATTCCAGCTGTGCAAAAGTCGCGTCTCGCCAATTTGTCGACGCATCATCGACAGGCAATCCTCGCGCCGGTCCAGCGTCAGAATCTGCGGATAGACCTCGCAAATTCCACCTAACTTGCCAAACTCGACAAGATCGGTCGGATCAGAGTTCTCGAGATCGGTAATCGCATGGCGGCGAAGCATCCGTCCATGCTCGTCTCGAGGCAGCGAGGCATAGAGCGCCACGGTGCGGCGAACGGCGCCATCGCCCTGGCAATGCAAGGAATATCGGAAGCCGTCAGCATCAATTGCACGCAGCTCGTTCTCAATCAGATCCCACTCTGGCTCCTCGACGACCGTCTTGCCGGCAGCGCCCGCATCGGCCGTGTCCTCATAGGGGTCTATCATCTCGGCAAGCCCTGCCCATACGCCGCGATCGGTCATACGGTTGAAGCCGGAAAAACGAACGAACGGTCCCCGGAAGCGCTCTCGCGCCTTGCGGGCATATGCCAGATTTGCACCGGCACCCACCGGCTGCGACATCATGGAGACGCGAACCGTCAGCTCGCCAGATTCCTCACGGCGAGCCATTTCGTCGGCAAAGCCGTAGTAGTCATCAAACGCCATCTCCTTGATGGCGGTAACGCCGCGCTCGTTAAGCATGCTCATGTAGTCCGAATATCCGGCACGCACCTCGGGCAGCGTGAGGAAATCGCTCATCATGCGCCAGATCTTCTCGGCATAGCACGCCTGCGGTGTAAAGCCGTATCGCGCACTGGCGGCAGCATTGAGAACACAGGTCTCCGCGCCCGGTGTAAAGCAGACGACAGGGATATCGCCAAAACACTCGTCAAACACAGCTGCTGTGTTTGCGTTCTCGGCATCCGATGCCAACGTTTCGGGCAGGTTGTGGCCAAAAGCCGCCGCGCAATCCGGATGATCATCTTTCCATGCACGCAAGAGCGACACGGCCTCTTTGGCATCAGCGACGCCGGATAGATCAGACCCCAACGTCCGCAGCGCCCAGCCCGTATAGAAGGTATGCACATCGATCAGGCCAGGCATGACGGTGCGGTCGCCCAGGTCAACTACCTCGTCCGCCTGGGTCAAATACGAAGCTACCTCACACTTGGTGCCAACCGCCTCAATTCGATTGCCACGGACCGCTACGAAACCTTCGAACGGCAGGTCCCCCGTACCGGTAAAGACGCTCTTAGACGTCAGGACCGTTAAACGATCAGACATCACAACCACCTACACCGGAAGCATGCCAGAGATTGCCGTTACGATCAGGCCAAAGACGACCATGAAAATGAAGAACTTCCAAATGGTCTTCCACCATTGACCAAACGAGATCTTTGCCACGGCAAGGCCGGCAACCGTCATGCCCGCCACGGGACTGATGGTGTTGATGGTCTGATTAGCAAACTGGAGCGCGGTAACGGCGGCTTCGGGATTGAGGCCCATAAGCTCGGTCAGCGGACCCATGACGGGCATGGTGAGCGCCGCAAGTCCAGAGCTCGAGGGAACCAGCAAAGAGAGCAGGCCAAGGACGATATACATAAACGTGGTGTAGACGGCGGCAGGTGCACCGGCGAGTGCAGTAGCGAGCGCCTGGAGGATGGTGTCGATGATCATGCCACCCTCTGCGATGACCAAGATACCGCGAGCGATGCCGATGACGATAGCGGCATACGCAAAGTCGGCAATGCCTTTAACGAACTCCTCGGCGATCGTCTGCTGGTCAAGGCCGCCAAGGATACCGGCAAGCAAGCCCATACCAAGGAACACGGCGGAAATCTCATTCATATACCAGCCCTGGGTAACAAGACCCCAGACGATAATGCCCATGCCGAAGGCAAAATCGATAAGCACGAGCTTCTGACGGGTAGTGAACTCTTCCTCGATGGAGGCATCGGTCACGGAAAACTCAACACGCTTGAGCTTGTCGTCCTCGTACGTAATGGACGACTCGGGGTTTTTCTTGACGCGCATGGCGTAGCGCATGGCCCATGCGATACCGACGGCAGTGAAGATGACCCAAGAAACGGCGCGCAGCCACAGTTGCGGATTGCCCTCGATGCCAATGATGCCTTGGGCGATCAAGACGTTAAACGGATCTATGGTCGAGGCACAATATCCCAGGTTGGGACCAAGGAAGCAGATGATGAATGCCGTCATCGAGTCATAACCGATACCCATCATGATGGGAATGAAGATGGCATAGAACGGCAGGGCTTCCTCAGACATACCAAACGTAGTGCCGCAAATGGACAGCAACGTCATCGTGATGGGAATGATGAGGATGTCCTTGTTCTTGAGCTTTTTAATCACACGGCTCATGCCGGCATTCAAAGCGTTGGTCTTGGTGATGACTGCGAACGATCCGCCAATCAATAAGACGAACGCAACGACGTCGGCAGCCTCCTGGATGCCCTTAGTAGGCGCTTGCAGGACCGCAAAGATATCGCTTTTCCCGTCATCAAGATTATTTCAAACTGATTGCCGTAACGCGGTTGAACGGTTGCGTTCGCGCCGTGAACGGTATGGAAACGCCCGGTGAGATGATCCACCGGGCGTTTCCATTCGCAATGTCCTAAATGTCAAAAATGTAACGAGATCCAACGATCCGCTGACGACCAATGATAAACGGCCTCCGCTGCTCATCGAAAAAGAAGGCATCCATGTAAAACAAGGGTTCGCCAACGGGAACCGCCAACAGCCGAGCGACCTCGGGCGACGCGCACGCGATCTCGAGCGTGCAGGGGTCGGTAAACGCGGGCGTACGGCCCGTCCGGTTGCGCACGAACTCAAAAATGGATTGGTTAGATAGAGGTGCCGTTGATAGATAAGCGTTGTCCTCGTAAACATATATGTTGTTCTCGAGCATGACGGGGACTCCATCGGCAGTACGCACACGCTCAACGCAAATCAAATCAGTTCCAACGGGAACACCAAAGAACTGCGCTTCGGTGGAATCCGCCGGCAGTATCTTTCTCGAAATGACGCGCGCCCCCGGTTCCATTCCGTTAACGCGGCATGCGTCCGAAAAACTCTGAACGTCATCCTTCTGGCGAATCTTGCGCTTAAGCTTGGGGGCATTGACAAACGTGCCTTTCCCCTGTCGCTTCGTTAGATAGCCCTGCTGGACGAGCTCCTCAATAGCGCGTCGCACGGTAACGCGGCCAACTTTATAGTTCTCAGCCAATTCGAATTCGTTGGGTATCCGCGCGCCCGCCTTGTAGGCACCGGAGTTGATTTCGTTTTTAATGATATCAATGACCTGTTGGTACAGCGGTATCGCTGCTTTACCGTCAGTTAGCCCTTCAGTCGGTGGCATATACCTTCTCCCAGCACAATTAATTCTAAAACGGGCTTAAGGGCATTCAACAAGCCCTTAAGCCCGCATTAGCTTAAAGTATGCTAGGTGTCGCACCAAAATGTTGGCTATTTACTCATCAGACCCGAAAAACGCGCAACTACCGCGCTCCTAAGAAAGCGTGAGCAGCTCCGGCAGCTGGTCGATAATCTTGTCCGCGGCATCCTGGCTAAAGCCAAAGCGTTCCTCGCGCTTGGCAATAACTGTCAGGCCGGCTCGCTTGCCAGCGGTGATGCCAGGCACCGAATCCTCAACGCAGCAGCAGCGATTCGCGGGCAGCCCCAGCAGGTCCAGCGCATGCAGGTAGATGTCGGGCTCGGGCTTGCTCTCCTTAAACTGCTCGCCGCTCACCACATACTCAAAGGCATCCGACAGCCCGCACGCATTGAGCACTTCCTCGATGCTAACCATGGGAGACGAGCTGGCAAGCGCCACGCGAACGCCACGGCGCGGCAGCTCTCGAATCGTATCCACGGCGCCTGGGTTAATCAAAGCCTGATAGTCGCGCGGACGCTTATGCGCCCACTCGTCCCAACGGGCCAACGCTTCCTCGCCAGTGAAATGCCCCTTACCGGCGCGCTCAAACCAATCGACCAGCATATGCAGGAAGAACTGATGGGAGGTACCGACCTGCCCATTCAACTCCTCTTGAGTCAGATTAAGCCCCAGCTCCTTGGCAAACGCGGCAGTCTCGCCCAAGTAGTAATACTCGGTATCGACAATGACGCCGTCCATGTCAAAGATAACGGCGTCGAACGGAAATGCGGACACGGCACCCTCCCTAACAAAAGGGCGCCTGTAAGCAGGCGCCCGAACCATGCATTATCGGCGATTCTAGCCCAGCAGCTTATCCAGCGCCACTGCAATACCATCTTCGTTGTTATTGGCGGTCACCATCTGGGCTACAGCCTTAACCTCATCGACGGCGTTGCCCATGGCAATACCGGTGCCGGCCCACTCAATCATGGACTTGTCGTTCTGGCCGTCGCCAAACGATACGACCTCACTGGCATCGATGCCGAGCTTGGGCAGGGCACCCTCGAGCGCACGGGCCTTGTCGATACCGGGCGCCGTGTACTCAAAGTACCAGTCGGCCGTAAACATGCCCGAAAGCGTCTGGGTAAAGGGCGCATACATCTCCTCGTAATGCGCCTGCAGGTAGGCCGGATCGCCCGCCGTCAGCAGCTTGTCCACGGGATAAGCATCAGCAACCTCATGCAGGCTCTCCACCTCGCGGATCTTAAGATCGCACGCATCGCGCTCATACTTGACGATATTCTTCTGCGAGCCGTCAGGCAGCGTGATCATGCAATGGTACGAGTCCTCGACATGCAAATCACGACCGAGCGAAATCATAGGAATCACGTCAAAATTACGCAGGTGATCAATCAGGCGATGCAATTCGTCGGCAGGCATAGCCTGATCGAACAGCACCTCGTCGGTCTGAGCGTCGACCACATGCGCGCCGTTAAAGGCAACTAGCAGACCGTCATGGTTTTGAAGGTCGAGCTCCTGCGCCAAGGCGTGCAGTCCCCATGCGGGACGGCCCGAAGCCAAGATGAGCTTAATGCCCGACTCCTGCGCCGCGAGCAGCTTCTCGCGCGTACGCGGGCTAATCACTTTCTGATCGTTGGTGAGCGTACCGTCGATATCCATCGCGATGGCTTTGATTGCCATATATGCCTCCCTGTCATTGAACAACCTTGTCTGAGCCATCATACAGAACACCCATCGCGACTCCGTTTACAACGGGCAAAAAGTCATATTGTCTCGAACATGAACGGCGTGTGGTCGTGAAGCTTTATCGCTCAGGTCAAATACGTCTGCTAGCGACGCTCATCCGTCGGTGCGCCCTCGACGATCGCGATGCCCGCCGATGCGCCTAACGCGCTGGCGCCGGCCTCGATGAATGCGCAAGCCTCTTCGTAATTATGGATACCGCCCGCCGCCTTGATTGCCACGGCATCGCCGAGCACCTCGTGCATCAGCCGCACGTCCTCGAGCTTAGCACCGCCAAAGCTTCTGCCGGTCGATGTCTTAAGGAATCCCGGCTTGGCCTCCAGCGCGATCTCGCATACACGGCGCTTGGCGGCGTCGTCGCCGTCCAGCTTGCACATCTCGACGATTACCTTGTCAGTGATGCCATGCGCGCGACAAAAATCAGCAATGGTAGTCATCTCGCGCTCGATGGCATCAAAATCGCGGTTCTCGATCGACCCCTGATTCAAAACGTAGTCAATCTCGGTAAAGCCACACGCAGCGTATTCCTCAAACCTCGCAAGCTTCTCCTCAAGCGTCATAGTGCCCTGGGGAAAGTCGATGGCGCCGGCAAGGATGATGTCAGAGCCCTCGAGCATGGCGCGGCCCGTCTCGTACTCCTGAAGGTTCGCAAATACGCAGCGAAAGTTGTACTTTAACGCCTTCTCGACATACTGCTCAAACGTGTCCTCGGGGGCATCGATATAGTCGATGTATTTATTGATGGGTTTGGCAAGTGTCATGCTGGGCCTCCTTGTTCAGGACTGACAACCGATTCGTGGTTTCACGCGAAAAACCACGTTCAATGTACGCCCGACATACAAGGACAGCGTCCGCATTCCGACAAGTGGTATGAAATTAGCTGTAAACGTATATTTACAGACAGCGAATGGCACCGCACGCGGATGCCGACAGCAAGACATCCCCCCTCAATACACCCTCATGCCCCTTTACTGTTTGCGACCAGAAATGATGAGCTGCACAACGCCGTTAGCGGTCGAATTCGACCTCTGACGACGTCACGCGACTCATCGTATCCGACCGACAACAGAAAAGGGGCACGTTCGCATAGCGTGGCGCGTGACGGTTGCAAAACCACCCCATTTGAAACAAACGCAAAAAAGTACTTGCAAAGACGCGTTCCGACATATAAGTTGATAAAAGACCGCCGTTGCGGTTTTAAGTAGATCGAGCATATGAAGTTTCAGTTTTTAGCGTGTAAGAGAAAGAAGATCGGCAAAGTACAACCCCAAACGCAATGACAACTTAATGAGGTAACTGCCACATGTGAGGCACCTAGGGCATTGCTGTCTCGATTTTGAGCACGATGCCTTCCGCCTTGCATGGGCCGTTCCATCCCGCCCCTGCAGCAACTGCCTCACGGGCTCATTGAAAACCGCATAGCACCCCAACGTCAGCACATCACCCACGGCAAGCACATCACTCACGACAACCAACACATCAACAAACAGCAAGAACATCAACCGATTGGAGAAGCTATGACAAACCACCACGCAGAAGACGGCGATAAGAAAAGCATTCTGGATGCCCGCATTGAGCGAGCATATGCAAACGAATATGACGCCGCCTTTGCCGCCGCGACCATCAAGAACTACGCGTCGCTACCGCTCGCGACGATCTTGGCCGACCACCCTCAACTGCTGAAGCGCTGCGCAAAGATCATGGGCGACCCCGACATTCGCAAGCTGACAGACCCCTATGCCCCAAAACGCGACAACGATTCGTGCGTTCTTACCGTAGGCTGCCTAGCCCATATGCTTACGGCGCTCGACACGAAACTCAAGCTCGAATGGGAACCCGACGAGCGTCATGAACTCGAAAGCAAGCGGAACACCCTGCGCACCGCACTGTTCCTTCCGCTGGACGGCCTCAAGCGCTGCAACGTCGAGCTCAATACACAGGCGCGGCAAAAGCCCGGGACCACGGGGCAGAAAACTCCAAGACCCCATGCGGCCATCGTCGACCGCAACCGATATAACCGCATGACCGCGCACTTTTCCGCCGAGGGAGCAGCCATAAGGACGCTGATCGACCTGCTGTGCCTCCTGAGCATCAGCGAGCTATTTGAGGGCTATCTCGCCCTTGTTCCCGCGACGGCACCCAAGTCGGTAGCAAAGATCATCGAGACCTGCAGACGCCAGTTTGAGCGCCATCGCAATGGCAGCGAGATGAACACCAGCATCGCGCAGTACTACGCGGCTCATTACAAAAATGACGGATGTGCCCCTGTCGAGCATCAGCTGCGGCTCGCCTACACCACGCCCGCCGCAACGCTCTATCGCTTTGGAGCCCTTGGCGCTTGCGAGCCGCACGAACAGGCAGCCTGCCCCACAACCGAGCTCGATCTCAGGCTCGAACGAACCCTGTAGCCCGCCAGCCCCTCCGCGGGCAACAATCCTATTCCTCCACAACACAACCAACAGAAAGGAGTCCTCATGGACACCAATCATTCCCCCATCATCAGCCCCCTCACCATGCGTGAATCCGCCCGAGGCATCACGCTCACCAGCATTTACGATGAGATGCTCGCCCGTCGCGAGCTCTCCGTCATGGGAAACATCGAAACCCCGATGGCCCACGACCTATGCCAGCAGATCCGCCTGCTCGATGCCACCGACCCCAGCCGCCCCATCACCATATTTGTCACCAGCGCCGGCGGAAGCGTGCGATCGGGTCTTGCGATCTATGACGCCATGCGCCTCGCATCGTGCCCCATCCGCACCGTCTGCCTGGAATTCGCTGCGTCCATGGGCGCTGTGATCTTTATGGGCGGCGACGATCGCCGTATGGCGCCCCATGCAGAGCTCATGATTCACGACCCACTGATCCCCCAGGGGGCAGGCGGCTCGGCACTTGCGCTGCAGGAAACCAGCCGGCGTCTCATGCAGACCCGCAAGACCCTCACGCAAATCCTCTCGGACCGCAGCGGCCTCACGCCCAAGCGCATCCAGTCCCTCACTGCAAAAGACACCTACCTTTCGGCCGAGCGCGCCGTCGAGCTCGGCTTTGCCCACGAAATCCTCTCGACCACCAAGGAGGTCGCCCATGTCTAACCTCGCCAGCCGCCTCGCCGCATCTGAGTCCGCATCGTCCACCATCCTCGCCAAGGATCGAACGCTTTCCTGCGACACCCGCCAAACGGGACTCAACAACAACGCACTTGTGATCGGCCCCTCGGGAGCCGGCAAGACCCGAAACGTCCTCAAGCCCAACCTGCTGCAAATGAACGCAAGCTACATCGTGCTCGACACCAAAGGCACGCTCTGTCGCGAAGTGGGACCCGTGCTGGCAGCCCACGGCTACCGCGTGCAATGCCTCAACTTCGCCGACCTCAACACCGTCCCGGCCCTTGCGCTCGGCATCGAGCGCTGCGGCTACAACCCCCTGAGGCACATTCGCCGCAAGGCGGACGGCAGGCCCAACCAGCAGGACATCCTCTCGGTGGCAAAGGCCATCTGCCCCATCGAGGACAACAACCAGCCTTTTTGGGATCATGCGGCGGCAAACCTGCTGTCGTGTCTTATTGCCTACGTCACCGAACAGCTACCCGCCGACGAGCAGACGATCAGCTCGGTCATCAAGCTGATCGAGCACCTGCAGGACGGTGCCACGGCCCGATTGTTTGACGATCTAATCACGACCGACCCTCAAAGCTATGCCCTCTCGCTATGGCGGCGCTACGCCATTACGCAAAATGCCGAGCGCATGCACGCGAGCATCGTCGGCATCCTTGCCGAAAAGGTCATGTGTCTGGGATTCGACGGTGCGGCACAGCTCTATCGTGAGTGCCATCAGGTGGACTTCGCTTCCATGGGACACACCCCCTGCGCCCTGTTTGTAACCGTGAGCGATATTGACCGCAATCTCGATCCGCTGACCGGCCTCTTTATTACGCAGGCGTTTATGGGCCTCATTCGCGAAGCCGATAGGCAGCCCGACGGCAGCCTGCCCGTGCCCGTGCGCTTTATGCTCGATGACTTCGCAAATCTGCAGATCCCCCAGATCGACAACGTGCTCTCGATTATCCGAAGCCGCAACATCTGGGCAACGCTGCTGCTGCAGTCGACCAACCAGCTCGATGCGCTCTATGGCGAGGCACGCGCACGCTCCATCATGGGCAACTGCGACACGCATCTGGTGCTGGCATTCCAGGATCCCGAGAGTGCCCGGGTGTTTTCCGACCGCGCTGACGCGCTGCCCAGCACGCTCATGGCGACGCCGATTGATCGCTCGTGGCTCTTTGTACGCGGTCGCACTCCCGAACAGGTCGAGCGCTTTAGGCTCGAAGACCATCCGCTCTACGGGGAGCTGCCCGAGGCGCAGCGAGGCCATGCGGAGGCCGAGATCTAGGCGCAGGGTTCTCGCAGCGCGCGGCGCCCCGGCGATGTTCCACAAAGGCCGTGCGCCCCGGGACCACGGCAAAGCAAAGGGGCCCGCATCCGATAGGATACGGGCCCCTGACTATAAGGCGCGATGCGTTAACAGCAGCGACTACTTGCGATGCGCGCGATAGAACTCGATGAGCGCCTGGGTCGAAGCGTCCTGCTCGGCCTTGGCGGCATCGTCGTGGAAGGCAGGGGTGATCTGCTTGGCAAGCTGCTTGCCCAACTCGACGCCCCACTGGTCGTAGGAATCGATGCCCCAGACCGTACCCTCGACAAACGTGATGTGCTCGTACAGGGCGATGAGCTCGCCGAGCGCGAACGGGGTCAGCGTGTCGCCGAAGATCGAGGTCGTCGGACGGTTACCCTCAAAGCAGCGGGCGGGGACAATCTGCTCGGGCGTGCCCTCGGCGCGGACCTCGTCGGCCGTCTTACCAAAGGCGAGCGCCTTGGTCTGGGCCAGGAAGTTGCCCAGGAACAGCTCATGCACGTCCTGGCCGCTATCGGTCGCAGGGTTGGCGGTATTGGCGAAGGCGATGAAATCGGCCGGAACCACCACGGTGCCCTGGTGCAGCAGCTGGTAGAAGGCATGCTGGCCGTTGGTGCCGGGCTCGCCCCAGAAGATCTCACCGGTGTCGGAGGTCACGGCGCTGCCGTCCCAACGGACATGCTTGCCGTTGGACTCCATGGTGAGCTGCTGCAGGTAGGCCGGGAAGCGGTGCAGGTACTGGCAGTACGGCAGCACGGCGTGGCTCTTGGAACCGAAGAAGTTGACGTACCAGACGTTGAGCAGGCCCATCAGCGCGACGGCATTGTTCTCGAGCGGGGTGTTGCAGAAGTACTCGTCGATGGCGTGGAAGCCCTCGAGGAACTGCTGGAAGCGCTCGGGGCCGAGCACGACGATCAGCGACAGGCCCACGGCGGAGTCAACGGAATAGCGGCCGCCAACCCAGTTCCAGAAACCGAAGGCGTTGGCGGGGTCGATACCGAAGGCTTCGACCTTCTCGAGTGCGGTGGAAACGGCGACGAAGTGCTTTGCCACGGCCTCGGCGTTCTGCTCATCGGAGCCGTCGATGGCGCCCTGAGCCTTGAGCTGCTCGAGCATCCAGGTCTTGACCTCGCGGGCGTTGGTGAGGGTCTCGAGCGTGGTGAAGGTCTTGGAGACGATGATCACGAGCGTGGTCTCGGGATCCAAGCCCTTGAGCTTCTCGGCCTGGTCGTTGGGGTCGATGTTGGAGATGTAGCGGCAGTCGATACCGGCGTCGGCATAGGGACGCAGGGCCTCGTAGGCCATGACCGGGCCCAGATCGGAGCCGCCGATGCCGATGGACACCAGGTGCTCGATCTTTTTGCCGGTAACACCCTTCCACTCACCGGAGCGCACGCGCTCGGCGAAGGCATACATGCGGTCCAGGACCTCGTGCACGTCGGCGACGACGTCCTGGCCGTCGACGATGAGCTGGCCCTTCTCGCTTGCCGGGCGGCGCAGCGCGGTGTGCAGGACGGCGCGGTCCTCGGTGGTGTTGATGTGCTCGCCGGAGAACATGGCGTCGCGGCGCTCCTCGAGCTTCACCTCGCGGGCAAGATCGCACAGCAGCTTGACGGTCTCATCGATCACCAGGTTCTTCGAC
The DNA here is from genome assembly GCA_018367075.1 of Collinsella sp. Taxonomy (GTDB): domain Bacteria; phylum Actinomycetota; class Coriobacteriia; order Coriobacteriales; family Coriobacteriaceae; genus Collinsella. The sequence goes on from JAGZGX010000015.1 coordinate 16,870, forward strand.
AGATCGAAGTGCAGGTCACCGGCGTCAAAGCTCAGCTTGTTCACGCGCTCGGCATCGGCGGCGAACCAGGCCTTGAGGTCGATACCCTCGGCCTCGAGCTTCTCCTGATGGGCCTCGAGTGCCTTCCAAGCGGCAGTCGACGTAGCATCGATAGGTGCGGCAACAGTTGCCATAGAGTCCTCCTCAGCATACGGGCGCACGCCTCCATGCGCCCGGACATTCAGATGCCACTATTCTAGCGCAGGTCAAGACTACAATCAGCGAGCGTTGCCAATCGGCCCCCAAACGGCAACCGATCAAAAAGAGACAGGCTTATTTTGGCAGGTCAAACGCTTTACCAACCAAAAATAACCCATCCCTTTATGGCAAATATTAGGCCACGGCGCAGACGCTACCGAGCAACTCACGCAGAGGAGACCCGATGCCCTCCAGCAGTTCGGGCGCGATAATGGCAAAAACGGGAACCTCGCCGGTGCCCACGACAGCAGGCACCTTGCCCTCCGAGACAATGCATCCATAAGGGACAAAACCATCTTCGCCGGCATCGAGCGCCGCCATGCGACGCGCGAGTTCGCGCGCAAAGCCGGCAGCATCGGCATCGCCAATCGCCAGGACAAAGTCCACGCCTTCGTCGATCGCCAGGGCCACGGCTTCGTCGACCAGTTCGTCTCCCCCGTCGCCCTCAAACGAGCCGCAGCGGAAAAGCACACGCTCGAGTAGGGCTCGAGCGAGCGAACCAAGTGCCGCCGAGACAAGCTCATCGCGCGTATGCTTGTCACCGCCCAACACGACCAGTGCCTTGGTGCCAGCGTAGTGGGCAACCAATCGCCCGCACCAGCGAGCCACATCCCCATCCGCAACCAAGCGCGTCGGCATACCAAACCCATAATTGACCATCTCTCCCACAACCCTTCCGTGCGCATAGGCGGTATCAATCGTTAGGCTCATGCTACGAAGCAAGGTTTTCCGAGCTGTTTCGCACTCTTTAGAGCTGCGTTAAAACCCGATGCAGTTGCACGACTATACCTGGCAAAAAGGAACAGGTTTTGACGATGTCCGGACGAGCGGGTATTATCGAACAGATATTCGATAAGAACATGTGTTTGATGGAGGGACACGGATGGCGCACGAGCAGCACACCTATATCTGCATCGACCTCAAGACGTTTTATGCCAGCGTCGAGTGCGTCGACCGTGGGCTCGATCCGCTCACCACCAACCTAGTCGTTGCCGACGAATCGCGCGGACGCACGACCATCTGCCTCGCCATCACGCAGGCCATGAAGGACTTAGGTATTCACAACCGCTGCCGCCTATTCGAGATTCCCGACGGCATCGACTACATCAAGGCCGTACCGCGCATGCAGCACTACATGGAGGTGTCGGCGCAGATCTACGGTATCTACCTGGAATACGTCAGTCCGCAAGACGTTCACGTCTACTCAATTGACGAGTGCTTTATCGACGTGACACCCTATCTGGACCTCTATCACACCGATGCGGAAGGCTTCGCCTGCATGTTGCGCGACGAGGTCCTGGCGCGCACCGGCATCACGGCGACGGTCGGCATCGGCCCCAACCTATTCCAGGCCAAAGTTGCACTCGATATCACCGCCAAGCACGTACCCAGCCGCATCGGCATACTCGACGATGAGACCTTTCGCAAGGAAATCTGGCCCCATCGTCCCATCACCGATATCTGGGGCATCGGCCCCGGCGTGGCAGCACGACTCGAAAAATACGGCGTCTACGATCTGATGGGCGTCGCGGCGCTCGACGAAAACCTGCTTTACGACGAGCTCGGCGTCAATGCCGAGTATCTCATCGACCACGCCTTCGGACGCGAGCCGACAACCATCGCCGATATCCAAGCCTATCGCCCGCAAGCAACTTCGACCACCACAGGACAGGTGCTCTCGAAGGGCTATGCCTACGAGCAGGCCTACACCGTCTTGCGCGAGATGGTCGACAACGCCGTGTTGGACTTGATCGATAAGCACGTGGTCTGCGACAGCATCTCGCTCTTTGTGGGCTACGCGAGCGAGCGCGCCGACATACGCAGGCTTGATGCCAGCGGTACTGCACAATATGTGGACGGATGCGGACACCTGCGCTCGAGTACGTCGAGCATCGAACCCACCGCAACCGCCGGCCCCGAGCTCGCGCCCCGTGCTCCCAAGCCCGTCCAGCGCGATGACGAACGACGCCGCCTGGTGCGCGAAGCGCAGGCAATCGATGGCATCTTTGTGGGAGAGCATGGTGGCAAACCGCGTGGTGGCTATGCCGCGCTCTTTGCGCACTCCAACGCCTCGCGCAAGCTGCCCGAGCGTACCAATTCGTTTAAGAAGATCATGGGCTATTTCGATGAGCTCTGGGCACAGACTGTCGATCCCAAACGACCGGTCAAGCGCATCAACCTGGGCTTTAGCAATCTTGTGCCCGAGGAATTTGCCACCATCGATCTGTTCAGCGATATCGAGGCCGATGAGCGCGAGCGCGACCTGGCGCGCGCCGTCCTGGCCGTGAAAGGCAAGTACGGCAAGAACGCGCTCGTCAAGGGATTAAGCTTTACCGCCGGCGCCACCGCGCGCGAGCGCAACGATCAAGTTGGAGGACACCGTGCCTAAACCCAAACAACAGCCCATGCGCCCGCCGACCGCCTTCGAGCGCCTGGCGGACCCCGAGGGCAGACGCCGCGCAGCCGACCCCAACCTCACTGCCAACGGTGCCGTGCGCGCCAACCGCGCCGCACAGTTTATGCCCTTTGCCGCCCTCACGGGATACTACGAACTCGTGCGCAAGCAGGAAATCACCGTCGAGCAAAAACGTGAGCTCACGGAAGAAAAAGCCCTCGAGCTTTCGCAAAAGCTCGAGGGCCTCAAACGCGGCGACTTGGTGCGCGTCACCTATTACGATACGTACGGCTATCGTAGCCGCACGGGCATTCTCGACGAAGCGTTACCCGCATTCAAGCTGCTCAAACTCAGGGATATCGCCATCAACTTCGACGATATCCAGGACATTGAGCTACGCGGACGAGCCTAGCGACGAGAACGCTTGCGCAAGACGAGAGCAATGCCAAGCACTGCGGCAGCTGCAACCAGCAATCCCAAGACCAGCGTGAGGGTCGAGTCGCCAGCGCGAGGCAGCGAGCCGTCCTTCGGAGTCTTCTTAGCGGTCGTCGTGACGGTGGTCGTGGTGCTGCTCGACTGGTCGTTGCCACCCGTCTGGCTGCCGCCAGGCTGATCGCCGCCACCCGGCTGCGAAGGATCGGTGGGTTCCGTCGGATCCGGAGTACCGGGATCAACCGGATTCTCCGAATTCTCCTTGCGCTGGATCCAGACCTGGCAACCATAGAACGGGTTGGCGGTACCAAGGCACAGACCCTGGTTGGTCACCGCAAAGGTGCGCAGACCATGGTTATACGGATCGTTAAAGCCATTGGTCGTCAGCATCGTAAAGTTCACGCCGTCCTCGGTCACATACATATCAAAGCCGCGCTCGGCATCGCGCAGGTAACACATGCACGTAAGGACACTCTGCAACTTCTTGAGGTTCTCCTCGTTCAGCAGCTTATCGAGCGCATCCTGAATATCGCTCGGCAGCTCGGTGCCATAGGCATCCTCGTACTGCTGCTTAAGGCTCTCATAGCTATCGAGCATGTCCTGATACTGGTCGGCAAAGGACTTGAAGTACGCGATCTCGCCATCGATCTTCTGGACATAAGCGGCGTCGTCCTCAAAGTCCTGGGACATCGTCGCGGCCTGATCGCAAAGACCGCCCGCGGCATCCTCCAGCGCATCGCTCAGATCGCCAAAGCCCTTAGCAACCTCGGTCTTCTCGTCATCGACATCGACGGCCTTGTTTGAATCATCAACCTCAGCAGCTTCGTTCGAATCATCGACCTCGACGGCCTCGTTTGAATCATCGTCCGCAAGCGTGTTCACGGGAACGATGGGGTCGTCAGGCGATTTCTTGTCGAGCAGGTGATTGAGCAGGTCCCTAAGGCGCTGAACCTGAGAGTCCCACTCCTCGGGCGTCATATCGATAATGTCGCCATTGGAGAACTGGCCGATCGGCTCAAGCAGGCTCGCGGTATCAAAGGTACCGATATACAGCTTGCCGTCGAACTTCTGCATGCGCCAAATGTACTGGTTCTCGTTTCGGCCAAAGCCCGAAGTCAGGCCGGAAATACCGCCCTCGGGGAACATGTCGGTGCGATCGCCAACGACGAGCTCCATGTTCTCGTCCTTGTCCATGCGATAGATGTTAACCGACTGCTCAAGATTGGCATTCACAAACGAGCAGTCAACGCCACCCATGCTGCTCTTGCCGCCCTCTTCGGTGTTGGATTTGTTGAACAGGATGCGCTCGAGGGCAATCTCCTCGTCGTTGTATTCACCGATATAGAGCTAGTCGTTGTAGACGATGAGGTTGGCAGCGCCAGAACGGGTACGGGCAGGATCGATGCCAAAGCAGTACTTTGCACCGTCCGTCTTCTGATCGCCGACAATGGGAGTCCACGAATAGCTGCCGTCGGCATTCTTGTCGCCACGGACCATGGCAAACGACTGCATGGAATTATCATCGGGAGCGTTCTCGGGCGTACCGGTGCAGATGGTCGCATAGAGATGGCCATTGTACGAGACCATATCCCAAATGGCGCCGCCGTAGATGCTGTCCTGATAGCGAATCGCCGGATAGCTAAACAGCGTCTCCGAGTTGGCAATCTCGGTGAAGCTGTCCTGGCCCTTCGAGGGGTCAGACGACGTCAGGATTGTCGACACAAAATTACCGTTCGCGTCTTTACCCACATTACTGATGACGAGCTGGCCATCATGGACGCACATGCCGCGGATACCGGTAGAAATGCCCTGCTTGTAGGCAGCACCGTAATCCTGCATGCTCGAAAGGCCCTGATAGACAACTTTGTACTCATCCGTCTTAGGATCGATCTCGTATACAGCAGGCAGGCCGCCTTTGCCGTCATTGGTCCTGACGCTGCCGCAGAAATAGAGCTTACCCTTATAGCTCACGGCATTGCGGAACAAAGGAGCGACGCCGTTGAGCGATTCAGAGAGTAGCAGCTTGGTCTCGCCGGTCTTGGTATTGATCTTGACCAAGATGCCGCCGCTGTCCTTGTCGGCCGTGCCGTCCTCCTTCTGCTGTCCATAGAAGAAGGTACCGTTAAACATGGCCTCCAGCGTCAGGCGCATGGTTTCGACATCAAAGGAATCGCCCAGCGTGCTGTTCATGAGCGTCAGCGTGTTGCCCATCGCCGCATAGCAGGTGCCCACATAAAGCCAGTCACCATAGCTCGCAGCCGCCCAAGTGTAGCTCTGGCCGCGATCGCCTTCGTTGTTGGCCGTATTACCATCGGCGCCCGGAACGGCAACGGCACCGTTACCCTGGTAGTCGACGATGCCATCCGGCTGCGACGTTCCTACCGTAGGATGCGAGAGCTTCTCAAAGGAATACCCATTTCCCGCATTGTAGGTAACGGCACCCGATGCGTCTTCGGCGTGCGCCGGCAGCGGCGATACCAAGATAGCGGCAAGCGCTGCCACCAAGCCAAGTGTTCCCACTCGTCTCATAAGGTTATAGCCTCCCCTGTCCTAAAGCCCAGTTTTAGCATTCTTCATTTCTGTCCACGGTTAATTGCAATCTGAGCACAGCAATAATCAGTGTATAAATATACACCTGTAATTTTTTGGACGGGTTCATAGATGCTCGATTGGTAGCGAATTCCGCGCAAACCGTCACCAAACTCCACTTTTGCCGCATCTAAAGGTTATTTTTGCGCAAATTTTTGGATGCCGATAGTCACAATGGGCAGGAGGCTGGTACCCACCGGAGAGGGCAACGCCTACATTTTCATAACGTAATAGCCCGCACCCCTCACTGCCGTCTCGAGTGTGTCGCGATCAACCGGGCGCTTCGAGCGCACGCGTGCCGTGTGGTCCGCGTACGTTACCGTTGCCCACACGCCGTCCAGCGCATTGAGGGCATTCTCAACGTTTTGAGCACAGCCATCGCAGCTCATGCCGCCGATGAGCAACTCATCGCTATAGGGGTAGTGGGACGGATCGGTATCCGCAACCACTACCTTCTTGGCCTTCTTACCGCTCGCGCCATCGCTGCAGCAGCTCTTTCCGTGTGTCGAAGCGACAATGCGACGCAGGCCAAAGAACATGCCAACGGCAATCACGGCAAGCACGATGAGATTCGCAGGGTTGAGCAAGTCACTCATGCGTTCCCCTTTCAAGTAGCCCTATCTAGATACCCCCATGGGGTGTCCCCATCTTAACCCAAAATCATGTCTGTTCGGTCAATTAGTTTCCCTGTTCAAACTTTTTAGTTGACCAAGGCTTACTTTCGTGTATAAGTTTTCCTAGGCTAACAGTGAGGACCAGAAGGAGCGCCGTGACTCGAACCATAGACATTCCAACTTTTCAGGCAGCGGTCGTGCGCAACTGCTCCCCCACGCTCGCGAGCATCAAGCCGGCATCGCTCTTTACCTATCCCGGCGTTTACGCCAACCAAAACGGAAAACCCGGCGCCGCCCATATCGAAGGGCGACGCTCTCGCCTGCTCGCCGTCATAGCCCAATGCAACCGCGAGCTCCAGCCACTCGGGATCCATATGAGCGTTTTGGTCTGGCGCCCCTGCGGAGCGCTCATCTATGTGTACCGCCCTGCGGACCTCATGCGATACCTCTCCGACCCCCGCGCCACGACGGCGCTTGCCGCCGAAGGTTACGATGTCCACAACCTGCCCGCATCGCTGGTGCATCTCGCCGCGCGCATCACACTGGCAAGCAGCAATGCCGCAGAAAGCGCCTATGATGGCAGTGTCTGCGCACTCGCGCGAAATAGGCACTGCGATACGGGGTGCATGTGCGAGTTCCCCCACGAAATTGGCTATTTTTTGGGCTATCCCTACGAAGATGTCCATCAGTTTATCGTCCAGCACGGCGAAAACTATAAGGTCTTTGGCGCATGGAAGGTATACACAAACGTTGAGCAGGCGCTCACGACCTTCGATTCCTATCGCGCATGCACGCAATACCTTACCTACATCTATCAACAAGGTTGCACCCTGGAACAACTTGTCCAGGCAACCCGATAGAGCATACAAATCGCGGCCGCACGCCGCACAACCGAAAGGAAAACATATGAGCAAGATCGCAGTCGTCTACTGGAGTGGCACGGGCAACACCGAGGCCATGGCAAACCTCGTCGCCGAGGGCGCAACCGATGCCGGCGCCGAGGCAGAGGTCATCTCCTGCGCCGACTTCTCCGCAGACAATGCCGCCGGCTATGACGCCATTGCCTTCGGCTGCCCCGCCATGGGTTCCGAGGAGCTTGAGTATGACGAGTTCCAGCCTATGTGGGACGAGGTCAAGGAGACCCTCGGCGATAAGAAGGTCGTCCTCTTTGGCTCCTACTCGTGGGCCGAGGGCGAGTGGATGGACAACTGGAAGGCCGATGCCGACGAGGCGGGCGTCAACGTCGTCGATTCCGTCATTTGCTACGATGCGCCCGACGATGAGGGCGAGGCGGTCTGCCGCGCCCTTGGAGCCGAGCTCGCCTAGCGGCAATGAGCTCCGCCCGCAACGCGCTCTGCACCAAAACACATTCGCGTCCCAAAAAAAACGGGAGCCGGATCACATCCGGCTCCCGTTTTCTGCTATGTCAGTCATATAAAGCGGCTACGAGATATTGCCCAAGAACGCCTTAGTGCGCTCGCTCTTGGGGTGGTCAAAGACCTCGCTCGGCGAGCCCTCCTCCACGATAACGCCGCCGTCCATAAAGACCACGCGGTCGGCGACGTCGCGGGCGAAGCCCATCTCGTGCGTCACCACGATCATGGTCATACCGTCACGTGCCAGGTCGCGCATGACGCCAAGAACGTCGCGGACAAGCTCGGGGTCAAGCGCTGACGTGGCCTCGTCAAAGAGCATCACGTGCGGATTCATCGACAGGGCGCGGGCGATGGCCACGCGCTGCTGCTGGCCGCCCGAAAGCTGACTCGGCATAAAGTCGATGCGCTCGGCCAGGCCGACCTTGGTCAGCTCCTCGATGGCGATCTTCTCGGCCTCTTCTTTGCTGCGCTTGAGTACCTTTTGCTGCGCAAGCATGACATTCTTTTTGACTGACAGGTGCGGGAACAAATTGAACTGCTGGAACACCATGCCCAGATGCGTACGTACCTTGTTGAGGTCGACGCCCTTGGCGCACACGTCCACGCCCTCAACGACAATCGAGCCGCTCGTGGGATGCTCCAGACGATTGATGCAACGAAGCATCGTCGACTTGCCCGAGCCAGAAGGACCCAGGACTACGACGACCTCGCCCTTGTGCACATCCAGATCGATATCGCGCAGGACCACGTTATCGCCAAAGGCCTTCTGGAGGTTCTTGATGCTGACGACGACCTCGTTCGAGTTATTGATTTCGCTCATAATAGAACCTCCTTACAGACCGGCGATGTGATCGGCGGGCGTCGCGACGACCTGTCCGGCGCTCTTGGTGGGACGCTTCTTTTTGGTTTCGGCCGTACCCAGCAGCCTCGCCTCAAGACCGCTCACCAAGCGCGCAAGCGGCAGGGTGATGACCAGGTAGAACAGGGCGGCAACCACATACGGCGTGATGGAGCCCGTCGTGGCCACGATGGTGCGGGCGTTCATGACGATCTCGACCACGCCCACGGCCGCGAGCAGCGACGTATCCTTGTAAAGCAGGATAAACTCACTGGTCAGCGTAGGCAGGACATTGCGGAACGTCTGCGGAATCATAACGTAGAGCAGTGTCTGGAAGGCATTCATGCCCAGCGAGCGAGCAGCCTCGTTCTGGCCCTTGGGGATCGACTGAATACCGGCACGGAAAATCTCGCACAGGTACGCAGACGAGTTCATGGCCATGACGATAACGCCCAGCACATAGTCGTCCACCTTGACGCCGGCAAGCGGCAGGCCAAAAAATGCAATATAGATCTGCAGGAACGCCGGCGTACCGCGGATGATATTCACATAGATGCCGGCAAGACAACGCAGAATGCGCGACTTGGAGATACGCATGAGCGACAGGGCAAAGCCAAAGGGAATCGCCAACGGAAATGCCACAAGCACGATCGAGAGCGACATAAGGAAGCCCTTAAAGACGATCGGCAGGCTTTGAACCAAAATGACCGGGTTCAAGAACAGGCGGAGAAACATATTGGAGTTCCACGCCTCGACCCACGGCTGCTCCTTAAGATCGGCCAGGAAATTATCGAATGCCGTCACGCCCTTGATCTCGACGGAAGGAATCTTGGAAATCTTCTTGGTCGAACCGTCGGCGAGCGTATAGGTACCGCTGAAGGCCTCATCGCCTCCCTCGACGGGAAACGTCACGCCGTAAACCTCGACACGGAAAAAGCCGCCGGCAGGCGCCGTCTCGCCAAAGTCGATCTTAAGCGTCTGGCCGTCAGCCTTGCACGTGGGCTTCATGGGCGTACGATCCATGAGGTCCTCGCCCGAGAGCATCGTCAATCGCGTGTCATCGGTACCAAACGTCGTGCCGTCGACAAACGTCAGCGAAAGGCCGCTCAGTTCTTCGTCGGCATCGGCCTGGACCTCCCAAGTAATGCGCGTCTCGGTGCCGCCGACCACGTCGCTACCCGATCCAGTGTTGGGGCGTGCAGTGATCTTTGCAGTCTCAAGCGCCTGCGCCGTCGAAGGCACGAAGGCCCCCGCACACACCAGCGCGAGCGCCACGGCCATGACGCAGGCTAGCTTTTGGAGCAAGGCGGGCAGTGGAAAACGCTGCTCCGCGGCCCCTTTGTTCAGTCGAGACAAGGTGGCTCCTATCGTAGAAGTTGCCGGCAAAACGAGACGGAAATGCTCTCCGTCAAGAGAAGCGCAAAGGCCCTCTCCGCCAAAACGGAAAGGGCCTGCGCACAATCAAGTAGCTATTTTACTTGATGCTGTACTTAGCCATGAGGGCGTCAACGGTACCGTCGTCGGTCAGGTCCTTGATGGCCTGGTTGATGTCGTCCTTGAGCTTGGTGTTGCCTTGGTTGATGGCGATGGCGTACTCCTCGCCGGTGCTGATCTGCTTGATAGTCTGGCAGGTGTTGAACTGCTCAGCGGTCAGCTGGCTGGCAACGGAGCGGTTGGTGACTACGGCGTCGCCCTTATCGGACTGCAGGGCGCTGAAGCACTCGGTAGCGTCCTTGTAGGGGACGATCTTGGCCTTGGGGAAGTTCTCCTGGGCAAAGGCCTCGGCGGTCGAGCCAGACTGGACGATGATGGTAGCGTCGGCGCTGTTGAGCTTCTCGCTGTAGTTGTCGGCCGTGATGTCGGTGTTATCGACCTTGGTCACGATAGCCTGATCGTCCATGTAGTAGGAATCGGAGAAAGTGACTTCCTTCTCACGCTCGGGCGTGTCAGTGATAGCCGCGATGGCGACGTCGTACTTGGCGCCCGAAGCGACGCCGGGGACGAGCGTGTCGAAGTCGTTGTTGACGTACTCGACATCCAGGCCCAGCTTGTCGCCGATAGCCTTGATAAGCTCAAGGTCAAAGCCCTGATAATCGCCGTTGTCATCCTTGTACTCAAACGGAGCGTACTCGGCAGAGGTGCCGACGGTCAGCGTACCGTCCTTGACGAGCGCGTACTCCTTGGAGCCGTCGACCTTCTCGACCTTAGCGTCGTCAGAGCTGCTGGAACCGGCATCGGAACCAGAGGTGGCGTTGGACGAGCCGCAGCCCGTCAGTGCGAGGGCGAGCGCCATGGCGCCCGTGGCGGCAAATGCGCCAAGCTTCTTGAGCTTCATAATCAGTCTCCTTCCGGTGACCCCGTTTGATTCAGAGGTCTGCAAAAACTGATGGCTATTATGCACCCGCTTGGGAGAATCTGCAATTAGAAAACTGATTGAAACAAACCCATAACGTGAATGGAACACTCCACTTTGTGACAGTTATTACTGCTGCAACGACCTTAACAGTTTGATTTCAGCCGCATAACCTGCAAGTTCGTTCGGTGTCTCCAAAATGAATGGCAATGCGCGCAAGCGGCTATTCGATACAATATTCTGCATAACCTGCATACCGCCGCCAAACTCTTCACTACCCAGATAGCCCTTACCGATGCATTCGTGGCGGTCCTTATGGGCGCCGCAGGGGTTCTTCGAATCGTTGATGTGTACGGCATGCAAGCGGTCGATACCCACCACGCGGTCGAACTCGTCGAGTACGCCGTCCAGATCATGGATGATGTCGTAGCCGGCATCGCTCACATGGCAGGTGTCCAGACACACGCCCAGCTTGTCCGATAGCTCTGGACGCCTGGCGGCAGCACCGTCGATAATGCGCGCCAGCTCTTCAAAGCTGCGGCCCACCTCGGTACCCTTTCCCGCCATGGTCTCGAGCAGCACCGTCGTCTGCTGCCCCTCAAACATCACCTGGCACAGGGTGTCGACGATCATCTGAATACCGGCGTCGGGGCCCTGCCCCACATGCGCACCGGGATGGAAATTGTAGTAGTTGCCGGGCAGCGCCTCCATGCGCCGCAGGTCCTCTGCCATGGCCTCCAGGGCAAACTCGCGCGCCCGCTCTTTGGCAGAACAGGGGTTGTAGGTATAGGGGGCATGCGCCACGAGTGGGCCAAAATCGTTTTGTTCCATAAGCTCGCGCAGGGCCGCCACATCATCCATGTCAAGGTCTTTCGCCTTGCCGCCGCGCGGGTTGCGCGTAAAGAATGCAAAGGTATTGGCGCCAATGGACAGCGCCGTCTCCCTCATCGCCCGATAGCCCTTCGTCGTCGAAAGATGGCACCCAATCGTCAGCATCTCCAGCTCCCCCTCATCAGTTGCGGTGAAATACGGTCTATTGGTGCCCTATTTTGGCGCAAACAGACCGTATTCCACCGCAAGTTATAAAAGGGGCATCAGAGATGTGGGCCGCCAGGCACCACGGGCGCCGGCGTCATGATCCCCTACGTGTCAGCGCCAAGTCCTAGAGGGCTAGACGAATCGCATCGATGATGTGTGCACAGCGCTGCGTGGCGGCAAGGGGCATGATGGGACTCTCGAGTTTCCCCGCCTGAATGAGCCGCGTCGCATGCTGGATTTCGCCGTAGAAATCATCGATCTCAAACGGGGCATTTATTTCTAGCGTTCGACCGTCGGAATACTTCACATGGGCGAGCTCGGGGCGATGGAGACGCTCGATTTCCAACGAGCCTCGCTCACAGGCAATCGTTAAGCGGCTTTCATATGTTGCTTTGCCGTCGCACACCATATGAATGGGTATACCGCCGACGCTCATACGGATCTCGTCGGCCCAATCGACGCGGCCGCCCGATACGTCACGCCAGCGAACTTCACGGGACGAAACCTCGCACGCGCCCGCGAGCAAATCCTCAAACCAACCGACCGCATAACAGCCCATGTCATATAGACAGCCGCCCTGCAACGGATCAAGCAGATAGCCCGAAGGAGACTCGCCGTAATCGAGCTTTTGCACGCTTTCAATCGAGACAATACGGCCAAGCTCACCCGACGCAAGCAAGTCTTTCACGCGAGTGTGCATCGGGCAAAACCGATTCTTCATCGCCTCCATAAACAGCACGCCGCGCTCGCGAGAGGTGGAGGCAATCGAGAGAGCCTCTTCCTCACTCAAAACGGCCGGCTTTTCGCACAGCACGGCCTTTCCGGCGCACAGCGCGCGACAGGCCCAACGCGTATGCATGCCATGCGGAAGAGCCAAGTAGATTGCGTCGACATCGGGGTCGGCAATCAGCGCGCCATAAGCCGCATCGCCGTTATCGTCGACCGAGGCATGGCCATGCGCAGCATCGATCGAAAACGCTCGGCAAAATTCCTCGACATGTGCAGGAGTGCGGCCGGCCGCAGCCACCAGCCGTGCCCCATCGACCTTCTTGAGAGACGATGCAAATCGATGAGAAATGTACCCAGCGCCCAAAATGCCCCAACGAACCTCACGCGAATCATTACGTAAACCTCGGTCACCCACGATAGCCTCCCATCAGTTGCGGCGAAATAGTTCCTGCTACCGCCCTATTCTGCCGCAAACAGGAACTATTCCATCACAAGATATAAAAGGGTCATGAGGAGCGTGTTTTGCCGAAGACTTTAAGCATGGCCGTTACGGAGCCCGGCTGGAAGCGTCGGCGCACGTCATCGAGACGCTCGGGGATATCGATATGCTGCGGGCAGTGACGCGCGCATTTGCCGCACTTGACGCAATTGCTCACCAGCTTGGGCTCGCTCGTGCGCACCGCACTCGCCGTAAAGTATTGCGACAGCCCCGTAAACCAGCTGTGCGCATAGCTCGCGTTGTAGGCGGCAAAGCAGCCGGGAATGTTGATACCCTTGGGACATGGCATGCAGTAGCCGCATCCCGTGCAGGGCACGCGATTCGATTTTTCAAACTCATCCAGCACGTGCGCGATCGTGTCGAGCTGGTTGGCAGTCATCGAATTCGGCAACGCGAGGTCTGCCAGTGACGAATTCTCATCCACCTGCGTGGTATCGGTCATACCAGAAAGCAACATGGTCACCTGGGGATGATTCCACACCCACGAGAGCCCCCAAGCGGCAGGCGTATGCAAATGCCGGTCGCATGCACCGTCGAGAACAGCGCGCGCCCGCGGAGGCAATTTGCCTGCCAAGCGTCCGCCCAAAAGCGGCTCCATCACAAACACCGCGAGGCCTCGCTCGGCGGCGGCCATGAGCCCCGCTGTTCCCGCCTGATATCGCTCTCCAGCGTAATTGTACTGGATCTGGCAAAAGTCCCACTCATACGCATCGAGCATCGTGAGGAAGTCCGCCGCGCTGCCGTGGTACGAAAAACCGATCTGGCGAATGCGCCCCACCGCCTTTTGACGAGCGATCCAGTCCTCAATGCCCAACGCCACCACACGTTCCCACTGGGCGGGCGAGGTAATGTTATGCATGAGGTAATAGTCGATATGGTCGGTCCGCAGGCGGCGCAATTGCTCATCGAAGAACCGGTCGAAATCCTCCGCACACTTGCACGAAGCATGCGGCAACTTGGTCGCCAGCAACACCCGGTCACGCAGCCCCAATCGTTCAAGCGAAGCGCCCATGCACGCCTCGTTGCCGGGATAGAGATAGGCCGTGTCCAGGTAGTTAATCCCCTGCTCCACCGCACGGGAGATGATAGCGTCGGCGGTCTTCGCATCGGGGTGTCCCGGCGCACCGGGAAACCTCATGCAGCCCAGACCCAGAGCGGATATTCGGTTACCACTTTTGGGGTCAACACGGTATTGCACGGCCCCTCCCTTCGCCATCAGCGCCCCGGCAAGGCGAAACACAATGGTCACGCAGCCGAAACATCGTGGAATCGCAATCGAGAACGTATCGTAACGCAGCAGAAATCGAGCCGTCACGGCACCGCTTTAACATCAGCAAAAAGCCCGATGAAAGGAGCCGGGCATGACCACGCGCATGTCTTTGCGGTCTGCCCTGCAGCGTAGCGTCCAGGCAAACGTTTCTTTTTTATAACAGCCGCCCCGCGCACCCACCAATCACCCTGGCAGCATACAATCCATCAGGCGCCCCTTACGCGGGCGCCTTTTACATGGGGAGATGATTCACATGCAGATCAACAAGGTCGCTTTTATCGGCAAGGGCGGCGTCGGCCTGCTCTACGGCAGCATGATTGCCAGGGCCCTCGGCAATGACGCCGTCGAATACGTTATGGATGACACCCGTTTTGAGCGTCACGCGGGCGATGCGCTCACTGTCAACGGCAAGCCCTGCGATCTCACGTCCGTCCGCGCCAGCGAGGCGACGCCCGCCGATCTGGTCATCCTGACAGTCAAGACCACCGGTCTCGACCAAGCACTCAAGACTATGGAGCGCGTCGTGGGACCCAACACGCTCATCGCCTCGCTATGCAACGGCATTACGAGCGAGCAAAAGATTGCCGAACGCTTTGGCTGGGAGCATACCGTTCTTGGTATCTGCCAGGGCATGGACGCCGTGTTCCTCAACGGCGCGCTCACCTTTACCAATGCGGGCGAGATCCGCTTTGGCGCGGCGGCCGGCACGGACCCCGCGACCGTCGCCGCTATCGACGAGCTCTATACGCGCTGCGGCATCGCCCATACCGTCGAGAGCGACATTGCGCACCGCATGTGGGCCAAACTCATGCTCAACGACGGCATCAACCAGACCTGCATGGCCTACGGCGGGACCTACGGAAGCGCCACGGAGCCGGGCTCCGAGCAGCGCCGCTGTTTTGTCTCCGCCATGCGCGAGACGCTTGCGGTTGCCAACGCCGAGGACGTTGAGCTGACCGAGGCAGATCTGACGCAAATGGTGCACCTCATCGAGGGAATCGACCCCGCCGGTATGCCCTCGATGGCTCAAGACCGCATCGCAAGGCGCAAAACCGAGGTTGATGAGTTCGCGGGCACCATCTGCCGCCTCGCAGCCAAACACGATATCCAGGCACCGCAAAACGAGTGGCTCTATCGGCGCATCCGCGATATCGAGAAAAGCTGGTAGCGCCGACGCGCCGCATTCAACAGCCTTAACAGCAAAACCGCCGCAAGGGAACCTTTCCCCTGCGGCGGCCTTCATCTTCGTCTATGACCGGCGGCCGATCTCACAACAGTTAGCGTTGCGACCCCGGCACCTCGTCCTCATCGTCGCGGCAAAGAACCACGCCTGCGCTTCCCAGCAGCGTGGCCGCGATCAGCGCGCCGACCACAATAGAGGCAGCCCCACAAGACCCCTGCACACCTGCGACGAGCGCGGCCGTAGGACCAAGGCAACCAAGCGTCAATGCAATGGCGGCAACGGCGATATCTCGAGCGTTCACAAGACCACTTCCTCCACGAGAAAGACCTTATTTCTCATGAACTAGTGTGCCCCGCATCCATACGCCCAGCGTACCGCCACGGTAAGGGCTCTGTTAACTCGAACGCACATAAAGAACGGGCGGCTTTACGTTGCCTAAAAGCTCAGTAAAGACGCCCGCCCATCATGTGCCTATTTTGCTTATGGCAGATTACCAACCGGTGTAGTAGTCGGTGGTTCCGGCAGCGCAGCCGGAGTCATAGACCTTGCAATCACCCTTGGAGCCCGTAAAGGTCGAGCCCTGGGCCATATCGCCCGCGGCAACAACGTAATAGCCGTCGGAATCGCGCCAGAAGCCCTCAGAATCCTGAGTCCATTCGCCCGTGCGATAGTGATAAAGCACATTGCTGCTGTAATAGGTCTCGCGGCGCCCGTTGTAGTTATTGACACCCGCAGAGCGCGTCAGGCCCGATCCGTTCGCGTAGGACGCGGCAGACGCGTAAGGCGGAGTATAACCGGCGTTGTAGTACGAAGCCTGGGCGGCCTCGGCAGCCTCCGCCTCGGCGGCAGCCTCGAGCGCTTCGCACTTGGCATCCTCAAGCGCAGCGCGCAGCTCATCGAGCTCGGTCGACTTGGCGTCGACCTCCCCCATCGTCAACAGGCTACCCGCACCGTCGATGCAACCCTGCAGCACAGCGCGCTCGTCATCGGTGGCATAGTCGCCATACATATTCATGATGATCTGAGCGCGCATCTCCAGGGAATCGCGCTTGGCCTCCATCGAGGCGTTCCACTCCTGCATGGAACCATAACCATCGCCACGATAGTCAACGGGCTGCACCAGCGTCGTCTCGGACGGAGTAGATCCAACCGTATCGGACAGTGTTGCGGCGTGGGCATCAGTTGCACCGGCGCCCGCCAAAAGTGCCACGGTCAGAGCGGCGGAAAGGGCGGCGGTTTTCGGTTTTCGTGAATCAATCCTCATGTAGCTGGAAACCTCCGTAGTGCGTTTTTGCTGCGTTTGAGCTGCGTGTGATTCGATCGCGCTGCATAGTACCCCGAGCAAATCGCGACCTGCGGTTTTACTTAAAAGGCGCACGTCAATTGCGTAAAACTCACATCCTCTCAACAGGAGTTTTCCACAACTCGAATGCATAAAGCGTGTCAAAAACCCTGTTTTTTGCGCCCTTTCTATGCAAAAAAGGCGCCTGTGCAACTATTGTTCGCACAGGCGCCTTGAGCAGGCATTTTATGCAGTTATACCTATCGAGTCGCAAGGGGTCCTTGCACAAGTCGCTTTACTCGTCCAGCGCGGCGAAGGCCTGCTTCAGGTCCCAAATGATATCCTCGGCGTTCTCGGTACCGATGGAAAGACGGATCGTTGAGGGCGTGATGTTCTGCTCGGCGAGCTCCTCGGCAGACAGCTGGGAGTGCGTGGTGGTAGCCGGGTGCACGACGAGCGACTTGACGTCGGCCACGTTGGCGAGCAGCGAGAACACCTGCAGATGATCAATGAACTTCCAAGCTGCCTCCTGGCCACCCTTAATCTCAAAGGTAAAGATCGAGGCACCGCCACGGGGGAAGTACTTCTGATAGAGCTCGTGATCGGGGTGCTCAGGCAGGCTCGGGTGATTCACCTTGGCAACATGGCTGTCACCAGCCAGGAACTCAACGACCTTCTTGGTGTTCTCGACATGACGGTCAACGCGCAGCGACAGAGTCTCGGTGCCCTGGAGCAGGACCCAGGCGTTGAACGGGCTGATGCAGGCGCCCTCGTCACGCAGCAGGATGGCGCGGACATAGGTTGCGAAGGCGGCGGGACCGGCAGCCTCGGCAAACGAGACGCCATGGTAGGAGGGGTTGGGCTCGGCGATCTGCGCGTACTTTCCGCTCGCCTTCCAATCGAAGTTACCGCCGTCGACGATCACGCCGCCCAGCGAGGTGCCGTGGCCGCCGATGAACTTGGTTGCGGAGTGGACGACGATGTTGGCACCATGCTCCAGCGGGCGGAACAGATACGGGGTGCCGAAAGTGTTGTCGACGACAACCGGCAGACCGTGCTTCTTGGCGATCTCGGAGATGGCGTCGATGTTGGGGATGTCGGAGTTGGGGTTGCCGAGCGTCTCGAGATAGATGACCGTGGTGTTGTCCTTGATGGCGCCCTCGACCTCGTCCAGGTTATGAGCGTCGACAAACGTGGTCTCGACGCCAAACTGGGAGAGCGTATGCTCCAGCAGGTTGTAGGAGCCACCGTAGATGGTCTTCTGGGCAACCACGTGGTCACCGGCCTGGGCAAGAGCCTGCAGGGTATAGGTGATGGCAGCAGCACCGGAGGCGACGGCGAGACCTGCCACGCCACCCTCGAGTGCGGCGATACGGTCCTCGAAGACGCCCTGGGTGGAGTTGGTCAGACGGCCGTAGATGTTACCAACATCGGCAAGGCCAAAGCGGTCGGCGGCGTGCTGGGAGTTGCGGAACACATAGCTCGTGGTCTGGTAGATAGGCACGGCGCGGGAGTCGGATGCGGGATCGGCGCTCTCCTGGCCAACGTGAAGCTGCAGGGTATCGAAACCAAAGGTGTGCTCGGGGTTGTTGATGAACTGGCTCATGATGATCTCCTTGATCGAACAAAAGTAAACAAATTAGAGAGAAGTAAGTCGCTGTCTCCTGATCACGCCAACGGGCGCAAACAGGAGCCCGGCATTCGTCTTGGTAAGCAATTCATATGCGGGCCTCCTTTCGCATCCCGGTTCCGTGGTCGGTTTAATTACCTACCGCCTTTGTGTGTTTTGAATAGTACGAGCATTGTTTCGCTCGGTCAATCACTTAAAAGCGCTAACCTGTTATCGGTTTTATAGATAGCAATCGAAAGGATGGCGTCGATGACCCTTCAGCAGCTTCGTTTTCTGATTGCCGTGGCAGAGTCCGGCTCAATCAACGCCGCAGCTCAGCGCCTCTATACCGCTCAGTCCAACATCTCAAACGCCGTCAAAAGCCTGGAACAGGAACTCCATCTGGAGATCTTTACGCGCTCCAGCCGCGGCGTCACGCTCACCAACGACGGCACCGAGCTTTTGGGCTATGCGCGTCAAGTCGTAGAGCAGGCCGATATGCTCGAGGCGCGCTACGAGGACGGCGGCACCCCGCAAGCCCGCCTCGCCATTTCCGCCCAGCACTACGCCTTTTCGGTCGAGGCCTTTGTCAACGTGGTCGAGCGCTGCCGCGACAGCAAGTTCGAGTTCATCATGCGCGAGACCACCACATCGCAGATCATCGATGACGTCCGCGCGTTTCGCAGCGATATCGGCATTCTGTATCTGGATGACTTTAACGCCCGCGTTCTGCAGAAGGCCTTCGCCGATGCCCGCGCAAGCTTCCATCCCCTCTTCGACGCAACGGTCCACGTCTTCGTTAGCGAGCGCCACCCGCTCGCACGCCGCCCTCAGCTGTCCCTTGCCGACCTTACACCCTATACGCGCTACAGCTTTGAGCAAGGCACCTCGAACTCCTTCTATTACGCCGAGGAGCCGTTTAGCTACATCCCCTGCGATCGCAACATTCGAGTCTCTGACCGCGGCACGCTCACCAACCTGCTGATCACCTCGAACGGCTACACGCTCTCCACCGGCGTGCTCTCAAACGAAATGCAATGGGGCATGGCATCGATTCCACTGGCAGATGCCCCGACGATGCACGTAGGCTATATCATGCACGATGAACGCAAGCCCTCTCCCCTGTTGCAGCAATACCTCGACGAGCTCGACCGCATCATCCAAGAAAACCAGCCATCTGAGGACAGGGTAGATATGGTAGATTGCTAGCCCTCGGCGAACGCGGCGCTACAATGGTCACTCACACGAAACGTACCCAACGAAAGGAACCATGTGAAGGTCATCATCTACACCGACGGCTCGGCCCGATCAAATCCGGGACGCGGCGGCTACGGCGCCGTGCTCAAATACACCAACCCCGCCGGCAAGACCTTCACCTCCGAGCTTTCGCGCGGCTACGCCAAGACCACCAACAACCGCATGGAGCTCATGGCGGTCATCGTGGCGCTCGAGGCGCTTAACCGCCCCTGCGAGGTCGAGGTCCATTCCGATTCGCAGTACGTCGTCAACGCTTTCAATAAACACTGGATCGACGGCTGGAAAAAGCGCGGGTGGAAAACTGCCAACAAGCAGCCCGTCAAGAACCGCGACCTGTGGGAGCGCCTGCTTGCCGCCAAAAGCAAGCACAAGGTGGAGTTCATCTGGGTTAAGGGACATGCCGGCCACGAGCTCAACGAGCGCTGCGATGAGCTCGCCACCACGGCAGCCGACGGCAGCAACCTCGATATCGACACCGGCTTTAACGAGAGCGACCTGTAACGGCGTTTTCGCACGCTTTTGTGTCCTCCCGCGCTACACTCGTCCTGTAGGCCAAACAACGCAAGGGGGACACATGCTGCGTATCGCAACCATCGGCACGTCCATGATCACCGACGACTTTATTCAGGTCGTCAATGCCAACGACCAGGCCGTATTCGTAGGCACGCTCTCGCGCAATGCCGAGCGCGGCGCCGCCTTTACTGCCGAGCACGGCGGCGAGCGAAACTTTACGTCACTCGATGAGCTTGCGGCAGCCGCCGGCGTCGATGCCGTCTACATCGGCAGCCCCAATGCGCTCCATTACGAGCAGGCGCTCGCCTGCATCGCCGGTGGCAAGCACGTCATCGTCGAGAAACCCTTCTGCGCCACCGAAGCACAGGCGCTGGAAGTCTTCCGCGCTGCCGAGGCAGCAGGTGTCGTGGCCCTCGAGGCCATGCGTCCCCTCCACGATCCCGCCTTCCACGCCATCGAGGACGCCCTGGGCGAGATCGCCCCCATCCGCCGCGCCTCATTGCGCTTTGGCAAGTATTCCTCGCGCTACAACGAGATTCTCGCGGGACGCGCCACCAATATCTTCGACTGCAATATGGCATCGGGTTCCCTCATGGACATTGGCGTCTACACCGTCGAGCCCATGGTCGAGATTTTCGGCATGCCCTCCGGCCTTACGAGCATGACTACTCTGCTCGACCCCACCACGCGACAGCTCACGCACGGCCCCATCGACGGCTGCGGTTCCATCCTCGCCAGCTACGGCGGTGGCCGCATCTCCGTCGAGCTCGCGCACTCCAAAATTACGAATGACCTGCTGCCCTCGCAGATAGAAGGCGAGCGTGGCACTATCCAGATCGACCATCTGTCCACGCCCCGCAACGTCCGCATCGACTATCGCGGCGACGTCGTACGCGGCTCGGCGACCGAGGCACCGCGCGAACAGGACGAGAACGGCCGCGTGCTCGACCTGCCCAAATCGAGCAACACTATGGAATACGAACTCACAGACTTTATCACCGCCATCGGCGGCATCGATAACGTTAAGGAAGAGATTTGGGAGACCCCGGCAGGACGCCACGAGCTTGGCCACTACCGCGATGTCACGCTCGTCTCACTGCGTATCATGGATGCCGTGCGCCGGCAGGCCGGCATTACCTTCCCGGCCGACGCAGGCAAGCAGGCATAGCGATGGGCCTCTTCGATACGTTCTTCTCCAGCGTCACCGGCGGCAGTCGAGAGCCTCAAAAACCATCAAACGTCGAGCTCGAGCTGCGCCGCAGGCTTACCGTACTCGCAAGCGACGAGGCCACTCAAGACACTCCCCTGCGCTATTTCCTGCGCTGGGCGGGGCAAGTCCAAGGCGTTGGTTTTCGCTTTACCAACACTAACCTCGCACAGGCACGCGCACTCACCGGCTGGGTGCGTAACATGGAAGACGGCTCAGTCGAGATGGAGATACAGGGAGCTCCGGCAAACGTCCTATCTCATCTCGAGGCGCTTCATGCCTCCTATGAGCGCATGGGAACGCGTTTTCGCCTCGTAGACGCCCAGGCCCGAGCCCCACTTGCCAATGAAGACGGTTTCAGTCCTCATTATTAGTATTGTGTGCTAAATACGGTATCATTTACCTACGACCGTTAATAGAAAAGAGGCGAGGCGCATGGCGGTGCAAAGAAGGAATACCAGGCAGCGAAAGCTGGTTCTTGACGCCGTGCGCCAAAGCTATAACCATCCCACCGCCGACGAAATCTACAACGTCGTGCGCGCGCAGGATGACAAAATCAGCCGCGGTACGGTCTACCGCAATCTCAATCTCTTGGCCGACGCAGGCGAAATCCTCTCCATCAAGACGCCGGGCGGCAGCCGCTTCGATCGCACGATTGAGCCGCATGCGCATATCATCTGCACCTCGTGCAGCCGCGTCATCGACGTACCGCTCCCCTTCGATGCCCAGCTCGACGCCAAGGCGTCCGAGCAAATCGGCTGGCACGTCACGTCGCACTACACCATCTTCGAGGGTCTCTGCCCCGACTGCCGGTAGATGTTCGGGACATGCCTACTCAGCAAGCAGGCGATGCAATTCCTCTTCGACCGTGCGCACGTAACGGACGCGGTCGTTGATGTCGCGCATGGTGGGGTTGCAGCTCTCCATCAGATAGGGATGGCCCACGACGTTGAGCATGTCGCGGTCGTTTTCGTTATCGCCAAACGCCATCATCTCATCGGGCGAAATACCCAAGGCACGACCGTAATCGGCAAGCGCGGAACCCTTACCCGAATCAAAGCCGATAAAGTCCGTCCATTCGGTTCCCGACGTCATCACGTCGACACGGTCGCTAAAGAGGCGCTCGAAATACTCCAGCGCCGCCGGCTGATTCACCTCGGGCGTCTGGAAGGCAATCTTAATGACGTCCTCGTCGATGTCCTCGGGGCGGTCGACCACCGCCACATCGCAGTGGACCTCATAGCGCAAATGGTCGACGAACGCATCGTTGCCGCTCATGGTGTAGAGGTGTCCCTCACACGAAAGGGTCACGTCGGCATGGGGATACGCAACCACGGCATTCGCGATATCCATAGCAAGGCTACGCTCCATGGAACGCTTGACGACGGCACGCCCCTCGCTCATCACTAGGGCTCCGTTTTCGCATACATAGGCGAGCTCATCGGCCACCGGGGCAAACAGGTAGCGCAAGCTCGCATATTGACGACCGCTCGCCGGCATAAACACGATGCCGCGACGATGCAGCTCGTCGATGAGCTTAAAAGCCTCGGAACGCGGCTCGCGCTCCCCCGGATGCAGCAACGTGCCGTCCAAATCGCATACAATCAGCTTGATTCCCTCAAGACCCATATGCTTTCCCCCAAAGCATCTCATCAACAGTAAGACGGACTCTGAATAGCTGCCTCTCAAAGTCCGTCTTACTCATACGCACGTTAACCGCGCGCCTTTTTTACGATCGTAAAGTCGGGAGCCATACTCACAACGGCATCCGCCGCACTCGACGCAAAGCGCCGGTCCGCATCGAGTTCACGGGTAACCACCGAGAGCCAAACGCCCTCGACGCCCCGGAGCATGCGGCCCAAAACAGGCTGCACCGGCGTATACATGCGCACGGTATACTCGTCCGAATCGCCTCGGAAAAGCGGCGCGTGCATATTGCCGATCTCCCAGCACGCATGCGCGAGTGCAATCGGGTCCATGCGGTCGACTTCGACCAAATAAACCTCGGCACTGCGCAGGCGCACGACAACCGCCACGGGCACCATGCCCGAACGGTCGATGGCGAGCACGTCGCCGTCGGTAAGACGACCGCCGTCGGCAGCATCCAGCCGAACATCGACCGTGCGTCCCAGCTCCGTCACACCCACAAACGCGCGCGTGTCAGCCTGGTCCCAATCGAGCAGTAGCTCGTCAACTTCAAAGACGCCGCCCAAATTCCGGCGGAGCAGGAGTTCATAGGACGGATCGTTGAGATTTCCCAAGCATGTCGTCGAAACCAAGCGTTCGGGCATACTCTAACCCTCGACCTCGACGAGCTCGATATCAAAGTTGAGGTCCTTGCCGGCCAGCTCGTGGTTGGCGTCGAGCGTCACGGCCTCGGGCGTAACGTCGATGACCACGGCGGGGACGGGCATACCGCTTGGCGTGGACAGGAAAAGCTTCATGCCCTTCTCGATCTGCTCGATGTTGGGAACCTGTTCGGCCGGGAAGGTAATAACCATCTCGGGATTGTGCTCGCCGTAGGCATCGGCAGCCGGGATGTGCACGGTCTTCTTCTCGCCCACCTGCATGTCGACAACAGCGGCGTCGAAGCCCTTGATCATCTGACCGGCGCCGCAGGTGAACTCCAGCGGCTCGCCGCGATCGTAGGAGCTATCGAACTGCGTGCCGTCATCGAGCGTGCCGCGATAATGGGTCTTGACCTTCTTGCCCTGGTTGGACATGGTAACCTCCGTGATAAGGGCGGCGCACAACGCAGGCCGCCGTGAACATATGGCGCTAACTATACCCTAGTCATACAATTCAATGACAGTTTGCAAAGAAACGCTGCAACCGGAGGAACCATGGCATATCCCGTATTTGACCTACACTGCGACACCGCCGACCGAATCGGCTGGGCCACGCTCGATCTCGACCTGCGCTTTACCGCCGGCACCGACGGTTATTTCCCCGGCGACGAAACGCATCCGCAAGATTTCGACCTCATCGAGGGCAACGCCTGCGCCATCTCGCTCGCAAAGATCGGCAACACGCCGTGGGCACAGTGCTTCGCCACGTTTGTCCCCGATGAGATTCCCACCGCCCACGCCGCGCGCTTCCAGGCGCAGATCATGGCGCATATGAGCGGCCAGGCAATGCTCAACCACGACCGCATGGTCAACGTACGCAGCGCGGCAGACATTCGCCCCGCGCTCAAAGACGGCAAGGTCGCCTGCATCCACACCATCGAAAACGCCACGTTCTTTGCCGAGGACCCCGCGCTGATCGAGGTGCTCAAGAGCTTGGGCGTACTCATGTCATCACTCAGCTGGAACGCGCAGGGACCGCTCGCGAGCGGACACGATACCCACGCCGGCCTCACCGCCGCCGGCATCGAGGCACTTACGCAGATGGAGCACGCCGGCATGGTGCTTGACGTCTCCCACCTCAACGATGAGTGCTTTGACGAGGTTGTCGCCCACGCCACACGTCCCTTCGTCGCCAGCCACTCCAACTCCCGTGCGGTTTGCGGCGTCAAACGCAACCTTACCGACGACCAGTTCCGCACCATTCGCGACATGGGCGGTATCGTCGGCCTCAACTACTGCAGCGAGTTCCTTTCCAACGACGCAACCGACAAGACCGCCGCAGACGTCACCTTCGACCAGCTGGCGGCACATATCGAGCACTGGCTCGACCTGGGCGGCGAGGACGTCATCGCGCTCGGCGGCGACTGGGACGGCGCCACGGTGCCCGCTTTCCTCTCCGATGCCAGCAAGATGCCCGAGTTCCAGAACATGCTTTCCAAGCATTTTGGCAAGACCGTGATGCAAAAGCTCTGCAGCGACAACGCGCTTGCCTTCTTTGAGCGTTATTAATTTCACATCCCTTGAGCGGGCCGGCATGCCGAACGGTCGACATGCCGGCCCGTCCCCAATCTGAAGGACCGCTTTTGACGCAGCAATTTACGATTACCGTATCCCGACCGGATGGCACATCCATCCCCGTCGTCGTTACCAAAAAGCGCGTCAAGAACTTCAACCTACGCGTCACATCGAGCGGTGAGGTCCACGCCAGTGCACCGCTCGGCGCCAGCCGCGAGCGTATCGAAGCGTTTGTGAAGCGCAACAGCGCCTGGATTATCAGCCGGCTTGCCCAGCGCGAGCAACGTCAGGCGACGGCGCGAGAGCCGCTCAGCCCCTCGTCCATCATTGCACTTTGGGGCAAGCCCATCACGGTACAAGATGCGCTCGATCACAACTTTAAGTCACCCGCACCGCGGCCCAAGCAGGCCACCTTCGCAAGTTTTATAGGTGCCGACAAATCGAACGAACGCCCACAGGCCAAGCGGCGCGCAACCCTCGACGGCCTGACGTCCGATGAGCTCCAGACCCGCATCGACCAACTCTATGCATCCGAGGTCACCACGGCGCTGCGCGATATGGTACGCGCGTACGAAATCGCAATGGGTGTCGCCGTTTCCCGCGTTTCCGTACGTAGCATGAAAACGCGTTGGGGCTCATGCACGCCCAAATCCGGTGCCGTTCGCATCGCACGCGAACTTGCCGCCTATCCCATCGAGTGTCTCGGCATGGTTGTCGCCCACGAGCTCGTCCACCTGCTCGAGCCAAGCCACAATCAGCGGTTTCACGCCCTGCTCGACACGTACTGTCCCAACAATAGAGCTCTATCGCAGCGGCTCAAGCAGCCGCCCATAGAGACGTATTAGAACCGGTTAGCGCACGCGCTCGATCTCGACGCCGCAGCTTGCCAGGGGAAGACCGACGGGAGCCCAAGGCTTATCGAGCTTAACACGCACGCCAAGCAGCAAGGGGTAACGACGCAGCAGCATCTGGGCCACACCCTCGGCTGCCGCCTCGATGAGTTTAAACGTATGCTCGCGCAGATAGCCATCGACATCGTGGCACACCGAGCCGTAGTCAATCGAAGCGTCCAGGTTATCGTGCTCCCCCGCTGCACGCAGGTCGGCATAGAGCACCAAGGACACGATGAACTTCTGGCCCAGCGCGTTCTCTTCGGGATATACGCCGTGGTTAGCAAAAACCTCAAGACCTTCAACGGTGATGCGGTCGGCATGGCGCAGATCGTCATAGCTCACGTGGGGTACCGCCGTTGCGGTGGATATTTCGCCCCTTCCACGGCGGGCGAGCTCGGCACCTTCAGTCTTGGTTGCATTCTCGGGCAGTTTCTTATTGCTCATCGCGATCGTCTCCTTCGTTTAGAACCCCGACCGCGCAAACTAACTACACGCGAATCGACAGGTTCTTTTTATCATCGCTCCAGTTGCAAGCATTGCGCGCGGGGCATGCAAAGCAGGCGCGCGACGCTTTATCGGCCGCATAGAGCAGACGCTCAAGCGGTTGGCTGTTCACGCGCAGCTTTCGATGGCCCAGAATGGCCGTCTTAATGGCTGCGGCATCGGCCGGCTCAAACGCCACATCATCGGGCATGCCGCCGAGAATCGCATCGGCGACGCGTTCGCTTGCAACATCATGGGATATACCCGATTCATACTGTTCATCTTTGCCGATATCGTGAAGAAGTGCCGTGGCGTAGATGACCTCGCGGTCAAATTCGAGCTGTTCCTCGAGATTCTTGATCCACATAATGCGAGCGACATCGAGCAGATGGTCAATACCGTGGCGGCAGAAGATGCGCCCCGATTCCAACTGCGCAATGTTGCCCAGGTGCCGCCGAAACAGCCCGTTGGCACAAATGTAATCAATGCGAGGCATAGCACCAAAGGGGGCCAGGCCCGAAGCCATAAAGCCGCGACGCGACGTCCCCTCATCGGTCTTCGATGTAAAGTCGTTGACGACCCTCATGCTAACGGCCCAGCATCCTAAAGAACCGCTCCTCGAGCGCGGGATCGGTCTCAAAGACGCCGCGGCGAGCGAGCGTCACGGTCTTGGTGCCGGGCTTTTGCACGCCGCGCATCGTCATGCACATGTGCTCGGCTTCCATCAGCACAATCGCCCCTTGGGGAGCAAGATATTCCATGAGGGCATCGGCAACCTGTGCACACAACTGCTCCTGCAGCTGCAGACGACGGGCATAGACTTCAACCGTGCGAGCGAGCTTAGACAGACCCGCCACGCGACCGTTAGGGATATAGCCGATCGCAGCCTTGCCATAAAACGGCAGCAGATGGTGCTCGCACAGCGAGTAAAACGTAATGTCGCGCTCAATAACCAAGTCGTTCGAAGCGACGGCAAAGGTTTTGGACAGGTGCTCCTCGGCACTCTGATCCATACCGCCGGCGATCTCACCATACATACGGGCAACGCGCGCCGGGGTCTCCAGCAGGCCCTCACGAGTTGGGTCCTCGCCTATGCCCTCAAGCAACAGCTTAATGGCGGCCTCGACTTTTTCCTGATCGATCATCTGGGCCTCACTTTTCCGATTTTGCGTTCGCGCTATGGTACCACGCCCTTTGGCATCGGCCACAAGCTACATAGTATGGGTCGAATAGACTGGATCGTCCCGCCAAAGTTCAACCGCATCACAAAGCGCAACGCCCTCGCGCACAGCACGGGCGCGCGTGGCGTTCATATCAATCACGCGCTGATTGCTCGAGCCCCTAAAGCGCAACGAGATATCGTACAAATCCTGAACGAACGGGCCGTCCACCAACATGTCGAGGCAGGCCAGGATACGGTTCGTCACCTCGGTATGATGGCGACCGCCCGGCATAAGCTCCTCGAGCACGTCGCCGGTAAAGCACCAAATGGTCTTGCTCGACCCCGCGGGATAGGCCGCACGCACGCGTTCGATAAAGTCAACGAGCCCCGCCTGATTCTCGGGCTCCATAGGCTCGCCGCCCAGAATCGTCAGGCCATCGATAAAGGGATGATCGAGACTCTCGATAATCTTGTCCTCGACGGCACGATCGAACGGCTCACCCGCAGCAAAGTCCCACGCGACAGAGTTAAAGCAATTCTTGCACCCACGACGGCACCCGCTCACAAACAGAGAAGTACGAACGCCTTCCCCATCAGCAATGTCGAAATACTTAATGTTCGCGTAGTTCATAGGTAACCTTCCTGGGGGTCTGGAGTATATCATCCCGTCCTCAGACATTCTCGGCCTTCGGCCTGCGAAACTGCGGGCGGGACGATATACTCCAGACCCCTCGCGAGCGATACTCAATGAACGTAGCGAACATCGAGTATAGGGTTCGAGGTCTAATAAAAACTCTGTTGCAGCTCAACCGTCGTCGCAAGCAAACCGTTGTTGCAAGCAAACCGTTGTTGCAAGCAAACTCATTTCCGCTCAGAACTTCGAGGGGTGAGCAGGCTGCGAGCCGCATCTCAGCTACGTCAACTTGACTGCCCCGTAGCGAGGCCCCGGACCTTTGCTCGATATGAGTTCCGCACGAACAGGAGGCGCCAGTGGCGCCTCCGTCGTGAGCCAGGACTGTCCGAAATAGCGAGTAAAGGTCCGGGGCCTCGCTACGGGGCGGCCTGGGATGGTTATTAGAGATGCAGCACGCGGTCGCGGATCTCCTCGGTTCGGCCCTGGTTCCAGAACTGGGTACCGATGTAGCCGCACGTGCGACGGGCAACATTCATCTTCTCCTGATCGCGGTTGCCGCAGTTGGGGCACTCCCACACCAGTTTGCCATCATCCTCGACAATCTTGATCTCGCCGTCGTAGCCGCACACCTGGCAGTAGTCGCTCTTGGTGTTGAGCTCGGCGTACATGATGTTGTCGTAGATGTACTGCATCACGCGAATGACAGCCTTGAGGTTGTCCTGCATGTTGGGAACCTCGACGTAGGAGATGGCACCGCCCGGCGAAAGCTGCTGGAACATACCCTCGAACTTGAGCTTGTCGAATGCGTCGATCTCCTCGGACACGTGGACGTGGTAGCTGTTGGTGATGTAGCCCTTGTCCGTCACGCCCGGGATGATGCCAAAACGACGCTGCAGGCACTTGGCGAACTTGTAGGTCGTCGACTCAAGCGGGGTACCGTACAGCGAGAAGTCAATATCGCTTTCGGCCTTCCACTCGGCGCACTTGTCGTTCATGCGCTGCATGACGGCCATGGCAAAGGGCGTGCCCTCCTTCTCGGTGTGGCTGTGGCCCGTCATGTACTTAACGCACTCATACAGGCCGGCATAACCCAGACTAATGGTGGAGTAACCGCCCACGAGCAGCTTGTCGATCGTCTCGCCCTTCTTCAGACGGGCGAGAGCACCGTACTGCCAAAGAATCGGTGCGGCGTCAGAAAGCGTGCCCATCAGACGCTCATGGCGGCACAGCAGGGCGCGGTGGCACAGCTCAAGGCGCTCGTCGAAGATCTTCCAGAACTTGTCCATGTCCTGATGCGAGCTCAGGGCGACATCGGGCAGGTTGATGGTCACAACGCCCTGGTTAAAGCGACCGTAGTACTTGGGCTTGTTTGGGTCATAGTTCAGCGCGTTGGCCACGTTGTTAAATCCGTTACCGGAGCGGTCGGGCGTCAGGAAGCTGCGGCAACCCATGCAGGTATAGCAGTCGCCGTTGCCCGCGGTCTCGCCCTTCGACAGCTTGAGCTCGCGCATCTTCTTCTCGGAGATGTAGTCGGGCACCATGCGCTTGGCGGTGCACTTAGCAGCCAGCTGGGTCAGGTAGAAGTACGGGGAATTCTCGTGAACGTTATCGTCCTCGAGCACGTAGATGAGCTTGGGGAACGCCGGGGTGATCCACACGCCGGCTTCGTTCTTAACGCCCTCATAGCGCTGGCGAAGCGTCTCCTCCACAATCATGGCAAGGTCGTGCTTCTCCTGGGGCGTACGGGCCTCATTGAGATACATAAAGACCGTCACGAACGGCGCCTGGCCATTCGTGGTCATAAGGGTCACGACCTGATACTGAATCGTCTGAACGCCGCGACGGATCTCGTCACGCAGGCGGTCCTCAACAACCTCGCGGACCTTTTCGGGAGATGCGGAAACGCCAAGCTCCTCGAGCTCGCGGGCGACCTCGCCGCGAATCTTTTGACGGCTCACCTCGACGAACGGGGCAAGATGGGTCAGCGAAATCGACTGGCCACCGTACTGGGAGGAAGCAACCTGAGCGATGATCTGCGTCGCGATGTTGCAGGCAGTCGAGAAGCTGTGCGGCTTCTCGATCAGCGTGCCCGAAATAACAGTACCGTTCTGGAGCATATCCTCCAGGTTCACCAGGTCGCAGTTATGCATGTGCTGGGCAAAGTAGTCCGAATCATGGAAGTGAATCAGACCCTCATTGTGAGCATCCACAATCTCCTGGGGCAGCAGCACACGCTGGGTCAGGTCCTTGGAGATCTCGCCGGCCATGTAGTCACGCTGAACGGAATTGACGGTCGGGTTCTTGTTGGAGTTCTCCTGCTTAACCTCTTCGTTGTTGCACTCGATCAGCGACAGGATCTTGTCATCGGTCGTGTTCTTCTGGCGCTTCAGGCTCTGAACATAGCGATAGATGATGTAGTGGCGGGCAACCTCGTAGCAGTCGAGACGCATGATCTCGTCCTCGACCAAATCCTGAATCTCCTCGACCGAAACAGTGTGGCCCGCGTTCTCGCATGCCTCGGCGACGTTTTGTGCCGCGTAAACCACCTGGCGGTCGGTAAGACGAGAGCTCTCCTCGACCTCCAAGTTTGCGGCACGGATGGCATTGACGATCTTATCGATGTCAAAGACAACCTCGGTGCCGCTGCGCTTGATGATCTTCATCCTCTTGCCTCTTTCGCGTCGTAGTCTCATTGCGCTTCAGAGCCAAACGATGCCCGGCAGGGCGTGCCCCTGTCTTGCGGCGCCGTCGCGCAATCTGTGTTCTCGATAACCATAGTCCCTCATGCGGACAATCCTCGCAGCCAATCAAGGGGCTCAAAGATCTATCCAAATGGGGCGAATAAGGTTCTCGTTCTCTGTCCGCCATCTATCATACGACAAAGAGGCATCTATATCCTGTATTCTTTTTTTAGGTCAAACACAACATATAGTGTTTCAGCAGGTCAAAGCAATTAGTCATTTTGCAGACGCATTAATTATGAGGGGTTCTTGGCAAGTCGGTAAAACGTTACCAACACGGCTACCTGCATGGCAGTTATAAAACCCCCTTAGTCAAGCCGCTGACAAATCCTACCAAAACCAAGCCGCTCACGCCAAAAGAATCCAAAAGATTATGCTTGACCAACATGTTGCGGTCACGGTCGGCCAGGACGTATGCAATCTGCCGGCACCTCTACGGGGACCTTGGATCAATATTTGGTGGCATATTTGACGGCGTGCTTGGTAGCAAAACAAAACAGCCCAGAGGACATAGCCTCTGAGCTGAGAACATTTGGTGGGCGTTAGAAGATTTGAACTTCTGACCTCTTCCGTGTCAGGGAAGCGCTCTCCCCCTGAGCTAAACGCCCAAATGGAGCGGACAACGGGGCTCGAACCCGCGACCCCAACCTTGGCAAGGTTGTGCTCTACCAACTGAGCCATGTCCGCTTACGAGGATTAATTTTACGTGATGCCCGCATCCTATGCAAGAACTTTTTTTAAAAAGTTTTGCAACGCCCTCGCGAACCTCGCGAAGACATCAGCCACCACGGAAGGCGCGGGCAAACGCAATCTCGCCGCAAGAGACCCCTACATCTCACCGAGCATG
The DNA here is from genome assembly GCA_018367075.1 of Collinsella sp. Classification (GTDB taxonomy): domain Bacteria; phylum Actinomycetota; class Coriobacteriia; order Coriobacteriales; family Coriobacteriaceae; genus Collinsella. The sequence continues at coordinate 48,914 of JAGZGX010000015.1, forward strand.
ATCCAGGCAGAGCTGTCCTGCGCGAGCCTGCCGTCTGCAAGCGGTGATGAGGTGAGCAGGACCCTGCCCGCCGGCAGCTCCACGGCTGCTGCGCCGAAGTTCGTCACACACGCCCAGCCGTTGTCGCGGCGATAGGCGATGACGCCGCCCTCGGCGCCCTCGGCACCATCCGCAAGACCGGTGCGCCCGTCAAGATCGAGCCACGCAAAATCGTTGGCGCAACCGCGCAGCTTGCGCCGAAGCCAGAGGGCGTCACGATAGAGCGCAAGCATCGATGTCGGGTCCGCTTCTTCCCTATCGGCAGCGTAATCGGAAAACCATGCAGGTTGCGGCAGATGGGGCGCCGCATCGGCGTCCGCCGGCGAAAACCCAAACGATCCGCCCTGCGCGGGATCGTCCGCCGCCACCCACGGCAGGGGCACACGGCAGCCGTCGCGCCCCTTCTCACGCTTCGGTCCGCGCGTATTGGTCGCAGTGGGATCTTCGAGTGCAGCCCACGGGATGTCAGCCACCTCAAAAAGGCCGAGCTCCTCACCCTGATACACGTATGCCGAGCCCGGAAGCGCCAGTTCAAGCAAAAGGGCCGCCCGCGCGCGGCGCTCGCCGAGTTCACGGTCCTCGTCATAAGACAACCCGTCGCGTAAGAGCCAGTCGAGCGCAATCTGGTGGTAGCGCGTCGCCTTGATTTGCGGCAGGGCATAGCGTGTCGCCACGCGCGGCACGTCGTGGTTGGAGAGTACCCAGGTCGAGGCGGAATCGGATTCTACGGCTGCCTTCAAGCCCTTCTCGATTGCAGTGTGCATGTCATCATAGGTCCAAGTGGCCTTGGCAAACTCAAAGTTGAATGTCTGGCCAAGCTCGCTGGGACGCGCATAGAGATACTGGCGCTCGGGCAGCACCCACGCCTCGGCAACGGCACTGCGCGGCGGATTATAGCGGTCGAACACGCGGCGCCACTCGCGATAGATCTCGTGGACCTCATTGCGGTCCCACAGCGGATGGGTGCCGTCGTCAACCATGTCATCGCCCTCGGCGAGATGCCACCGGTCGAGGTCATCGCGGTCGAGATCCTTGGCGAGACCCTGCGCCACATCAATGCGAAAGCCGTCGACGCCTCGATCGCTCCAAAACGCCAGGACGTCGCAAAAGAGCGCATGAACCTCGGGGCATGACCAGTCAAAGTCCGGTTGCTCGGGCGTAAACATGTGCAGATACCACTGACCGTCCGCAACACGCGTCCATGCGGGGCCGCCAAAGTTGGCATTCCAATTGGTGGGAGGCAGCTCGCCATGCTCGCCGCGACCATCGCGGAAGATATAACGGGCGCGCTCGGGCAATCCGGGGCCGGCGGCAAGAGCGGCTTTGAACCAGGGGTGCTGGTTGGATGAATGGTTGGGCACGATGTCGACGATGACCTTGATGCCGCGCGCGTGAGCCGCAGCGATCATGTCATCGAAGTCGTCAAGCGAGCCGAGACGCGGGTCGACATCGCAGTAGTCCGCCACATCATAGCCGCCATCGACAAGAGGCGATGGATAAAACGGGCTCAGCCAGATGGCCTCGATACCCAGTCGCTCAAGATAGTCCATCTGCTGGGTAATGCCCGCGATATCGCCCAGACCCGAACCAGTCGAATCCTTAAACGAGCGCGGGTAGATCTGATAGATCGCGGCATCGGACATCCATGAGCGCGAAGAAGACTTTTCTGTAGCCATGGGGCGTATCTCCCTTGCAACGAGGTTATGCGAGATGCCCACGATGATACGCCCAAAGCGGACATTCGCGACAAACAACGCCACAGCCACGCCCCAAAACGATCGCCCCCTCTCGGGCTCGAGCCCATGCGATGGATACAAAAAAGCCCGGCTACCGTGGTAGCCGGGCTGTTGCGTTTGGAGCGGACAACGGGGCTCGAACCCGCGACCCCAACCTTGGCAAGGTTGTGCTCTACCAACTGAGCCATGTCCGCATATGTAAAACAAAACGGGCGCCGGAGCGCCCGGATGTTGCCTGGAGGCGAAGCCCGGATTCGAACCGGGGGTAAAGGCTTTGCAGGCCTCTGCCTTACCACTTGGCCACTTCGCCGAAAAAGGACCGCCTAAACGGTCCGGAAATGCAATGGAGCGGACAACGGGGCTCGAACCCGCGACCCCAACCTTGGCAAGGTTGTGCTCTACCAACTGAGCCATGTCCGCTTGCGGGTTATTAATTTACGCGAGTTGTCCAAAAGACGCAAGTACTTTTTTCAAAAAACTTGTCTGCCGCATGTTCTTAGTAGCTAAACGCGCTAAAGCGATTGGCTAGGCACACGATTCCAGCGCTCCGCTAAACAGCTTCACCATCTGCACGCGCGTGCCGGCGCCGTCCGTACGACGAGCAACCTCCACGTTATCGACGAGCATACGCATAAGCTTGATGCCACGGCCGCGTTCCTCGGATGCGACCGGTTCGCTCGTTTCATCGATAGAATAGCCGGCACCTCGATCAAGCACCTCAACCACAACGCGATCGCCATAGGCCTGAACCGTCAGGACGCACCCGATACCGCCCGCATGGTCATAGGCATTACCCAGCGCCTCCCCCGACGCCAATGCGACATCGTAGCGCTCGTCACGGCGCAACGGAAGCGATTCAAGGAGTTCGGCGATGCGATGTCGGTAGTATGGAAGATTCTCGATACCCTGACGGACCTCAACGCTCTTACTCCAGCGAGGCAGCTCCCCCACCGGAATGGCAGGAATTGACTCCCGTGCCGGCCCCACGACATGAAGGATATCGACAAGACGAGCAATCTCCAAAAAGCGAACAACTTCACCTGATGCATTGACGAGCGAAAGCAGGCCTTCTCGCCTCATGAGCTCACGAGCGTGCGTAAGCAGGAATGCCAAGCCCGTCGAATCGATAAAGCTAACAGCCTGACAGTTGATGACGACACGACGCACGCCGCGGCCAATCAAAGCATCCAACCGCCGACGCAGCGCAGGCACCGTGGCGATGTCGATATCGCCTGGTGGCGTCAAAACCGCTATGTCATTCCACTCATTCATACGACCATGGTTCCCCAAAAAAGCCCACTCGATGCATTCGTTTCCCCAACCGTACGGATTCAACCCGCCCAGCGTCGTCTATGAACGACCCCGTAAAAACTCAAGGGACACCAATGCAATGTCATCGTCCAGCGCCGATTCGGTAAATCGGTCAAGCTCGCCCAAGACCTTGCCGCAAATGCCCGACACGCCCTCCCCCGAAACAGAAAGCAGAAGGTCGCGCAAGCGCTGCTCGCCAAAGAACGCTCCGGTGCGGTCGCGGGCCTCAATCGTTCCATCCGTATACATGAAGAGCATGTCGCCGGGGGCGAACGTAAACACGCCCGTCTCGTACACCATGCTCTCAAAGGCACCGATTACGCCCGATTGGCATCCAAGCAGCTCAACCTCTCCCCCACGGGCCTCGCCGCCACCCAGCGGCATCGACTCTGGCCTGATGACCATGGTCGGAGGATGGCCTGCCGAACAATACGTTGCGCGTCCGGCTTTAAGGTCAATCTTGGCGATAAAGGCCGTCACGAACGTCTCGACCCTCGAAAAGCCCATGAGCATGCTGTTAAGGGAGCGTGCCATGCGGGCCGGTCCAGCGCCCTCCCAGGCATATGCCGTCAGGGCCGTCTTGACGAGCGCGGACATCGATGCGGCCTCAATGCCTTTGCCAGACACATCACCCAGAATCATGACGGCGCAGTCGTCGGGAAGACGAATGAGCGTATAGAAATCGCCTCCGACCAACGCCGAATTCGTGGCCGACAGGTACACCGAATCGGTTGCGATACCCGGAACATCCCCCAGGGAATTTCTCATGCCAATCTGGAGCGTCTGAGCGATATGGCGCTCCTCGCGCTTTTGAGATTCGCCTTCGTAGATCAGTTCAAAGTCATGCGCCAAGTGCACCAAGTAGTCATATTCAAGGTCATCAATCGGCTCTTGGCTACCATCACGAAGCAGCAGCGCGCGCGTCGTCGGGCTCTTCGCAACAGAAGCAGGAACAATCGCGTCGCTACTGTGCTTGCCATCGCCCTCAGAGCGCGGGTGCCCCGCCTCGATGCCGGAGTCGACGTAGAGACCTTGACAAGGCAGACCATGCGCCCTAAGCCAGCCTCCCATAGGCATCGATTCGTCAACGCGAGTTATACGGACGTGTTTAAGGTCCTCGGCACTCGTACCCCCCAAAACAGATGCCTCAAAGCCATCAGGGCCAGCCCCCAGACGTGCCGCTGGCGCCGTCGTGGAAAAGAAAAGCTTCTCGGGATCGTCCGGCAAAGCAACGCGACTGCCGCCTTCAAAATCTATGACGTAGGAATCCAGACTGGCGTCATACTCAACAGGGCAAAAATGGCAGTTGAGCATATTGCAGATCTCGGACGATACCGCCTGGGTAGCCGCGACGGAATCGTCTAGAAAGGTAAACAACTCATCACGTAAGACATTGAGCGAGCGGCCAAGCTCGGCCGTGCGACGAGAGCGAAGACTCGATGCCATGCCGACCAGTTGGATAGACAAGTAATCGCAAGTGACCTCGAGTACATTAACGTCATAGGCGAGCGGTGCCTGGGGGCGTTTCCAACCAACTTCCAGCACGCCAAGGATCTGCGTACCGTAAAAAACGGGAAGACAGATCTCGCTGCGGTACGGAGGCATATCCTGCACGCGCAACAGGTGCTTAGAACGATTGTCCAAGTCCATGAACATACCGGAGGCGGCCTTATCGCCCTCAAGGTCCTGTTGAATCGACAAGCGACAGGCACGCGACTCACGAAGAACATACGTCGGAATGCCAGCGCCATACGGCAAAAACTCAGGCAGGTAGCTGTCGTACAGCTCCTTGGAAACACCGCGAAGTTTAAAACCGCCGCTCTCAGAAAAATAGATAGCGGCACCCGAAGCATCGAGCGTTCCTACAAGCTGGTTCAAAACAGTATCAAGCAGGCTGGGTAACTCATCGGAGCCCACAGTGCTCATAATGACCGAAAGCGTGCCAGAGAGACGCTTGTTCGCCACTCTAAGCTCCGATAACGCACGCTTGAGTTGACGGTCGTGAGAATACTGTTCTTCGATGCTATGGAGCGCCACCAGGACACGTGGCGCGCGGCGCCCAAAGATGCGTGGAGGCGTCACGGAGCCCGCACGAACCAAGACGGGGATAAAGGAGCCGTCACTCAGCTTGAGCATCAGTTCGTTCTCGGAGCCATCAGTTTCAAATGGCAGACGATGTTCCGTCGCACGTTCAAAAGCGGATGAGTACAGGACGTCTTTAACATCTCCACCGATGACGTCGGCGCGTTCCTCGCACATCAAACCAAGTAAGCGATTATTCACATGCAGAATGGTTCCGTCGAGCTCACAGATGATGACAGCATCGCTCGTGATCTCGACTAGTTGGGCAACGTCTGCCCACTCGTTGCGTTCAAGCGTTTCCATCGTGGACCCCACCGTCTATCGGTAACAAAAAAGCCTCCGAAGAGGCTTCTCAAATGCGATGGTGTCGGAGGCGGGACTTGAACCCGCATGACCAAAAAGCGGTCACTAGCACCTCAAGCTAGCGCGTCTGCCAATTCCGCCACTCCGACATGCTATGTTGTTGATTCGCGGTCCGTTTTGTTGGACCCGCGCGTTCAACGAGGAAGATAATAACCTATGATTCGAGAACTGTGCAAGCACTTTTTTCAAAAAAGTTTACGAATTTGTAAATGCGCAGGTAGATCCGTGTGTCCGGCCCCGAATCGGTGTTGCCTCCCGGCGCGTCCTCGGGCATGAGCGATATTTTGCTGCGCACTTCGTGCTGCAAAATATCG
>JAGZGX010000016.1:0-54216 GCA_018367075.1 Collinsella sp.
CATGCATTCCACCCTGGGCTACATGTCTCCAGTGGAATACGAGCGGCAATACGCTTGAGGATCCTTAAAAGAAAGTCCAGTTTATCCTTCCCACTCCACCAGTCCGGACCGCCCCGCGGTCCAACTTTCTGTCCGCACCCCCTTTTTGGGCTTGAAGGCCGATTTTAGGGACTATTTCACCACAACTGAGGGGTGGGATGTGGGGTTAGCGCTCGTAAATCAAGTTGCCTGCCAGGTAGGTGGCTTGGACTTTGGTGGCTTGAAGTTCTTGGGGATCAACGGTGAGCGGGTTTTGGTCCAGGACTACCAGGTCGGCGTACTTGCCGGGCTCCAAGCTGCCGAGGTTTTGCTCGTCGCCCGCTGCATAAGCGCTACCCAGGGTGTAGTTGCGCAGGGCCGTTGCCGCATCGATGCGCTCGCTCGGCAGCCAGCCGCCCTCGGGCCAGTGGCTTTTGGGGTCCTGGCGCGTGATAGCCGTGTAGAGCACGTTCATGCTGGTAACAGCTGTGATAGGGCTGTCGGTACCGAAGGCTTGGCGAATGCCGCGCTGCTTATAGGTCGCAAACGGCCACATGATGCGGCTGCGCTCCAGGCCCAGATCGCGCTCGGGGCCGCCCGGGTCGAGTGTAATGTGACAGGGCTGGCTCGAGGCAACGACGTTAAGCTTGCGTAGACGATCGATGTCCTCGGGCAAGAGGTTCTCCAGATGCTCGAGCGTGTTATGACCGTGCTGGGGCAGGCCGTACAGTTCGGCGGCCTCCTCAAAGATATCGAGCGCGGCATGGATGGCACCGTCGCCGATGACGTGGATGCGCACGGTGTGGCCGCGCTCCGCGGCCGCCAGAACCAGCTTACGCATGCGCTCGGCAGGAACTGTCAGACGGCCTCGGTCGCCCGGGAAACGCGGATTGGTATAGGGCTCGGTGAGATATGCCGTGTGTTCGCTCGACACGCCGTCGAAGAACTGCTTAAAACCAGGCGCCGAGAGCAGCGCGTTGTTCGCGTAGCGGGTCTGCAGCTCTTCCAAGCGCGACTGGTCATCCAGCAGCGTGGGGAACAGATGGGCGCGGATGCCCAGCTTGCTGGCTGCCTGCAGTTTGTCGTAGACGTCGTCGCGGATAAAATCGCAGCCCGGCATGGGCATGAGCGACATATCGCATATCGAGGTGATGCCCTGCTCGGCCATACGCCTCATTTGATCGGCATAAGCACTTGCGATGCGATCCTCCCCCAGCCACTCAAGGCAGCGCGGTAGCAGCTGCATGGCAGCCGCCTCGTGAACAATGCCCGTGAGCTCGCCGTTTGCGTCCTTGTCGTAGCTGCCGCCTGCTGGTGGCTCGCTGTCGCGCGTGACGCCGAGTGCCTCGAGTGCGCGGCTGTTGAGCCAAAGCGTGTGTCCGTCGCCCGAATACATAACGCAGGGACGATCGGGGAATGCCGCATCGAGCGACGCCTTGGTAGGATGCTCGGGCGGGTCCCAACGGTAGTCGCGCCAGCCCTGCGTCACAACCCAAGCGTCGTCGGGCAGGTCCCGGGAAAACTCGAGCGCATGTTGCACCAGCGCCGCCTCGGACGTGCCCATATCCATGAGCATGTACGGCGAGGAACCGACCGAGGTATGGAAGAAGTGCAGATGAGCGTCATGGAAACCGGGGCAGACAAACTGCTCGCCGTAGTCGATAACCGACGTAGCGGCAGGAGCGGCGGCGATCACGTCATCGGGCGCACCGACTGCGACGATACGGTCGCCTGCGATGGCAATCGCCAGCTCGCGGGTGGTATCGATGCCGTCTTGCGCGGTAAAGACGTTCTTGGAGCGGATAATCCGATCGATATGTTGCATGGGCATCCCCATCTCTGGCAGGAAATCAACACCCCCGAGTGTACTCCCCCGCCCTTGTAACAAAACCCCAAGCGGCAAACGGCAACTTTACCAGCCCTAGCGGCAGGTGGCATACTGGAGAGAGCCTGTACGATTTTGCGATCAACCCAGCAAGGAGCAAATCGACCATGACGAAGACCAAGGCACAGCAGATTATGGCGGCGACCGAGGCTCGCGCGGCTGACGACGTCACCGCGGCCATCCAAGATATCGCTACCGAGTTTGAACCATATATCATCAAGCAGCGCCGGCACTTCCATAAGCACCCGGAGCTGAGCCTCGCCGAGGAGCGCACGACCTCCGACATCGCCAACCAGCTCGACGCCATGAATATCCCCTACGAGCGTCCCCTTAAGACGGGCCTGGTGGCAACGCTTCGCGGCACCGCGCCCGACGCCTATCGCGAGGACGGCACGCCACGCCGCCGCATCCTGCTGCGCGCCGATATCGACGCCCTGCCCGTTACCGAGCAGACTGGCGAGGAGTTCGCCAGCGTCAACGAGGGCTGTATGCACGCCTGCGGCCACGACTGCCATATCGCCATGATGCTCGGCACGCTGCAAATCCTGCGCCATATGACCGACGACATCCACGGCGAGGTCCGCATCGTCTTCCAGCCCAGCGAGGAAAACGGCCAGGGCGCCAAGCTCATGATCGGCACGGGTGTGCTCGACGGCGTCGATGGCGCCTACGCCGCGCACATCTGGAGCGAGGTCGACGCCGGCACCGTGAGCTGCGAGCCCGGACCGCGCATGGCCAATACCGACTGGTTCCGTATCGACGTACGCGGCACCTCGTGCCACGGCGCCATGCCCCAGCGCGGTCACGACGCCGTTATGGTGGCCGCAGAGATCGTCAACGCCCTGCAGACCATCGTCTCGCGCGAGATCAGCCCCTACGAGCCGGCTGTCATCACCGTCGGCGAGCTGCACGGCGGCACCGCACGCAACGTTATCGCCGGCACGGCCTACCTCGCCGGCACGGTGCGCACCTACGGCGATTCGACCCACGAGGAAATGCCGGAGCTCATGCGCCGCATCGTGGAGCATACCGCGGCCGCCTTGGGCGCCGAGGCAGAGCTCACCGACTACACCATCGCCAACTACAAGGTCGAAAACGACGCGGCCTCGAGCGAGCGCTGCCGTCAGGCTGTAATTAAGTGTCTGGGCCCCGCCGGCCAAGGCCATTATCGCGGCACGCTTTCGGGCGAGGATTTTTCGGAGTACCTGCGTCGCGTACCGGGCGTGCTCGCCTTTGTAGGTACGCGCAACCCCAAGATTGGCGCCACGTACGCCCAACATTCCTGCTTCTACAAGATCGACGAGACCGTGCTGGCAAAGGGCTCCATGGTGGCCGCCCAGTATGCTATCGACTTTTTGGCCGAGCCCACGCAAGAGGAGCTCGACGGCCCCACGATCGCCGCGGTTGCCGAGACCAACCCCGACTTGGCCGCCAAGCTGCGCTCTGCCAAGGCCACGGCCGCTGAGGCGCGCGACGCCATGCACGATGCTCGCACCGCCCGCCATGCTGCAATCAAGGGCATCCACGATGCGCGGGCTGCCGCTCGCCACGAGGAAAAGCGCGACGAGTAGCCGTCACGCCCATCCATAACAGCCTGGCTAAAGCAAAGCGGGGGCGGACGTTATCTCAACGTTCGCCCCCGCTTATGTGTCGACCGTTTTTCTAGCGCGTCCTCCGTCACGCCAGGTAAGAGCGAAGGATGGTGAGCCAGCGTGGGGGTTCGAGGTGGATGATATCGTCGGGAACTCCGGCGGGCGCATAGCCGCCAAAGAGCAGACCGGCATCTGCCGGATTGACGAGGCGCACGATCCATACGACGACGACCAGCACGCACAACACGGTGACCGCAATGTCGATACCACGCTTTAGCTTGCTCGATGCCACCTCCTCGCGCACGAACGCGAGCACAAACGCAATCGGCACCACCCAAAACAGCGGATGGTAGGCAAAGGCAGCCGCATAATCGAGGCGCAGCGCCGCCAGCCACGCCCTCGTCATGCCGCATCCCGGACAAGGAATGCCCGTCATCAATCGAAAAATGCAGCCAATGTCGAGCAGGTAGAGCGCGAGCCAGGCGACAAAGAGCGCGCCGGTGCAAAAAAGGGCGCGGCGAAGGAGCTCTGCCGTGCCCCTATGTCCCTGGAAGCTGTTCACGCCGCCCTTATTGTTAGGCACGAGCGCCAAGGCGAGTGTTGTAAGCCGTTGCCATGGCATTGGTATTATTGATGACGATGTTCATAGCGAAGATGGGACCAAGGCCGCACAGGAGCGCGCCGAAGATCTGCCACAGAAGAACGGTGGTGCCGTTTTCCTGGAACACCAGGCCGTAGCGAGGAGCGTTGGCCTGCAGGCGGTTGCCAATCTTGTAATACCAGTAGTACGCGTAGAAGCCGCAGGTCACAAACGATAGAAGGATGAATTCCGCCAGACCCGGCGTGTAATCGCCGTCATCCTGACACAACGTGTTGACGTCGCGTGCCAAGCAATACAGGAAGTAGAACGAATAGATACCGCAGGTCACAAGAGAGAGCAGCAGCCAGCCGATCAGGCTGCGGTCAGCCTTAATGGGGTCATAGCCCATCGGAGCGGATGCGGACTGTTGGGCGTATTGACCGGTGTACTGCTGCTGAGGCTGGGGCGCGGGCTGAATAGCCTGGGCCGGAGCGGGCTGGGGCTGCGGGGCCGCAGCGGCAGAAGCGGCACCAACGGCGGATCCGCAAACAGGGCAGAATTTGGCATCATCCGAAATGGGAGAACCACAAGTGGGACAGAACATGAGCCTCTCCTTTTCCTAAGGCGTCGCACGCCTTCAAACCTTACACGTCTACGTTCTCAACAATAGCCGCGACGTTGTTGCGCAACATTGACCAATTTCCGAGAAATTTTGCTGCAACCGTTTTCCCAGGCATTTTCTTGCTTTCGCAGTAGAAAAAGGCACCCCGGGCTCAGTTGCCCAGGGCGCCTCGACCGGCTATTCGGTTTGATTGTTTTCGGCAGCAGGATTATCGCCCGGCTCATCCGCCGGCGTGGCAACGGCATCCCAATCGGGCTCCGCAGGCGTCGCCTCGGACGCCGGTGCGGGGACAGGAGCAGGTGCCGGGGCAGGGGCAGGCGCGGGCGCCGGGGCAGGCGCAGCACCAGTGGCTGCCGTGGGATTGAATCCCGCAGGAGCAGGCTTCTTCTCACCCGGGAGCACAAAAGTCAAAACGTCGTCCTTGTCCTCATCGGCCCATTCGCTTGCATAACGTGCAGCCCAATAGCCAACGGCACGGTGCTTGAGCATCTTGCCAAAGACCGTAAGGAACACCGTGACGAATGCAATCAGCACCAGGAACAATACGAGCGTGACACCACCGGCGGTAACAATCGCCTCGATACCCGTGGGGCGATAGTAATAGCCGTACGCGCCAATTCCGGCGATGGCACCAAAGACAGCTGTCAAGATCCACGTAATGGCGTTGGAAACCAGGCCCGTCAAAAACTCGGGAAGGAACGAAGCACAGAACAGCTTGGTCTTGTTGTGCTTAAAGGCCGCCCAGACCTTATCGAGCGAAAACGCGCTCTCGACGCGCCCGGTCACCGCAAAGTGCATCACGGCAATGTCGGCGAACATCTTAAAGAAGACACCCAGAATCGCCGAGGCAATTAGCGCCAGGACAAGCAGGCCAAGCGAGCCAAACAGCGCAGCTTCGAGCGCATAAGAGCCGTAATACGAATACGAGCCTGCGGCGCCAATTACCGCGCCCTCCGCCAGCGAAAGCACTACACCGATAACGGGAATGGCAGCGATAACCTCGAGCACGACCGAAATAACGCTCGAAAAGACTCCGAGACCAAACGACGTGGAACGCATCAGCGGACGGTCCATGCCGTCATCGACCTTGAGCGACAGATCACGGCCCCACTCGATACCAAAGCCGGAACCGCACACACTCGCAATGCAAGCTGCCAAAAAGCCGATGGCAGCCGCAATGCCGCCAATAACGGGAATAAACAGCACGAGCACCGACACAACGCAAATCAGCGCCGGCAAAAACGCGATTTGGCATACACGCTGAAGCACGCCCGGAGTCTTAGTCATATCTTGGAACGCCTGAGCCACACAGCCCTTTGGCGCATTCGCCACGGGCGGTTGCGGAACAAACTGCTGGGGCTGAGGCTGTCCCTGGGGAGCGGGGCCAGCGGCACCGGCATTAGGAGCGCCACACACGCCGCAGAACTTGTCGTTATCGCCCATGGGGGCGCCACACTGCGAGCAGAACATCGAAATCATCCCTTCGTATCTTAAGCGAATCACCTGGATCGCAAACGATGTCTTTGGCATCATTATTGCCCAATGTGGGGTCAAATACTCAAAGACGACCGATTTGCAAGGTACACGGCGCCAGCAGGCGGTTCGTTGAATACGTCCGCGCTAGTTCGTGCCGCGGAAACCCTTGCCGACGATCTCGGAGCTGTCGACAATCGTGATAAAGGCGCCCGGATCGACTTCGCGCGCATAGCGGCGTAGTTGCACGGCCTCGCGACGGCTCAGTACGCTCATGATCACCGTCACGCACTTGCCCGAGAAGGCACCGTAGCCGCGGCTAATGGTCGCCGTGCGGTTGAGATGCTTGACGATAAACTCCTCGACCTTAAGGGGCTCGGAACAAATGACCGTGCAGACTTTGCGCAGGTGAATGCTCTCAATGGCTTTGTCGACCACAAGCGTCTTGGCAAACAGGCCGAGCACGCAATACAGACCGACACGCGGGCCATACAAAAAGGCCGCGATGGTCACGATGCCGATATCGACCAGCAGCAGGGCGCGACCAATCTCGAGCGTGGTGCGGCGCTTGAGAATCATGGCAAGAATGTCCGTGCCACCCGTCGAGGCGCCGATGTCAAAGACAATAGCGCTGCCGAGCGCCGGCAGAATCACGGCAAAGCACAGGTCGAGCCACATATCACCCGTCAGAGAGACATCGGTCGGAATGAAGAGCTCAAACAGCGAGACGTAGGCCGAAAGCGCAAACGAGGCGAAGACGCTCCAAAGAATCGCCTTGCGCTCCAAAAAGATAAAGCCCAAAACGACGAGAACCGCGTTGATAATCCACATAAAGACGCCGACGGGCAGGGTCGGGAACAGCGTGGACAGAATGACCGACACGCCCGAGGTGCCGCCAAAAGCAAAGTGATTAGGGGTTTTAAACGCAACGATGGCAAAGGCCGTAAGAATCAGGCCCAGATTGAGCTCGGCAAAAAAGCGCGGGAAACCCGGCTCCTGGCTGCGCTTTTGGCCGGCACGCTCGCCGCGCTCGATATCGGTGCGATCAACCACGCGCTCCATCGGCACTACGGGAGGACGATGCACCTCTTCGGCAGCACGCGATGCCGCCTCTGCCGCGACGGCCTCAATCGCCCATGCCTTGCTTTCTGTTTCGTGCTCGTCAGCCATTACGGCAACCCCTCGTTAACAATTTGGAAACAATGCGCCCATTAGGGTAACGCGGAACGCGACGATTGCAACCCCTAGTTAGACGAGCGGTATGCCTACATCGGGGGGCATACAAATAACGGCCGGCCACGCTTTTGCTTGCGCGGTCGGCCGTTTAACGTTTTCGCAGATAAAACCTGCCAAAACAAACCTGTCCCTTTTTGGAAGGTTATTCGTGCTGGCTGGTGCGGTGCTCGTACTCCTCGGGGGTGATGACGTCCTCGATGCGCAGGTTGACGCCCGCCACCTCAAGGCCGGTCATCGCGGCAAGGCGCTCGGTGACACGCGCCTTGACATCGTCGAAGATCGCGGGCGCATAGGCGCCGTACTCGATGATGACGGAGATGTTGACGACCACGCGATTGTCATCGGTGACCTCAACCGTCACGCCCTTGGTCAGATTCTCGGCACCAAACTGCTCCTGCACAAAGTGCATGAGGTTACCCTTCATGCCCAGAACGTGCGGAACCTCGCGGGTGGCCATGGCAACGATCTTCTCGATCACGCCGTTGGAATAGGTCAGCGAGTCCTCGGACTCGTCCGCTTCCTCGTCATCCTCATCCACATCGGACTCGGCCTCGACGAGCGCCTCATCCTCGAGCGTCACATCCTCGGCTTCGGCGACGACCGCCTCGTTCTCCTCGAGCTCGGTATCGGCCACATCGACCTTCGTATTAAAAGCCATGGTTCCTCCTTATGCCTGCCGCGGATGCGACAGTCGAATACATATTAGCGGCCGCTAAACAGACGGCCGAAGAAGTTGACGATCCCGTTCTCGCCGTCGCGAATTTGGCCGATCACGGCGCCGATCAGCACGAAGAATGCAATGACGAGCGTGTCCCACAGGCCGAGCGTGAGCACCAACACGGCGAGGATAAAGCCAGCGACGGCACCGAGCGTGGTGTTGGGATGACGCACAGCATAGCTCCAGATGGCAGCGCCCGTACCCTTGATGAGACCCATAGCCTCGTCAAAATCCGCGGCCGCCGCGTCTTGTAACTCAGTTGCCTCTGCTTTGGAATCAACAGGTTCGCTCGCCGGCGTGGCGCTCTGGTCAATCGTCAGGCGCGGCGTACGAGCGGTCTTATCTTGATTGGTATCACTCACCGGAAACCTCCACGGTCTGGACGGTAGTCTTGGACGGCAAAAAACGGACGCGCGTGGTCGTACCCGGCGTGCCGAGCATGGTGTCGCAAGCTTCTTCGATGCGCTGCTGCATCGCGGTAGCCAGAGATGCCACGTCCTTATCGTCAAGCGCGATAGCCTCGACCTTAAATCGGACGTGCGAATCGTCGGGGCCTTGGACGCGGGCCTCGACATGCTCGACCATCACGCGGTCGTCGCGCTCGGCAGCAGCCCTGGCACACGAAGAAAGCGCCGCGAGCGTGACCTCGATATTGCGCTCCCCCGCCGGATGCACGCAGGACGGCTCGCGACGAGCAAACATCAGGCGGAAGAAGCTTACCAGCACGCCGATCGCCACAACTCCGCCGCATGCCGTCACGACAATGCGCGGCATGGGATCGCGCATCAGCAGCATAAAGCGATACGTATACGGCCCCCAAAACTGGCAGACAAGCGTACCCAGCGCCACGATGGCGGCGGCAAGATACACGATCGCTAGGGCTCGTTTGAGTACGCGCACGTGGCGCTCCCTTCAAATCTCGGCTCTCGAAATGCAAAACGGTTCGCATCATTATAAAAGAGCCGGGTCCGGTGCTCTACGCACGCGGATCCGGCTCATCTATTCCACGAGGCTTGCATGCTCGCTTCATTATGCCCAGATATG
Organism: Collinsella sp.; assembly: GCA_018367075.1. Lineage (GTDB taxonomy): Bacteria > Actinomycetota > Coriobacteriia > Coriobacteriales > Coriobacteriaceae > Collinsella. The sequence continues at coordinate 9,169 of JAGZGX010000016.1, forward strand.
CACGGCTTAACCCGTGCGGGCGCTACTCTTCCTCGAGGGCAGCGATGACCTCGTCGGTCATGTCCATGGTGCTGTAAACATCCTGGACGTCGTCGAGCTCCTCAAGACGGTCGATGAGGCGCTGAACCTTCTTGGCGTCGGCGCCGGAGACCTCGGTCGGGGTGGTCGGGACCATGGTGGTCTCGGAGCCCTTGACCTGGACGCCCTGCTCCTCGAGCGCCTTGGAGACAGCCATGACCTCGTTGGCAGTAGTCCAGACGATCCACTCCTCGCCGGCGTCCTCGTAGTCCTCGCCGCCGGCCTCGGCGATGGCCATCATGAACTCATCCTCGTCACCGGCAGCACCGTTGGCGATCATGGTCTCCTTCTTGGCGTTCTCGTCCAGGATCTCCTTGGCAACGACGATCTGGCCCTTGCGCTCAAACTGGAAGGCGACGGAGCCGGAGGTGCCCAGGTTGCCACCAGCGTGGGAGAAGGCGGAACGGACATCAGCGGCGGTACGGTTGCGGTTGTCGGTCAGGCAGTCGACGTAGACGGCGACACCGGCGGGACCGTAGCCCTCGTACACGATGTTCTCGTAGACGGCGGCGTCAGCACCCGAGCCAAAAGCCTTGTCGATAGCGGACTTGATCTTGTCCTTAGGCATGGACTGAGCCTTGGCCTTGGCAACGGCAGCGGCGAGGCTGGCGTTGTTCTCGGGCAGCGGGTCACCGCCGAGACGGGCAGCAACGGTGATGTTGCGGCTGAGCTTGGAGAAGAGGGCGGAACGCTTGGCGTCCTGCGCGCCCTTACGATGCTTGGTTGTGGCCCACTTAGAGTGTCCGGACATACGTGTCTCCTATCGGTTTCGACCTAAAGCCCAGCGCAGATGCTCGGGCAATATAAACAAACGTCGTTATGATATACCTACTGGCCTGCGAGATAAACCCCAAAATGAAGGCGTCGTGATGATGGCCCCTTTGGTGCAAAGAAACCTGACCTCAATGCACCAAGTTAGAACCAGAGGAAGTCGCTGCGGGTGACGGTGGCGCCGATGGCGAAGGGCATGCAGGCGATGACCGGATACAGGTAGCGCATGTAGGTCGAGCCGTTGCACGGGCCAATCAGGCACACGGCGAGTACGCCCAACAGCGGCACCCAGATCGCCAGCGCACGCCATGAATGACGACGCAGCAGGTAGACCACCACGGCGATCATGATCCACACATAGGTGGCCGAGCTCATGGTGAGCGAAATAAACGGGATGCGCTGCACCGCCACACGGTACAAATTGATCAGGTGGTCGCACCAGCGCACCACGTTGCTGTCAACCGGATGGAAGTCGAAGTACTTGAGGTTATCGGGCTTTGCCATGATCTCGGCACTACGCGCCGTGCTGTAGACCCAGGCATCGCGCGCGCTCGGATAAAAATAACCATAGTAGTTATTGATAAGCGCCGAAATATAGCACTCGGGATCCTTCTTAAACATCTGAGCCCATACCTCAAAATAGACATCGATGTCCTCCTGCGAGGCGTACTCGTTAAAGCAGTTCTTGACGGCATCGGACTTGTCGGGGTTGTAGCGGCGGCCCAGGTTCTCGTACTTGAGTACGCGATCGATCACGGCACGCTCTTCGTCGGTCACCGAACCGTCGCAAGGAGCCTCCACGATGGTGCCGTCCTCCTTAACCGTAGGGTTGACGCCCGAGTTGAGGCCGTCGTGCTTTTGGACGAAACGAGCCGTCTGCTGGAACGGAATCGAGAGGATTTCGCGCTTGGAACCAGGCGTGATATCGTGCGCCGGCATAAAGACCTTGGTGAAGTACATATTAGAGGCAAGGCAGAGCGCGAGCACCGCGAGAACGCCAACCCAGCGGAAACGCGGGATGGCGCCCGAAGGCGCAGTACCAGTCTGTTTGGCTGCACGACGAGCTACATGCACGTCCCATACGCAAAACGCCGCCGCGATTACGCATGCCGCCAGGGGAAACACCAGGCCGCCGTTGCGCAGAAACGTGGAACCCATGGCACCCAGAGCGAGCAGCAGCCAGTCGTGGCGCGCAAAGAGCACGGGGGCTTTCTCGCCCGCTCGCTCGACATTGGCATCACGACGGGGCAAGCCACATGCCACGAGCTTGACGGTCTGTACCAGCAGCACCAAGAACGCGTCGGCAAAGAGCACGTCTTTGGTGAGCAACGCCGCGTAGTTGGAGAACATGGGCATAAACGCAAAGAACAGCAGGATCGCACCGCGAACCGGCAGGCTCACGCCCAGTTTGCGCAGCGACGAAATGGAATAGGCCATGCAGGCGGCCGTGATGACAAATTGAGCGCAGGTATAGATGATGAGGCCCGCGTTAGCGCTGTTGAACAGCGAAAGCCCCAGCTGAACGCACGAGCCGATAATGGCCGTGTGCACTACGGGATGATGCCCGTTGAGCAGCACGTTGGGGTTGAGTAGGCGCAGGTAGTCGCTCGTGCCGTTGGGATAGTTGAACCACTGGCGAATCTGCGCGCCCGTATCTCCCATAAAAAGGCCGGGCAGCGAAGCGATGAGCGTGGGCGTCCAGGCGATCATAAGCACCAGGAAGGGCCCGGCAAAGGGATGGACCGAGAGCACGGCGTGAGTCACACGCCATACGCGGCCAAAGTGCGCTTCGGAAAACGGGATGCGTCGGGAGCTCAGCCAATCTAGACACTCAAAGACAAGGTAGAAGGCAACGACCGCCAAGAGCATCCAGCCCGCGCCGCCAATCCAGGCGCAGATGATGCGGGCTTTGTCGCCAAGGACAATCTCGGCCGAGTCGGTGAGATCGTAGCTGCGGCCGAACACCATGCAGATGGCGAAGAACAGCGACGGCAGAATGATCGATGGACGCCAGGTGTCGCCACGGCCAAAGAACACGTAGCGAAACGGCAAGGTGAGCAGGCAGGCAAGTGCAAGCAGCATGACCGCGTCGGTATGGCCGGCAAACGAGAGGAGCACCTCGTAGCACACGTACAGCATGCCCGAGGCTTTGGGGTCAATCGCCAAGACTGCGTTGCTCGACACCGGGGAGGGATCGATGGAAAACGCCGTGGTCGCCAACAGCGCGAGCAAAAATGCGATGAGCGTCTGCTTGGCGGGGTAGCGCTTAAACCAGACGATGCGGGCAGCGTCGCGCGCAGCCGTTGTGGAGAGATCGGAATCCTTCACAGTCCAAAGAGCCTTTCTAGAAACCTGCCAAAAAGGGACAGGTTTATTTTGGTAGGTTTTATCTGGGGAAACGTTACGGTTCTCTCATCGTTGCCCAGCGAACCACCACAAAGGTGCCTGTCCCCTTTGTGGTGGTTCGTGATGGCTAGGCGTCGAGGTAGACGCGCTGGGGCTGGTTGCGGCGACGGGCGAAAATGATGAGCGCCAGGCCCGCGATTACGAGCGGCAGGCTCAGCAGCTGACCCATGGTGATGACGCCGCCCAGCAGATAGCCCAGCTGGGCATCGGGCACGCGCACAAACTCAATGAGGAAGCGAACGATGCCGTAACCCATCACAAAGACGCCCATAAACGTGCCCTGGGGCAGCAGCGGCTTTTTTCGGCTAAGCACCTGCAAAATGCAAAAGAGCACGATGCCCTCAAGAAATGCCTCATAGAGCTGGGAGGGGTGACGCGGCATATCCCCCGCGGTGCCACCGAAGACCACACCCCAGGGTAGATCGGTCGGCTTGCCCCACAGCTCACCATTGACAAAGTTGGCACAACGGCCCAGGCACAAGGCCAGCGGCGCGCCTATGACGGCAAGGTCTGCCAAAGTCCAGGCATCGAGCTTATACATGCGGCACACGATGATGCCGCCGATAATGCCGCCCACCAAGCCGCCATGGAAGCTCATGCCGCCCTCGTTGGTGGCAAAGATCTCGAGCGGGTGCGCCCAGTAGTAGCCATCACCGTAAAAGACGACGTAGAACAGGCGCGCACCGATAATGAGGCCAAAGACCACGCCGACCACGACACTCGTCAGGTCGTCAATCGTGATGTTAAAGCCCCAGCGACGCTGTGTGCGGTACATGACGACCGCCGTGAGCAGAGCGCCGACCACGTAGGCCAGGCCGTACCAGTAGATGGTGATGGGGCCCGCCGAGATCGCGACGGGATCAAGCATATGGTAGAGGTCGTTGAGCATATCGATCCCCCTGCTCCCTACATACAAATGCGGCCGCGGGCCTTGCGCTCGCAGCCGCATATTTGGGCGTAACGTCTATGCGGAGTATGCCGTCCGCAGCTTTCGCATCTTAAAACGGCGCGTACTCGTCGTACAGGTCGTCGGTCTCGCCGGAGGCATTGACCTGCTCGACACGGGTAACGCCGGGCACATGCTCCTTCAGGATGCGCTCAATACCCATGGACAGGGTCAGCGAGCTCATGGGGCAGCCGGCGCAAGCGCCCTGCAGCTCCAGTTTGACGACACCCTCGTCGTCGACGCCCACATACTCCATATCGCCGCCATCGGCCTGCAGGTTGGGGCGAATCTCTTCAAGAACCTTCTTAAGCAGCTCTTCGTTAACAGCCACAGGGGCTCCTTTCTCACAATAACGCGGGCACGCCCGCGGACAGGGGCTATGTTACTACAGCCATGTACCCGCTTAGGCGCCAGCCATGCGTGCGGACACGACTTTCACGAGCAGTCAATTTGGGACGGGTCTCTTTCGGCTGTTTTGCCGCCAGCTGGCGTTGCCACGCGCTACTGCTGAGCCTGCCCCTCGGTGCCGATGTGAACATCGACGATAACCTGGCGGTAGCTGATGCCACAGGAGTCGAGAATGCGGCGGCTGATACGGCCGTCATCGGTGTCGGCGTACTTGTTGTCCAGGTAGACGACCTCGCCCACGCCCACCTGAGCCAAAATCTTGGCGCAGTCGTGGCACGGGAACAGCGTGACGTAGACCGTGGAACCCTCAAGGTCTTTGAGCGAGCCGCGGTAGTTGAGCACGGCGTTGGCCTCGGCATGCACCACGTAGTTGTGCTTGTCCTGCAGCGGGTCGTCGCTCGTGCCCCACGGGAAAAAGTCGTCGTTGAGCGCCGAGGGCGTACCGTTGTAGCCCACCGAAAGGATGCGGTGGTTGGTGCTGGCGATGCACGCGCCCACCTGCGTGTTGGGGTCCTTGCTGCGGCGCTGCGCGGCTATGGCCACGCTCATAAAGAACTCGTCCCAGCTAATAACGTCGCGACGCTTGCCCGACGCGGTTTGATGAAGATCGTCCGACATGGCAGACACCTCCGAAATCGCAATAGTTTGACCCATTGTAGCAGGTGAAAGGTGGGGCTGTTTCCTCTCCCGCCGACGTCCTCGACTTTATGCGCGGCGAGGCTTTTGGTTGATGCGGTACAGCTCGGCGAGACCCCGCAGCGTCAGTGCGTCGTCTACCGTCAGGCTGTGGCCGACCAACGCCGCGAGCGCCTCGGCATCGTCGCCGGTGATGACGATGGGCACGCTGCCCTCGCCCGCTGCCTTGGTCGAGCGCATCTCGGCAAGCACCATGTCGAGCATGCCGTCGATGCGGGCTACCTCGCCCAAGACCACGCCCGAGCGCATGGCCTCGCGCGTGTTGCGACCGATCACATGCGTTGGCGCCGAGGGCTCAACCTGGGGTAGGCGCGCTGCTGCCGCCGAAAGCGAGCGGGCGCCAAGTGCCAGACCCGGCGCGATGACGCCGCCGACAAAGGTTCCGTGCGCATCGATGACCTCGATATTGGTCGTAGTGCCCAGGTCGATCACGATGCACGGAGAGCCGTAGACGGCACGGGCCGCCACGGCGTCGGCGATGCGGTCGGGACCGATCTCTGCTGGATCGTCGTAGTGCACGGGCATGCCGGTCTTGAGGCCCGGCCCCACGGTGAGCACGCGCCCCGTGCAGGTGCGGGAAAGCGCCGCCTTCCACGGACGCTCGAGCGCCGGCACCACGCAACTCAGCACTGCGGCTGCGGGAACGAGCGCACCCGGCTTGCCCGCATCGGCTGACAGCGCGCCCATGACCTGCGCGAGCCTCATGCGCGCCTCGTCGGCCGTGATGCTCGGCGGCGTCGTGATCTCGCACGTCGCAAGCGGGCATTCCTGTGCCGCGGCCGAGTCCTCGGCAAACAGGCCAAAGCGAATGAACGTGTTGCCCACGTCGACCGTCAATATGTATGCGCAGCCATTAAGCATCGTCGGCGCTCCTTTCGTCTGCCCAGCAGTATATCGCCTACCTAAACCAGTCATCCCAAAATGACTAGCTTGCGGCTATACTGGTGCGCGGTCGTTTGCGAGCTCACGCATCGGCCCTTGGTAACCCGACTTCCCGCGCCGTATCCGTAGCGGCGCTCCCGGGGGAAGCGGATATACGCAAAGGAGTTCTATATGAGCAATCCCTCGAACCGCACCTCGATGCGCGGTCAACTCACGCTGCGCGGCGTCGTCATCGGCGTCCTTGGCTGCGTGATCATCACGGCAAGCTCGGCCTATACCGCCCTCAAGATGGGCGCCCTCCCCTGGCCGATCATTTTCGCTGCCGTCATTTCGCTGTTCTTCCTGAAGCTCATGGGCAACGCCAGCCTCAACGAGGCCAACGTCACCCACACCATCATGTCTGCGGGCGCCATGGTCGCCGGCGGCCTGGCGTTTACCATCCCGGGCGCCTGGATGTTGGGCTATGCCGACCAGATCAGCTGGCTCGACATGTTTATCGTGGCGCTCGCCGGCACCATCTTGGGCCTTCTAGCGACAGCGCTCATCCACCGTCACTTTATCGTGGACGCCGCGCTGGAGTTCCCCACCGGCAACGCCGCAGCTCAGACCCTACGTGCTACCGAGGCCGGCGGCAAGACCGGTAAGCAGCTCTTTGGCTCCATGGCCATCGCAGGCATCTACAGCGTGCTGCGCGACGCCCTGGGCGTGGTGCCCAGTATGCTGTGCACGCTCAATATCCCCGGCGTGACCTTTGCCATCTACAACTCGCCCATGCTGCTATCCATCGGCTTCCTCGTGGGCTTCGCCCCCGTCGCCTTCTGGTTTGCCGGCGCGCTGCTGGGCAACTTTGGCATCATCGTTGGCGGCACCGCTGCTGGCCTGTTCGATATTGTGACCGCGCAGGGTATCGTCAAATCCCTCGGTATGGGTCTTATGATGGGCTTTGGCGTCGCCGTCGTCCTTAAGGACATCCTGCCGCAGGTCGCCGGTATCGTCCGTGGCCTCGCCGCCGACAGCTCCACCGACACCGACGAGCAGTCGCTTATCTCGGGCTCGCTTAAGCTCGACGCCGGCATCATCGGCCTGGGCACCGCAGCCATCGCTGTGATCGTTGCCATCGCGCTCGACCTCGGTCCCGTCCCAGCCGTCATCGTCACGCTGTTCACCTTTGTCACCACCATCATGAGCGCACAGAGCTGCGGCCAGACGGGCATCGACCCCATGGAGATCTTTGGCCTCATCGTCATGCTCATCGTGGCTGCCTTCGCGCAGCTCGCGCAGGTCAAGCTGTTCTTTATCGCCGGCATCGTGGCCGTGGCGTGCGGCCTTGCGGGCGACGTCATGAACGACTTTAAGGCCGGCGCCGTGCTGGGCACCAACCCGCGCGCACAGTGGGTTGGCCAGGCCATCGGCGGCATCGTGGGCGCCCTGGTCGCCGCCGCCGTCATGGTCGCGCTCGTCACCGCCTATGGTCCGGACGCCTTCGGCCCCGACAAGAGCTTCGTTGCCGCGCAGGCAAGCGTGGTCGCCACCATGGTCTCGGGCATCCCGAGCGTGCCGTGGTTCGCAGGCGGCTTTATCGCCGGCATCGTCATGTACTGGCTCGGGATTCCGGCCATGATGATCGGTCTGGGCGTGTATCTGCCGTTCTACATGTCTCTCACGGCCTTCTTGGGCTCCTGCGTCAAGCTCGCCTACGACAAGTGGGCCGCACACCGCGACGCCGAGGCCGGTCTTTCGGACGAGGAGAAGGCCGCCAAGGATGCCGCCTTCCAGGAGCAGGGCCTGGTTGTCGCCAGCGGCCTGCTCGGCGGCGAGTCCATCGTCGGCGTTATCCTGGCGTTTGTCTCCGTGGGTCTGAGCCTGCTGGGCTAAGTCGAGCAGCTGCTCGACAGCAACCATATTGCCTACGATTTGCCCGGTCGGTAGCTTTCGCGGCTACCGACCGGGCTTTTTGATATCGAAACAAAGAAAGGCCAGCGCGCTGCGTATGACAGCGCGCCGGCCTTATCGGTTAAGCCATCGAAGCGCTCCTGCTATGAACCGAAGTTCGTTGCAGAAACTACGCTCGAAACGCTACATCTGCTTGCGACGACGATCGCTCAGCATCACACCAGCGGCCACGAGGGTGATACCGCCGATGACGAACACCTCGCCCGCAAGAGCGGAGTCATCGCCAGTCTGGGCGAGCGCGGCCGACGTGGCCTTCTTCTTGGCGACAGGAGCCTTTGCAGCAGCCTGCGCAACCTGAGCCTTGGCCTGCGGCTCGGCCTTGGGATGATACTTGTCGTACTCGGCCTGCGCGGCAGCCAGGGCATCCTTGGCATCGCCAAGCTCGGCAAGCGCGGCGGCATAGGCGTCGTTGGCATCGGACAGCTTGGCATCGGCATCGCTCAAAGCAGCCTTGAGACCAGCGGCGGCATCGACGGCAGCCTTATAGCGAGCGTAGGCAGCGTTCAGCTTGACCAGCTTCTCGTTGCCCGTCGTGCCCGCGGCAAGGGATGCCTTGTGATCGACAGCCTCAAGATCGGCCTTGAGTGCCTCGTCGTTGGCAAGCTCTGCCTTGGCCTTGAAGATATCGAGGTTCGCATCGACGACGGCTTCGTTGGCGGCCTCGAGCTGCTTCTGGGCATCGGCGACACCGGCGACGGCGGCGTCATAGGCGGCCTTGGCATCGTCGACCGCCTTCTGGGCGCCGGCGAAGCGCTCGAAGGCCTTGTTTGCGGTGGCAAGCTCGCCCTCGGCGGCCTTGGCCTTCTCCTGTGCGTCGGACAGGGCCTGCGCCTTGGCGGCAACCGCCTGCTTGGCGTCCAAAAGAGCAGTCGCGGCCTGGACATCTGCGGCCTGGGCCTTGTCTACACCAGCCTGGGCGGCATCGTCGGCCTTCTTTGCCTCGTCAAGCGAGCCCTGCTTATTCGCAAGGCCCGCTTGGGCGGCATCGCGCTTGGCAGCAAGGTCCTTGACCGAAACCGTGGCGTTGTCATACGCCTCATTGGCCTGTTCGGACTTTGCCTTGGCGGCATCGCGGGCGCTGCGAACCTTCGCCTTGTGAGCAGCGGCCTCGGCTGCCTTCGTCTTGCTGTCAGCAAGCGTGGCGTTTGCCTTATCGAGAGCCGCCTGGGCAGTAGCGGCCTCGGCCTTGGCGGCATCGAGGTTCTGCTTGAGGGACTCGATGTCGATTCCGCCGAGTGCGTCCTTCGCGGCGTCGTATGCCGTCTCCGCGGCGGCGGTACCGGACTTAGCCTTCTCGTACTCACCCTTGGCGGTGTTCATGTTCACATCTGCTGCGGTGAAAGCGTCCTGGGCGGCATCCTGCCCGTTTACAGCTGCGAAGTAAGCTTCCCTAGTAGTTCCAAAGTTCTTCTGCGCCTCGGCGAGCTTGCCCTGAAGCTCCTTGAGCTGCGCCTTCTGCGCCTGCGTGCCGCCAGCGTTATAGGCAGAGTCGATGTAGTCGTTCACGAGCTTCTTGAACTCGGAGACAGTGAAGTCCTTCTGCCCCGTGCTTCCACTATAGTCGAAAATGGTTACCTCGGAATCGGTGTTCTTACCGCTACCGGTCGCGATGCCGATAGCCGTCGCACCGGCATCGATGATGTTGAGATAGTGACCGCACTCATGGTAGATGCTGTTGTAGTTCTGGTAGATATAATAGGCATCATATCGATGGCTACCGAGTTTGTCGCCATACTGCGCGACGTACTTATCGAATGCCTCTTTCTCCTGGGTGTAGAGACCGGTATATGGCCAGCCAAGCGTATCCTCGGTCTCGCCTCCGGTATATGCTCCTCCGCCACCTGCAAGGTTCTCACCTTTATCGAAATAGCAGTTCGAGTGTCCCCAGATGTTCGATGAATATGATGCATTGAGCGCGGCTGCCGCAGTCATGCGGAGGCTGACGCTGAGCTCAGACTGACCGTTTGCCTTGCGGAGGTTGTTCTGGGTATCGAGGTAGGTCAGGGCGTTACGCATCTGCTCCAAGGAGAGCGGATTGGTGTCGCGAGACATGTCCTGATCGACGTAATCGTCATACCAGCTCTGTTTATCCGTCGTCCCCATGAGCATCGACGCGGCAGTGCTTGCATTCGACTTCTGCGTGGCTGTGAACTGGCTGCCGCCGATGATGTAGTTCATGAAGCCGAACATACCCTGACTGATGACTTCCTGGTCAACGGTCATGTTGGACTTTAGGTCTGCAATCTGCTGCTCAAGAGCCTCAACCTGGGCATTAGCAGCGTCATAAGCCTTTTCCGCGGCGTTCGAAGCGGCGCAGGCTGCCTCCCACTCGCTGCGCTTCTGCTTGCGAACTTCGACAAGCTTATCGTACTCAGCCTTCTTGTCGGCCTCGGTCTGCTGGGCCTGCTCGTATGCCGTCTTCGCGGCGTCACGCTTACTGGCCGCGTCCTTGTACTCCTTGTTTGCCGCATCGTATGCAGACTGGGCAGATGCCACAGCAGCGTTGGCGGCGTTGGCCTTCTCCTGCGCGGCAGCGACGGCAGCCTGGGCGGCCTGCAGATTTGTCTGTGCGGTGGCGTCGGCATCCGTCGCGGCATTGAGCTCCGCCTGCGCGGTCTTGAGCTCACCAGCAGCAGCGATCTTGGCGGCCTCAAGCGCACTCAGGTCGACACCCGTACCCGAGACGGCAGCATCGAGCGCGGCCTGCGCCTGGTTGAACTTCTGCTGGGCGTTATCGCGCGCGGTGGTTGCGGCTGCGAGCGCAGCGGCAGTCTCCTGCTTCTTGGCCTGGGCAGTCGTCAGAGCGGCCTCGGTGTCCTTCTTTTCCTGCTGGGCGCTAGCCTCGGCAGCCTTGGCCTGGTCCAGATTGGCCTGTGCAGTAGCAACGGCCTTATTGGCGTCATCGAGCTTTGCCTGCGCGTCCTCGACGGCCTTCTTGGCGGCCTCGTACTCGTCCATACCCATGGCCTCGAGCTTGGCCTGGGCATCGTCGAGGGCCTTCTTGGCCTCATCCTGCTTTGCCTTGGCGTCCTTGAGCGCCTGGGTCTTATCCTCGACACTCTTGTTGGCTTGATCGAGCTGCTCGTTCAGGTCGCCCAGCTTCTTCTGCTGCTGCTCGGTCTTTTCGACGGCGGCTTTGAGCTCGTCAATCTTCTCCTGGAGCGCGGCGACTTCTGCTGCGTTCTGCTCGATTTCGTTGTCGCTCACAGCCTGCGAGGCCTGATTCTTTTGCTGCTGCGCCTGCTTTTGAGACTGGCCCGCCGCGTCGGCCTTCTTCTGGGCGGCATCGTAGGCGGCCTGAGCGTCCTTGAGCTGCTTTGCCGACTCCTCGGCCAGCTGGGCAGCCGTCTTTACGACCGCTTGGTTACCGGCGGCAACGGTATTCTCTACAGAACTACCCCCCCCCTGAACAGAATCGCCGTTATCGGTTGACGGTGCAGCGATTGCCGCCAGCGGCGACATGAGCGGCTGAGCGATGAGGCCCGCCGTCAAAACGGTTGCGACGGCGCGGTTAGCAACGCCCTTGACGTTGACGGCCTTAGCCCGAGGCTCAAAGTGTTGTGGACTGTAGTTTGCCATGGCTTTCTCCCTTTGACACGGATGTATCCATACGCTTCAAAATGTAGGAGCTGATTTTTGAATTCTGTTGCGCAACATTGGCGACCAGCGAATTTTTTGAAATTCGTGCTCCCGTGCTTCACAATTTCGTCACATTTGAAGGAGCTGGTGCATCATATTTTCGCGGGATGGAATTGAGCCTGTGATTTGCATTTGCTCCCGCGTCATCCGCCCTATCGGATTCCGCATCCAACAGACACCCCGCCCGCCACGGTGTAGAGTTAGGACAACGGGTGCGTTGCGCGGACCGCGCTGGAACGAGGTGGACATGGAACTCGACAAACAACAGATCAAGCGACTACGCGAACGCCATCACCGGCGCCACGGCATCCGCCCCGCCCATAGTGAGGCCATGGAGAACGCCGGCCGCTTCCTAAAGCGCGCATTCAACATTCGCGAGGGTCGCGCGCCCTATCACGTGATCCGCAAGCGTTTTGTAAACGGGGCACGCCTGACCGGCTCTCACCTATGCATCCTCATCATCGCCATGCTCATCGCAAGCATCGGCCTCGATATCGACTCGGACATCGCCATCGTGGGCGCCATGCTCATCTGCCCGCTCATGGGCTCGGTTCTTGCCATGGCATACGGCATTGCCACGCTCGACCGCGAGATCACCGTCGAGGCCATTGCCAGCCTCGCACTGCAGATGGTCTTTTGCCTGGTCACGTCCACGCTGTATTTTAAGCTCTCGCCCCTTGGCACCACCACGGCCGCCATCATCGACAACTCGACACCCACCATATGGGACCTTGCCGTCGCGCTCGCGGGCGGCTTTGCAGGCGGGCTGGGCAACTCGCGCGACCAGGAACCCGCCACGCTCATCGCCGGCGTGGCCGTGGCGACCGCGCTCATGCCGCCCCTGTGCGCGGCGGGCTATGGCATCGCCATTGCAAGCGGGTCACTGTTCCTCTCGGCCCTCTACGAGTTTGGCATCAACGTCGTCTTTATCGCGCTGGCCGCCGAAGCCGTATTGCTTCTTTTGCGCGTGCCGCTCAAGCGTGACCTCAACGGCGACGGCATTGTGACCGCCGAAGAAAATGCTGAGGTCGATGAGCTGTCACGCAAGGTGCGCCGCCGCATCATTGTGGGCACGACGATCTTTGCCATCCCCTGCATCGTCATGACAGCAGGCTCCATTGGCTCGGCGCAGGCCGGCGTGCAGGACGGCTACGGCGTCACCGAAACCACGCGCGAGCTTGCGGCGGTGCTGCCAGGCTTTAAGGATTACACCGTCGCCGTCGAGACCTCGGCCACCGAAGGGGACGAGGAAGGCATTGTAGAGCGCGAAATCGTCGCCCATGTGACGACAAGCGAGGCGCTTGGGGCACACGATCGCCGCGTCGCCCGCAAGCTCATCGACCTCAACGTGCCTGAACTCGACCGCGTGGAATTTGACGTGAAGTGATGCAGAGCGCAGCGCTACAGCTCGTACTTGTACACGCGGTAGATGTACTTCTCGGCTTCCATCTCGTAGGTGGCGATGGGAAGTCCATAGCGATCGTACTCGGTGAAGGTCTTGGCCTGGCCCGAAGCCACGAGCATGCTATTCGAATCGCCGACGCGCTGCGCACTACTAACGTAGCCCGAGAACGGCACCGCGATCTGGTCCACAAGCTTGTAGGTGCGCGCGGTCTCATCCACCGTAAAGATGCGCCCAAACGAATGCGTTCCCTTGCTGTAGTCGGTCACCACCGCGGCGCCCAGCTGGCCCCAGTCGAACTTGGGATAGCTCTCGGCCGCACCAAAGTTGTTGTCGTATAGCAGCACCTGGTAGCGACCAGTCGCTGCCGTGTCAGAACTCGGCAGATACGTCACGCTGTGCTGGCCTGCATTGAGCGAGAAATCGCCCTGGGCCTGCAATAACTTGTCTTCAAAGCCCGAGCCAGCCCATTGCCACTCCTTTCTATTTCTGGGTCCATCTTCTCACTGCTGGCGGCCGAAAATGATCCGTTTTCCTCCGACCCCGAGGGATCGTTCTTAGTACTTGAAGAAGCCCTCGCCCGAGCTTTCGCCCAGCTTGCCTTCGTCGAGCATTTTCTTGAGGACGGAGGCCATGGCCTTAAAGTTGTAGGGCATCATCATCTTCTTGAGCAGCGGGCTCACCAGGCCCGGCACCTTCTGATACTGCATGACGATGTTGTAGGCCGTCTGGATACCCACCGTGTCGAATACGCGGAACGGGCCCTTGGGAGCGCCGGTGCCACGCGTCCACGCGAGGTCGATGCTCTTGGGATCGCTCACGCCCGAGACGTACAGATCAAGGCCCGAAAGCAGCCATGGCACCAGCATGGAATTGAGCAGATAGCCGTTCTTTTCCTTGTTGACGGGCAGGGCAAGCATGCGAATATCGTTGGCAAAGTCGACAAGCTCGTCGAAGTAGCGCTTGTCGGTTTGGTCCTGCGCCATGACCTCGGTCATGTTGTTCTTCCAGATGGAATTGGCAAAGTGCAGCGACAGGTACTTCTCGGGGCGGCCGGTGTACTTGGCAAAGGTGCTCGGTAGCAGCGTGGAGGAGTTGGTCACGACGACAGTCTTTTGCGGGAGGACCGGGGCGAGCTTCTTGTAGAAGTCAATCTTTGCCTGGGTATCCTCAGCCATAGACTCGATAACCAGGTCGGCGTCAGCCACTGCCTTGGCAAGATCGAGCTCCAGCTTGAGTGTGGAGTAGGCACGCTCAACGGCGGCGAGCGCCGCTTCCTTGTCGAAGGGCTGGCCGCTATCGGCGATACCGGCGCACCACTCGCCCGTGCCGTCCGCCATGCCCTCGATAGCCGCGATGTACTCCTCGCGCACATGATCGATCTTGGGCTGGGTGCGGCCGATGCTGCCCTTGCTGCGCAGCCAAATCGTCACATCGAAGCCACAGTAGGCAGCCTGAAAGGCAATCTGGCTTCCCAGCACGCCGCCGCCAGCAACGCAAACGGTCTTGTAGCTCATAGGAACAGTCCTCTCTTACGTAATTCCATAGATGTGTATTTATTCAACCGTAAAGATGACGCGCGTTGGGGACGGGTTCCTTAAACGGATGGTATTTCGCGGCAAACGGCTACATATGTTCATTATCTCAGGGTTCTGGGGGCGATTTTTGGTGCCGCAGAGACGTCGTTTTCGGAAGTATGCGGCAAATTCCGGAACCCTTGAGCACCCCCCGATTTTCCGCCAATAAAACCGCAGGTACAGGGCTTGGACATATTCGGTGTGCTCGGTCTATTCAGATTTTGCCGCATACTTCCGAAATCTGAGTTCGCAAAGGGTGATAGTCGGGGCGTTTACGCAACATATGTCCAAGCAAAAACGGGTGGTAGCCGGTACGGCCACCACCCGTTTGTCTCATATCCAGCCCATAGCAGGCCAGCTACTTCTTAATGCCGCGTCCCAGACGCTTGGCGACCGATGCAGCGGCTTCCTCGCTGGCCGGCCCGCAGCTCACACAGCCGTCGTGGGCACGCATCTGGCCGGTGACCTCGTCCATCGCGAGCGGCGCCACCTTCTCGAGCTTAAAGCCCTTGCCGGCGCGCATGTTCTCCTTTGCCACGCTGATCATAAGCTTAATACGGTTGAGCTGGTTGACCTCGGATGCACCGGGGTCGTAGTCCACCGCGACGATGTTGCTCTCGGGATGTTGGCGGCGCAGCTCCTTGATCACGGCCTTGCCCACCACGTGGTTGGGCAGGCACGCGAAGGGCTGCGTGCAGATGATGTTGGGTGCGCCATGGTCGATCAGGTCGAGCATCTCGGCCGTGAGCAGCCAGCCTTCGCCCATGTTGTTGCACACCGAAAGCACCGTGCGGGCCTTGTCGGCCATGGTGCCGATGCGCTCGGGAGCCTCAAAGCGGCGGGACTTTTCGAGCATCTCCTCCACCGGCGTACGCATCCAGTCCACGAGCTTGATGAGCGCCTGCATGCCCGCGCGCGTAGTGGCAGAGCTTCCCAGCTCGTCCTTCTGCAGCTCGGCGTTGCTCATGGAGTACAGGAAGAAGTCGAGCAGGCCCGGCACCACTGCCTCGCAGCCCTCGCGCTCGATGACATCGACCACGTGGTTGTTGGCTGTGGGATGGAACTTGACCAAGATCTCGCCAACCACGCCCACGCGCGGCTTGGTACCCTCGCCCACGAGCGGCATAGTGTCGAACGCGCGGATGGCCTCACGCGCAAGCTTGGTGTAGTTGTGCCTGTTGAACTTAGGCGCCAGCTTGCGGGCACGCGCCATGTACTCCTCGTAGAGTGCGTTGGCAGCACCGGGCGTTGCCTCGTACGGGCGGCAACGATAGAGCATCTGCATCATCACGTCGCCAAAGAGCACCGCGTAGACTGCCTGCTTAAGCAGCGCCGGCGTAATCTTAAAGCCGGGGTTGTCCTCGCCGAGCGCCACGGCCGAAAGCGAGATCACCGGAATCTCGGGGTGGCCGCTCTCGCGCAGGGCCTTGCGGATGAGTGCGATGTAGTTGGTGGCACGGCAGCCGCCACCGGTCTGGCTGATGACCACGGCTGTCTTGGACAGGTCGTACCGACCACTCTCGATGGCCTCCATAATCTGGCCCGTTACCAGAATCGACGGGTAGCAAATGTCATTGTTCACATAGCGCAGGCCGGCCTCGACAGCATCGTGATCGGTCGAGGGCAGCAGCTCCAAGTTGTAGCCGGCACCGCGGAACACCTCTTTGACCAGGTCAAAGTGAATCGGCGCCATCTGCGGGCACAGGATGGTGTAGCCCTCCTCGCGCATCTGCTCGGTAAAGGGCACCTTGGGCCACGCGGTCGAAGCACTCTCGCGCTGAGCCTCAAACGTGTACTTGCGGCTCGCGAACGCGGGGGCATCCGTGGAGGGCGCCACCGGCGCGGCATCGCCCTGCTCGTATGCCTCGCCCGCGGCCGTGGCCTCGGCCAGGCGCTCGGCCTCCTGGTCTTTAAGCGCCGCCATGAGCGAGCGGATGCGGATGCGCGCAGCACCCAGGTTGGACACCTCGTCGATCTTGAGCACGGTGTAGATCTTGCCACTGGCCTCCAGGATTTCCTGCACCTGATCGGTGGTCAGGGCATCGAGACCGCAGCCGAAGGAATTGAGCTGGATCAGGTCCAGGTCGTTGCGCATCGTCACAAAGCGGGCGACGGCGTACAGGCGGCTGTGGTACATCCACTGGTCGACGACGCGAATCGGACGCTCGGGCTTTACCAGATGCGCGAGCGAATCCTCGGTAAAGACCGCAAAGCCAAAGCTCGAGATAAGCTCGGGCAGGGCATGGTTGATCTCGGGGTCGTTATGGTAGGGACGACCGGCGAGCACGATGCCGTGACCGCCGTGGTCCTCGACCCACTTAAGGGCCTCCTCGCCCATGGTCTGGATATCCTCGTGGAAACGCGCATCGGCCTCAAAGGCAGCGTTGACGGCGGCATCGACCTCGGAGCGCGTGATCTTGGGTCCACGCACGCGACCGCGACCGGCCTCAGCATCGGCCACACGGTCGACGGCGAGCACCTGGTACAGACGGCGCTTGAGCTCGGTCTTATCGTGATAGGGCACAAACGGGTACAGGAACTCGATGTTCTGCTCGCGGATCTCGTCAATATTGAGCGCCAACGCCGTGGAGTAGCTCATGACGATGGGGCAGTTATAGCAGTTGCCAGCCGTCGGATCCTCCTTGCGCTCCCAACGCACGCACGGCATCCAGATAAAGTCGACGTCACGGTCGATAAGGTTCATCACATGGCCGTGGCTCATCTTTGCCGGGTAGCACACGCTCTCGGACGGCATGGACTCGATGCCCGCCTGGTAGGTCTTCTTGCTCGACTGGTCGGACAGCTGCACGCTAAAGCCCAGGCGCGTAAAGAACGCGTGCCAGAAGGGGTAGTTCTCGTACATGTTGAGCGCGCGCGGGATGCCGACGGTGCCGCGCGGGGCCTCGTCGGGGCTCAGGACCTCGCGGTTAAAGAGCAGCTCGTTTTTCTTTTTGAAGAGGTTGGGGGCCTCGGTCTTCTGCTTTTTGTGGCCGGCGCCCTTCTCGCAGCGGTTGCCGGTAATGAAGCGCCTGCCACCGCCAAAGTCGTTGACGGTAAGCTGGCAGTTGTTGGAGCAACGGCCGCAGCGGACATGCTTTTGCGTCACGGTGAGGCGCGCGATGTCCTCAGCCGAAAGAATGGTCGAGGTGCCGTCGGCGCCGGCGCGATCGCGGGCGAGCAGGGCCGCACCGTAGGCGCCCATGCAGCCGGCGATGTCGGGACGCACGGCATGAACGCCGGTGAGCTGCTCAAACGCGCGCAGCGTGGCATCGGACATAAAGGTGCCGCCCTGGACGATTACCTGGCTGCCGATCTCCTTGGGATCGCGCAGCTTAATGACCTTGAACAGGGCATTCTTGATGACGGAATAAGACAGACCTGCCGCGATATCGCCCACCGTGGCGCCTTCCTTTTGCGCCTGCTTGACGCGCGAGTTCATAAAGACCGTGCAGCGACTTCCCAGGTCGACCGGGGCTTTGGCATGGATGGCGGCGTTGGCGAACGCGCGCACGTCCATGTTCATAGAGACGGCGAAGCTCTCGATAAAGCTACCGCAACCCGACGAGCAGGCCTCGTTGAGCATGATGTGCTCGATGACGCCGTCCTTGACGCGCAGGCACTTCATGTCCTGGCCGCCAATGTCCAGGATAAACTCGACGCCGGGCAGGAATGCCTTGGCGCCGCGCAGGTGCGCGACGGTCTCAATCTCGCCGGAATCGGTCTTGAGGGCCTCGATGAGCAGTGCCTCGCCGTAGCCCGTGGTGGTCACGTGGCCGATGGTGCAGCCTGCAGGGATATGGTTGTAGAAATCGGCCATGATGACCTTGGCCGTGCCCAGGATGTCACCGTTGTTGTTGCCGTACCAGGTGTGCAACAGCTGGCCGTCCTCGCCCACGAGCGCGGCCTTCATGGTGGTGGAACCGGCGTCGATGCCAATGAACACGCGGCCGGTGTAGCCGTCGAGCTTGCCCTTGGGGACGACTTCCTGGTCGTGGCGGGTTTTGAACTCGGCAAAGTCCTCGTCAGTGGCAAAGAGCGGGTCCAGACGCTCGACCTCGGCGCCCTGCGTGTCACCCAGGCTGTCGATGGCATCGATGAGCTGCGGGAACGTGCTGAGCTTGTTGGACTCGTGCGCCATGGCGGCGCCGCTCGCCACAAACAGGTGAGCGTTTTGGGGCACGATACGGTGCTCCTCGTCCAGGCTGAGCGTGAGGTAGAAGCGGTGGCGCAGCTCGGAGAGATACTGCAGCGGGCCGCCCAGGAAGGCGACGTTGCCGCGGATGGGACGGCCGCACGCCAGGCCCGAGATGGTCTGGGTCACGACAGCCTGGAAGATGGAGGCGGCCACGTCCTCGGGGCGGGCGCCCTCGTTGAGCAGCGGCTGGACGTCGGTCTTGGCAAAAACGCCGCAGCGGCTGGCGATGGGATAGATGGTGGTGGCGTTGGCCGCGAGTTCGTTAAGGCCGCTAGCGTCGGTGTGCAGCAGAGTGGCCATCTGGTCGATGAACGCGCCCGTGCCGCCGGCGCAGGTGCCGTTCATGCGCTGCTCGATGCCGTTGTCGAAGTAGATGATTTTGGCGTCCTCGCCGCCCAGCTCGATGGCGACATCGGTGGCCGGGATGAGGGTCTCGACGGCACGCTTGCTGGCGATGACCTCCTGGACAAACTCCAGGTCGAGCCACTGGGACAGCAGCAGGCCGCCCGAGCCGGTAATGGCGCAGGTCATCTGGGCCGTCGGCAGCACGGTCGCAGCGCCCTCGAACAAGTCGCGGGCGCAAGCGCGGACGTCGGTGTGGTGACGCTGGTACTTGGCGTAGACGATCTGGTTATCGTCGTTGAGCACGGCGAGCTTGACGGTGGTGGAGCCCACGTCGATGCCCAGATGCAGGCTGCCGCGAGCGTTCTCGGGGTTGAAGATCGCGCCTTCGGGGGCCTGGCCGGCGGCTACGGGCTCAGCGGCGGTGGCGGGCTCGCTAGCGACGGACGTCTCCCCTGCCGCGTTCTTGGCATCGGCAACTGCCTCGGCAACTTTCTCGGCAGCTGCGGTCGCGGCCTTCTGCGCGGCATCCACCACGGCGGGCGCAGCCTCACGCGCGGCAGTGACCATACGGTCCTTAATGCCCTCGACGAGTTTGCTCATTGTCTCTCCTCTTAGTTGTTGGACTCGACGGCTGCGGCGGTGTCGGCCGCGTCCTCGAGCTGCAGGTTCAATAGCTTCATGCCGTATTCCGGTACGTTGATATCGATGGGTTGGCCATACAGGTCACCAGGGCGCACAAAAGCGAGCACCGTCATAATGCGCGCCATGGCCTCGGGCGATTCGGTGAGCCCACGCTCAAACCAGCGCTGAATCATGCCGACCTCGGCACTCACGACGTAGGTGACGTAGTAGTCAAAGAACGTGCCCAGCGCCAGGCCCAAAATGCCCGTCTGCGCACGCGGCACCACAGCCTCACGCGCGGTGTCGATGATCCTTTTAATGAAGGCCTGGTCGCCGCCCGGACCCAGCAGCGCACCGATTAAGTCGCGGTTGGCCGCAAGATAACGCAGCAGCTCAACCGAACCGGGCGCCGGCTCGAGCTCATCGATGTTGTGATAGAGATCGGGCAGCTGAGCTGCGGTGATGAGCTCAATACGCTCACGGATCTCGGTCAGCAAGCCATCCTCGATTTGATTGATAAAGTCGGGGATATCGCGGTAGTGCGAATAGAACGTACGGCGCGTAAGGCCAGCGCGCTCGGTGAGCGACGCGACATTAATGCGCGAAAGGTCGCCGCTTTCGGCAAGCTCGCTGGCAAGTGCCTGGCGAAGGGCACGCTGCGAGCGAAGGGACCGGCGATCGCATTTCTCGAGCTGGGACAAGCGTCCTCCTTGTTACTCAGCCTGTGCGCTATTGCACAGTGCGAGTATTATTGCACACCGTGTGTATCAACACGTAAAGGCAATATTTTGGATGTGACAGGGACTGCCCCCTTGTCACATTCAGCGACCGCCTAGGTTGTGCCAGTTGTGCCTGGCTTTTGGAGCGGCATTGCCGATTGTTCAAAATGTCATTCGTGGGTAGAATAGTGTCGACGGCAGCCCAAGTTCTGGAAAGCTGGGCAGCGCCGTTGCTTGGATTAAGGGGTCAACGCCTTAGCGGCGGCGACCCCTTTTACGTTGCTTCGAACGTTGCTTGAGTGCCTCGGAAAGCCCGACGAGCGCCGTGGAGAACGAGACCAAAGCGGTCAGAAGTCTCACGAAATCAATCAGATCGGTCATGGGCATCACCTCCCATCAGATGGAGGGCGCTGCCCGACACATGGAGCTGCCGTCAACAGTATCAATTCTATCAAAGCGCAGTTAGATATGCGAATGTTTGTTCGCATATCAGAAGATCGGAACTCGGGCATGGCGAAGGAACAGTTCCTTTGCCGTACCCGAGCTTGTCGCCGAACTGCCACCTACATTTTTCGAGTTATTCGGCCACGCTGCTAGTTCTGAATAAATGCACCGCCGGGATTATCTGAGGGTTTTTGTCCTTATTTGAGCGCATACATGCCCATTTGCGCACTTACGACACCGAATCAAACACCATTAGAGGTATGAATGTTCCCGAGAGGGCATCTTTAGCCATTTAACGACCTCCGACAGGCCGAATAACTCGAAATTTGTTGGTGGCGAAAGCGAGACAGTCCTATACGCCAAAAGCCGGCATCTCCCATGTGACAGAGGGGCTGTCCCTTTGCCACATTATTCGATGACGGTGCGGGAGTTTTGCTTGCGCATGGTGGCGAGCATGTGTTTGGGGACGGCGTGGACCATGCAGCTGCCGATGGTCGCGCTCGCGGCGGCCTTGGCTGCATCGCTTGCGTTTTTGGTCGCGTAGCTGTGACGAAAACGATTGAGCATGGCGATATCGTTGCCGCCGTCGCCGTAGACCGCGACCTCATCCTCGGCAATACCGTAGTAGCCCGCCAGCCAGGCCACGCTCTCGCCCTTGTTGCACGCCACGTCCGTGATCTCGAACATCACCGGATCGAACGGCGCGTTGACCACGCGGTCCGATCGCTCGGCCAAATATGCTTTAAGGTCACGCTCCAGCTCGGGCGAGGTCACGCGGCAGTTGATCTTGCACACATCGTGGCGCAGGATGTCACCGATCGACTGGTCGAAATATTGCTCCTCGTGATACCCGCCACGTGCACGCATGCCACGCATCACGATACGCTTGATAGGGCTGTCCTTTTTAAAGCCCGCCTGATGCATCTCGAACGAGCCGCTCGAGAACATGCCATCGGGCGTGGAGCAATCAAAGCAAATGTCCGGAAACTCCTTGAGCAGTTCCTCGGTGATCTGCGGGTCAATGGTCCAGGTTTTGAGCACCTCGCCATGACTGTCGCGCACGATGGATCCATTGGAGCAGCAGGCGTCAAGCGCCAGGCCCGTAAAGCCATGCTCGCCGATCGGCAGCGTCGAGCGTCCGGTCGCGGGAACCACATGCAGGCCAGCTTCGGTCAGCTCGCGAATGGCACGGCGGATGGTCCCATCCGCCTCATGCAGGGCGTTCAGCAGCGTTCCGTCTAAGTCACTCGCAAACATCTTGATCATGGGCATGCCTCTCCTTCGTCTGCACGATATTGTAGACGAAGGAGAGGCATGCCTAAACAATGCCGTCCCGGCGCGGCGTACCACCGCCTCCACAAATTCACGGTGCCCCAGCGCGCTAAGACAATCGCCACAAGCGACTTTTCAGCCGATAAAACAGCGCCGTCGTCAACGTCAGCACCGCCAACATGCCTGCGAATACAATCGCCGGTGTCCATCGATCATATGCGAGCCCGTAAACCAATTGGCCAATAGGCGTTGCACAGGAAAGCGTCATATAAACGAGTGCCAGCACTTTTCCGCAGTATTCCTTTGGCGCTGACCGCTGAACAAATGAAACGATTTCGACCGATGTAATGCTTGCCCACGCCATGACCCATGCCGAGCCGGCCGCAAGCGCGGCAAACGCTAATTCATCAGAACCGCTCAGTAGCGTGACAATAATCGGCACGACTCCAAAACAGATCATCGCAACATATCGACATATGCCCTTGAAGGAAAAACGATGCGGCCAAATACCGACCAAACCACTGCCGACAAGACCACCTAAGCCCATAGCCACCTCAATAATCCCAACGAAGGATGACTGCATTCCGAGATGCTTTGCAACAATAACGGGAGCACCAATCGTTAACCCAACTAACGCAAGGTTCAAAATAGCCGCAATCAAAAACACAACGAGCAATGATGAGTTTTGAGACAGGTACCGAATCAACTCCCGAAAATCGTTTCGGCGTGTCGTACGAGTCGCGCCGTCTCCCATCGTTTCAGATGAGGCATTTTGCTTGAGTGCGCCCCCGAACAGCAGGGCTGAAATCGTAAACGTCAACGCCGCGGTTTCGCATAGAGTATCGATACCAAAGCACCCATAGACTGCCGTCCCGACTACAGGCCCCAAGATATTGCTCATCATGATTATCTGCGAGACCAACGCAGTGGCACGCTCAACCTTTTCTTGGCCCGTCATGCGCACCGCCTCAATTTGAAGCATCGGTTTCAGCAGCGATTGGATGCCATATTGGACGCAAAGCATTGCTGCCACGACAACCGCAAGAGGCAGCGAACGCTTCATGGGGATAAACAGCAGTGATGCAGCCATCAGAACAATGCCGAGTACCACAAGAACCCCGCGATGTCTTCCCCGATCCGCCAAAATCCCGCCAACCGGAGTCGCGAGCACGCCCGGTATGAACGCTATCGCCGCGACGGCGCCATATAACGTTGAGGAGCCGCTGCAATCGAACAAGTAGAGCGGACACGCAAAGCACAGTGCCGACAGCATCGAATACGCACACAGTTGTGCAACAAGAAGACCAAATAGCCTGATAGATCGCACTGTTTTTGGCGCCAATGAAACGCTAATTCTTCGCATCCCAGCCATAAGCCTGCCCCCAAATACATACTGTCAGTATGTATTTAATGACTTGAAAAGGGCAGCCGTGGCTACCCTCACAAATCAATTACATACCGTTGGTATCTATATTACCACCCGGCACGGTTCCATACGTCCCAAATCTGGGCCGTTGTCTGGAGCACTTCATTACCCAAATCGAGCCCCACCGCTGCCGCCATCTGTGCCAAACATTGTGCGCGAGCGAGCATTCGCTCCTTGGGCTCGAGCGGACGAAACAATGGCAGCAGCCAAAGATTCGCTAACAACGATACGGCCTCCGCTGCTTCGCGCGGGCATTCGCACGCAATGGAGCCGTCGGCGATGCCCTCCTCGATTACTGGCAAGAGATTGCCATCGGCCGACTCGTCAAACGAACCTTGGTACTGCATCGCCAGCAGCCGCGAGCTTTTTACCGGATCTGCCGCAGGATGCATGCGAGCCCATAGCTCGATTTGCGGAACGACGGACTCGGGCGCATAAAGTCGTTTGAGCTTTTGAGCTCCCGTCATATTGCCAGCACCGAGTGTCGCGCGACGGTGTTCAGCAATCGGAGCCGTTGCCCGATCAAATGCGGCGTTGAAAATCTCCTCTTTGCTCTTAAAGTGATGATAGACAGCACCCTTGGTCATGCCATCGAGGCGGTCGACGATGTCTTGGATGCTCGTCCCCTCATAACCCTGTACGCAGAATAGCTCCAGCGCCGCGTCGAGAATCTTCGCGACAGTCTCCTCGGGATATTTATTACGACCCATAATCCGTCCATCCACAACGCAAGTCTTGTGCCTCATTGCAGCATTTTAACGTTGCGGATGGTAGACGGTCGATTCTACACCGCGGCGGGGCCGTGTTCGCCGGTACGGATGCGGATGACTTCCTCGACCGGCTCGACCCAGATCTTGCCATCGCCGACGGCTCCGGTGCGTGCGGCGTTACAGATGATGTCGACAATGCTGTCGACATGCTCATCGGCGCAAATGAGCGTGAACTGCACCTTAGGGATCGTGTTGACAAGCAACTCGTTGCCGCGCACGTATTCCTTCCAGCCATGCTGCGCACCGCAGCCCTGCACCTGGTTGATGGTCATACCACGAACATCAGCAGCAAACAGCGCGTCTTTGAGAACCTCAAGCTTCTCGGCACGAACGACCGCCGTAATTTTCTTCATAGTGAATTCCTCTCTTTAATAAAGAAATGAATTGTCCTTCACATGGCACGGGTTTCCCAGGTGCCGCAAACCAACCTCAGAAATCAAAAAGTTCAACTGACTGGTCTTAGCAGGTTTCCCAAGTGCCGCAGATTGCCGTGAAAGAGGAGCGAAGCGTACTTAAGTACGTGAGCGACGATTGAACGGCAAGGTGCGGTGCTTGGGGAAGCTGCTAATCGAGTCCGGAGAACGAGGGATACGCGCTCTCGCCGTGCTGACTCGCATCCAAGCCCAGCGCCTCGTCGGCCTCGTCCACACGTAGGCTGCCGTGGAACAGTGCCTTGACCACCGCGGCGATCACCAAGTCGAGCACCAGCACAATAGCGACCGTCACCACAATGCTCAAGATCTGCGAGATGAGCAGCGACACGTCGCCCGTGTAGAACAGACCGCCCTTACCGGTCCACGAAAGCTCCGGCACACAGAACAGACCTGTGAGTACGCCGCCCAGGATGCCGCCGACGCCGTGGCAACCGAACGCGTCGAGCGCATCGTCGTAGCCAAACTTGGTCTTGAGATGGCTGATGGCCAGGTAGCAGACAGGTGAGACGATCAGGCCCATGACCAGCGCCGCCCACGACTCGATAAAGCCCGCACAGGGCGTGACCACCACAAGGCCCGCAACCAGACCGGTGCTGGCACCCACCAGCGTGGGGCGACCGGTGTGCACGCGCTCGACGGCAAGCCACGAGACCATACCCGCCGCGCTGGCCGTCACAGTGTTGAGGATGGCAAGCGCGGCCACGGCATCGGCCTTAAACTCGCTGCCGCCGTTAAAGCCAAACCAGCCAAACCAAAGCAGGCCGGCGCCCAGTGCCACAAACGGCACATTATGCGGACGATAGCTCACCATACCAAAGCCACGACGACGGCCGAGCATCAGGCAGAGAATCAGGCCCGTAAGACCGGACGAAATGTGTACCACGTCGCCGCCTGCAAAGTCGAGCGCGCCGATGATGTCGCCGATAAAGGAGCCCTCGCCGCCCCAGACCATGTGGGCGAGCGGCGCATAGACCACAAGCAGCCAAATGCCCAGGAAAGCCGCCATGGCACCAAACTTAACGCGGCCGGCCAGGCTGCCCGTGACGATAGCGGCCGTGATCATGGCAAACGCCATCTGGAAGGCGATGTTGATAATCTCCGGGTAGACGGCGCCGTCCGACGCGGTACCCTCGGCCGCCTGCAGCACCTGATTGAGCACCGGCAGGCACAGCAGCTGGTCAAGGCCTCCAATAAACGGGCTGGAGCCGTCACCGCCGTAGGCCAGCGACCAGCCGGCGACAATCCACAGCACACCAACCAGGCCAATGGCGCCAAAGCACATAAGCATGGTGTTGATGACATTTTTGCGCCTGGACAGGCCGCCATAGAAAAACGCCAGGCCCGGTGTCATTAAAAACACGAGCATGGTGCAGATGAGCATAAACGTTGTCGATCCCGTATCGTACATTCGCTCCCCCTTGGTCGCATGGACGTTGTCGGCGCCCATCATGCGGCCGAGGAGTAACTGGTGTAGACCAGATACGGCGTTGTTAAACGCTGCGTTGTCGAATGGAAACGGTGCCGCAATCTTGGAAACGGCGCGGCAACGGGCGCGAAACGAACGGGAAATACGCGAGCAAGGGAGCCGTGAGCGCGTCCGTCCCGACTAGCGCCGGAACAGCTCGCGAGCTCGGTCGCGGAGATTAGTTGCTCGAATGACACCTTCGTAGTGATTGATGCGCAGACGCGGGAAGGCGTTAAAGAAGCGTAGGTCGCGGCGGCTGAGTGACACGCTCGGCACCGGACGGTTCATGCGCTTGCCGGCAAGGCGACGGCTGAGCGATGGACGCGGCATGCTCGGCGCGGCATCGGCCACGCGGCGGGCAGCGAGTGCCAGGCCGCGAGCACCATCCGCGATAAACGTCGGCATCGAAGCCTTCTCGCGCAGGGCATCGAGCGCGGCGTCACCCAGCTCGGCCAGCCACGCGTTAACGGCGCGGCTACGGATGTGCGTCTGTGTCACCGAGTCAATCGTCGATTCGGGAATGCGCTCGAGCATTGAGTCAGACGCATCGGCAAGCGACTCATTGATGCGGTCGGCAAGGTCGGCACGTACACGCTCCAGCTGATCGGACAGGCGGCGCCAACTGGCCAAAGAGCACACCGCGTCGACCATCATCGCGACCGCGACGATAAAGGCGGACAGCCGCACAATCAGCACCGGCAGATGGCCAAGCAGCCCCAGCAATGCCGGCTCCACTAAACGGCAAATACACAGCGCAC
Source organism: Collinsella sp. (assembly GCA_018367075.1). Classification (GTDB taxonomy): domain Bacteria; phylum Actinomycetota; class Coriobacteriia; order Coriobacteriales; family Coriobacteriaceae; genus Collinsella. The sequence continues at coordinate 36,376 of JAGZGX010000016.1, forward strand.
CCAAGCCAAACGCGCAGGCCCAGTACAGACAGATGCGTCCGTGCAGGTTAAACGGCAGGTGCGAGTAATCCCAAAAGCGTGCGCCTGTTGTCTTTTCCAACAAAAGGCCCACGCTGTACTCGATTACGCTGCATACAAGCGCCGCGGCGACAAACTGGCTCGGGGCATCCGGAATCCCGCGCAGCAAAAGCCAGCAGGCTATACCGCCCACACCATAGATAGGGCAACACGGCCCCAGCAAAAATCCACTGTTGGCGAAGCGTCCGTGATTGAGCATGGCGCAGACCGTCGACTCCCACGCCCAGCCACAAAACCCGTAAAAGGCAAACGAGAGCACCAGTGCCGAAAGCGGGCAGGCGGCAAGCGTCGCGCCGCCAAATGCCATATCAACCGCGGTTCCCACCGTCTACCCTCTCCTCTTTTCGCTTGATTCTTTACTCGAGCCGTCACTCGAGCCCTCGTTCAAATCGTTCGCGCCGCCTTTGCGCCGCAGACGGCCGGCGACCGTCTCATGCAGCGCGCACCATTTATCCGCCAGGCATACAATCCAAGCCTCACGACACGTCGGCGGCACCGGTACCAGCGGAAACATATGCCGCGCGATGATATTCCGCTCGCGCGGCGTCAGCTCAAAATCTTCCTCGGCACGCGTCAGGGCAAAAAACGGGTGGCGAAAGCCGTGCAGCCGATGGCTCGGATCGGGATCATGCCAATCGTAGAGAAAGTAGTCGTGCAGCAAGGCTCCGCGCAGCAGCGAGGCACGGTCGACGGAGATACCGACGCGTCCCAGGCGCTCGGCAAAGGACAGGCTCGCCCGCGCCACCGAGATCACATGCGCATACACCGTCACGTCGCCATGTTGGATAAACTCGCGCGTAAGATTCAGACGGCCCGCCTGTGCCAGTTGACGGGCAGCATGGTCTACTTCGCACGCGATTTTCTCGGCACGAACGACATCGGACATGCTGCCTCCTTCCAGCGACTCACGGCGACAAGCCACGGCCTGTGCACAATCGATAAAAACATCATGGAACAAATCAGTATGGCATCGGACAAAACGTTTTGCCCCACCAGTTGGCGAATTACCGCGCCGCCGTCACATATCAAACGCCAAAATGTGCGAGACTGTCTTGTGCAATTGTGCCGGCCAAGGGAGTGCCGGCGCACGATTCGCATGGAGTAACCCACAACGATGCTGCTTACGCAAACGACAACGCCCGAGGACGTCAAGGCTCTCGACCGCGCCGAGCTTCCGCTGCTCTGCGGCGAGATCCGTCAGGCAATCCTCGAAAGCTCCGCCGCCGTCGGCGGGCACGTTGCCCCCAACTTGGGCGTCGTTGAGCTTACGGTTGCGCTTCATCGCGTGTTTAACTCCCCCACCGACAAAATTGTCTTTGACGTTTCGCACCAGACCTACGCCCACAAGGCGTTGACTGGGCGCGCATACACTTATATCGATCCGAAGCGCTTTGGCGAGGCCTCTGGCTTTGCCAATCCCGACGAGTCCGAGCATGACCTGTTCGCCATGGGCCACACCTCCACATCGGTGAGCCTGGGCTGCGGCTTGGCACACGCCCGCGATCTGGCGGGCGACAGCTACAACGTCATCACCATCATTGGCGACGGCTCGCTTTCGGGCGGCTTGGCGTTTGAGGGCTTCAACAATGCCGCCGAACTCGATAGCAACCTGATCATCATCGTCAACGATAACGACCAGTCCATCGCCGAAAACCACGGTGGCCTGTATCGCAATTTGGCCGAGCTGCGCGCCAGCAACGGCACCTGTGAGCGCAACGTTTTCCGCGCGATGGGACTCGACTACCGCTATCTGGACGCCGGTAACGATGTGTTGGCCCTCGTCGACACGCTGCAGGAGCTGCGCAATATCGATCACCCCATCGTGCTCCACGTCTCGACCGCCAAAGGCAAGGGCTTTGAGCCGGCCCAAAACGATCCCGAGCGTTGGCATCACGTAGGCCCCTTTGACATGGCGACCGGCCGCAAGCTCTGCCCGGGCCATCCAAGCGAGCCTGCGCCGCGCACCTATGCCGACATCACGGGCGAGGCGCTCAGCGCTGCCATCGAGCGCGATCCGCAGGTTGTGGGCATCACGGCCGCCACGCCCTACATCATGGGCTTTACACCCGAGCTTCGCGCTGCGGCAGGTAAGCAGTTTGTCGACGTGGGCATTGCCGAGGAGCACGCCGTAACTTTTGCCACCGCGCTTGCGCGCTCGGGCGCCAAGCCAGTCTTTGGTGTGTACGGCACGTTTTTGCAGCGCGCCTACGACGAGCTCTGGCACGACCTGTGCCTCAACGATGCCCCCGCAACCATCTTGGTGTTTGGCGCGTCGATCTTTGGCACCACATCCGAGACGCACCTTTCGTTCTTTGATATTTCCATGCTGGGCGCTCTTCCCAACATGCGCTACCTAGCGCCGGCCTGCATGGAGGAATACCTGTCCATGCTGAGCTGGTCGCTCGACCACCGCGAGCATCCCGCGGCAATCCGCGTACCGGGCATTGGCCTGGTAAGCCGCCCCGATCTGGCGCCCGCCGAGGAAACCGACTACAGCACCGTTCGCTACAACGTGGTGCGTCAGGGCCGCGACGTTGCCGTGCTCGCGCTTGGCGATTTCTTTGAGCTGGGCGAGCGCGTGGCAAACCGCTTGGCTGCCGAGTACGGCATCGAGGCCACGCTCGTCAACCCGCGCTTTGCAACCGAGCTCGACCGCGAGTTCTTCGACAGCCTTGCCGCCGAGCATCGCGTTGTCGTCACCCTCGAGGACGGCATCTTGGACGGCGGCTGGGGCGAGCGCGTGGCATGTTATCTGGCATGCACGCAGTTGCGCACGCGCACCTTCGGCATCGCCAAGGGCTTCCCCGACCGCTACGACCCCAACGAACTGCTCGCACAGAACGGCATGACGGTCGAAAACATGGCCGCCGAAGCCGTAAGGCTACTCAACGAGTAAGAAAACCTCCGCAAGGGAAGCGCCCCTGCGGAGGTTTTTGTTTTCACAGCTCAATTATCTCAATCTGTAACATCTAGAGCCCGAATTCCCGTCTAACTGTTACAGATCTAGATAAGACGTCTTAGTCCCAGACCTTTGTCTCAATCTGTAACAGATAGAGACCTTTTGGCCCTCCAGATGTTACAGATCGAGATAAAACAGTAAGGCATACCACTGCATCGGCCAAAACCACCACGAAGGTGCCTGTCCCTTTTTAGTAGGTAGAATAACCCATAAGGTAAGTATGTTTCTGAGTTATTTCGTGTTGACCCATTTGAGCGCGATAGGGTATAACTCTACTCAACCGCTAGGGATTTTATTGAGAAAGGTGTTCTACCATGAGCAAGAACCTCTCCCAGCAGGTCGTTCTCGACCGCCGCGGCTTCGTTGCCGCCACCTTCGCAACCGTCGCCGGCCTTGGTCTTGCCGGCTGCTCCGACACCAGCGCCGAGGCCGACAAGGGTTCCGCCGCCGGCTCTTCCAAGAGCTCCGAGGATACCGAGGCTTCCACCACGCTCGACGCCAAGGCATTCGACAAGCTCGTCGACAACGGCCCCAAAGCCGACGACGATGCCATCGCCGCCAGCACCTGGGCCACAGCCGTCAAGGACGCCGGCGTCTTTAAGATTGGCGGCGTTCAGACCTCTACGCTTTTCTCCCTCCTCAACGAGAAAGACGGTCAGACCCGCGGCTTCGATGCCGGTATCGCACAGCTCCTGTCCAACTACATTCTGGGCGAGAACAAGGTCGAGATCACCCAGGTGACCTCGGACACGCGCGAGTCTGTCCTGCAGAACGGCCAGGTCGACGCCGTCTTTGCCACCTACACCATCACTGACGAGCGCAAGAAGCTCGTCTCCTTCGCCGGTCCCTACTACTACACGCAGCAGGCCATCCTGGTGCTCGCCGATAACGACGACATCAAGAGCGTCGACGACTTGGCCGACAAGAACGTCGCCGTCCAGTCCGGCTCCAACGGCCCCGCCATCCTGGAGGAGTTCGCTCCCAAGGCCAGCCAGCAGGAGTTTAAGACCGACGAGGAGGCCCGCCAGGCACTCCAGCAGGGCCGCGTTGACGCCTACGTCATCGACAACAACATGCAGCAGAGCGCCCTGGTCCGCGAGCCCGGTAAGTACAAGATCGCCGGCAAGTCCTTCGGCAACAAGGAGCCCTATGGCATTGGTCTGCCGCTCGATTCCGACGGCGTCGCCTTCGTTAACGACTTCCTTAAGAAAATCGAGGACGACGGCACCTGGACCGAGCTGTGGCAGATCTGCATCGGCGACCGTACGGGCGACACCAATGTTCCCGAGCTGCCCGAAATCGGCGCCTAGGCAGCGTGCCTGGTAACGGCCGCAACGAAACCATACGGAAACGCATGATGCGCTTTATTGCGGTAAACTGTTTTCTCACTGAGTTGTCGGGGCTTCCGTACACACGGGAGCCCCTTTCCTTATCGGCGGGAGGTCCGCATGAGTCTTTCCGAGCTCTGGTCGCTCTATGGCCAGAACTATATCGACGCGCTGCTCGCAACCTGGGGCATGACGCTTGAGTCGTTTGCCATCGCCATGGTGCTGGCCGTCGCCGTCACCGTGATGCGCGTGTCGCCGCTCAAGCCGCTGCGCGTCTTTGGCGACCTGTATGTCCAGGTCTTCCGTAACATCCCCGGCATCGCGCTGCTTATCATCGTCGTCTACGCGCTGCCGCCGCTCAAAGTCGTCCTGCCCTACCGCACCTGCGTTATCGTCGCCACGGTCCTTTTGGGCTCGGCCTTTGGTTCCGAAAACTTTATGAGCGGCATCAACACCGTCGGCGTCGGTCAGGTGGAAGCCGCCCGCTCGCTGGGCATGAGCTTTAACCGTATCCTCGCCAAAATCGTGATTCCGCAGGCGCTGCGCTCGAGCGTGCTGCCCATGACGAACCTCTTTATCGCCGTCATGCTCACTACCGCCTTGGGCAGCCAGGTGCCGCTTAAGCCGCAAGAGCTCACCGGCGTGGTGAGTTACATCAACACGCGCTCGCTCGGCGGCGTCGCCGCGTTCTTTATCTCGGCGCTCGGCTACCTGGGCACGGCCTTTGTGGTGAGCCACATTGGCAACTACATCGATAAGAAGGTGAGGATCCTCCGATGAGCAAGCACTCCACCTCCGCGCTCACCATGCGCGATGCGCTCTACGAGGCTCCCGGCCCCAAGATGCGCGCCAAGATTCGCATCGGCACCGCCATCTCGCTTGTTGCCGTCGCCGCGCTCGTCGTCCTCGTGTTGCAGCGCTTTTATGTGACCGGTCAGCTTTCGGTCCACTATTGGTATTTCTTTACGCACCTCACCACCTGGAAGTTCCTGCTTGCCGGCTTTGAGGGCACCGTTAAAGTCGCACTCACCGCCGGCGCCATCGCGCTGGTGCTGGGCTTAGCCCTTATGCTCGGCCGTACCAGCGACATTAAGCCGCTGCAGCTGGTCTGCCGTGTGCTCACCGACTTCTTCCGTGGCGTGCCGAGCCTGCTGTTCATCTACTTCTTCTTTTTGGTGCTGCCCCAGTACAAGATCGCGCTGCCGTCGTTTTGGATGCTCACGCTTCCCGTCGCGCTCGCTGCCGCCGGCGTGCTGGCCGAGATTTTCCGCGCCGGCGTCAACGCCGTACCGCGCGGGCAGGTCGAGGCGGCCCAGGCGCTCGGTCTCTCCAAAGCTAAAATCACCTTTAAAATCGTGTTGCCGCAGGCGATTCGGTTTATTATCCCGTCGTTGATTTCGCAGCTTGTGGTCGTAGTCAAAGACACCACCGTCGCCTACGTGGTGAGCTACCCCGACCTCATGCAAAATGCCCGCGTGCTCATCACCAACTACGACGCCCTTGTGTCGGTCTACCTGGTGATCGCGGTCATCTATATCCTCATCAACGTCGCGATTAACAAGGCCGCTGTCTACGTTTCGCACAAGACCGGCGTGACCATCATCCGCTAACGCTTTACCATTTCGAGTCATAAGGAGCCGAGCACCATGGCACAGAGCACCTCTTCCACCGGCAATCAGCCGCTGATCGAGCTCAGACACGTCGATAAGCACTATGGCGATCTGCACGTCCTCAACGACATCAATCTGTCGGTCGACCGCGGCGAAGTCGTCGTGGTGATTGGCCCCTCGGGTTCGGGCAAGTCGACCATGTGCCGCACCATCAACCGCTTGGAGACCATCGACTCGGGCGAGATCCTCATCGAGGGCGAGCCCCTGCCGCAGGAAGGCAAGGATCTTGCCCGCATGCGCGCCGAACTGGGCATGGTGTTTCAGCAGTTCAACCTGTTCGCACATATGACCGTACTGCAGAACGTCATGCTGGGGCCGGTCGATGTGCTGGGCGTGTCCAAGGAGGAAGCTCGTGAGCGCGCCATGGACCTGCTGAGCCGCGTGGGCGTGGCCGAACAGGCCGACAAGGTACCCGCACAGCTTTCGGGCGGCCAGCAACAGCGCGTGGCCATCGCCCGTTCACTCGCCATGCAGCCCAAGGCCATGCTTTTTGACGAGCCCACGAGTGCCCTTGACCCCGAAATGATCAACGAGGTGCTCGAGGTCATGGTCCGTCTTGCCCAGCAGGGCATGACGATGATCGTCATCACGCACGAGATGAACTTTGCCCGCCGCGTGGCCGACCGCGTCGTGTTTATGGCCGACGGCCAGATCGTGGAAACCGGCACGCCCGACGAGTTCTTCGACCACCCCCAGACCAAGCGCGCCCAGGACTTCCTCAACTCCATCAAGGGCCACTAACCAGACCGCCCACCCGCCCGCCATGCCCATCCAAACTCGAAAGTTACACCTATGATCGGAACTCGCACTTCATCGTCCTACACCCCGCACGTCGACGTCGCCCCCGCCGACCGCCCACTCATCCTCGTCGTACCGCGCTGGGAAGAGGCAGAGCCGTTTTTAACCGAGATGCTCTCCCCCAACGAGGAAATCGCAAGTGTCTTTGTCGATGCCATTCTTGCCGCCGGCGGCCTGCCGCTGCAGATGTCCATCACCGAGGACATTGAGGTTATCCGTCATTACGTCGATATCGCCGACGGCATCGCTATTCCCGGCGGCCCGGACGTCAACCCCAAGCGCTGGGGCGACGAGCGCCCCTACGACCCCACGCTGTGCTGCGAGATTCGCGACCGTTTTGAGTTTAAGCTGGTTAACGAGGTGCTTCGCGCCAAGAAGCCGCTCTTTACCACCTGCCGAGGCACGCAGCTGCTCAATGTCGCCACCGGCGGCACCCTGTGCATGGACGTGCCGAGCCTGGGTGCGCGCGAGGGCCGCACGCAGTGGCGCCATACCCACGTGCTCAACGATCCCGTGCACCCCGTCGAGGTCGTGCCGGGTTCGCTGTTGGAGCGCGCGGTTGGCGGGCACAGGCTGATCCAGACCAACTCCGCACACCACTGCTGCGTCGATCGTCTGGGTAAAAGCACGCGCTTGGTCGCCAAGGCAACCGACGGCGTTCCCGAGTGCATCGAGGTCGAAGGTCAGCCGTTCTGTCTAGGCGTGCAATGGCACCCCGAGTACACGTGGAAGACGCTCGAGACCGACTTTAACCTGTGGAAGTCGTTTGTCGAGGCAGCGGCAAAGGTCAAGCAGGCACGCTAGCTCGCAAATCACACAGGCTTAAACCTTCCATGCCAGGGGGGGGCGGACACCAGCCACGGTGCCCGCCCCCCCCTGTATTTGGTATGCTCGGTATGATTATCCCTCACAAACAATCAAAGAAATCTCGACCGCAATCGGTCGACTGTAAAGCAGATGGCAAAAACGCTTGCTACGTTTATTAGGCAGTCAATTAAAATCGAAACGCATTGACCATCCCCCAACGGGGTCACGCCGCAAATCCACATGAGCATCGAGGACGGTAGCGGAAGCATGGAATTGGCCCCGAGCTGTATGTAGATCGCTACGACGTTGACAAGCAGCAGCATGCCAATCGGACCGAAGCCGGACCCAAAATAGGAAACAACGATTACGCAAGAAACCACGTATGCAAGGCAGGCAGCGGCAGCAAGAACAAGTCGATAGCAAAATACATGCAGGTTGAAATACTGCTGAGCATCCAAAACGATTACGCAGTTAAGACAGTACAAAACGACACTTGACAGGATAAATGCGCCCAAAAGGGCAAAAGAAGACAGCACCACTCGCGCAACGATAGCGCACACACGCTTCCCTCCCCGAGCCTCCGACAACCCCCACGGTTCCTCAATAAAGCCCGAACTGACAAAGCGCGGCACAATGCAAGCCGCGATGAACGGAAAGAACAATGCATGAGCCAACGGGGCCACGTTGAACAGCAGACCGCGGAAAACCTCTGCATTACCAAACAGAAGGACATCCTCTGCCGATAGCCGAAGTGTCGGGTCTGGGAAAAAGCCCAAGAAACTGTTCTCACGGAGGCTACAGAACCACATCGGGAAAGAATTAAGCTGCAATACCACCATGCACGCATAAATTACCAGGATTAAGGCGTACGTCCATTTGCTCACATGCCTCAATTCTGAATGAAGAAATCTTCTAGTCTGGCGAGCCATTGAGCACACCCCCAGCACGAAAGCTCACGAGAGCGTAAATCAATACCGATAGACAGCTGGCTACCACGCCGTATCCCAGAAGTGTCAGCTGACCCATATCGCTATACCCAAGGGCACATCCGACTCCAAGATACGGCCCCGGAAGAAGGAAAATCCATCGCAAGGACGGTATGGGCGCCTGAAGGAAGGTTCCGTAGAGCGTCAAGCTCATGACAAATCCAATAATTATCGCAGCCCCGCTCAATACAGCGCTGTCTGTAATCCGATAGATGGTCACCGTCTCCAGCGCAACCGATATCACCAATACGGCGTTGACTATCATTGCAGGCAAAAATGCAGTTAGCATATCGTGCGAGAGGTTATGCCCTCCACGTATTATGGCTATTGCAAAAAGAAGAAGGCAAAGCGCACTATATGCTACGCCAATTATTAAAGCAAACGAAAGCACATGTGCTAGGACCCCATTAAAGCGGGCAAGACCTCTTGCTGAAGAAATTCGGTGCCCCTCTTCATAGCCGCGCTCCTGTAAAATCGCCAGGCAAACGATGAGCGGAACGAACAGAGACGTGCCGGCAAAAGCACTGCGCACAAGGGACTCATCGGGTGCAGAAGGATCGATTACATTCCAGCAGAAACCAATATCCTCCCCAAAAACGCTATTGCCAAAGGCGAGCAACGTTGTTCCGTTTTTTAGAAAGACACCGAAGAGAAGGCCGAACGCCAGAATAAGCGCAAGACCAAACTTCGCCGGAAACATCCTGTGCAAACGCATCATATCTGCCTTTATGGGATGGATCGCCCGCTTCATAGCGAGACCGCCTTCATCAAGCGCCTGTAATACTCTTTTAGGGACGACGCCTCATCCCTTATGACGTCCATCGATTCCTTTTTCAGCAGTTCGCCGTCATGAATAAACACGCAACTTGTTGCAACTGATGCCAACTCATCCAAATCATGGCTAGAGACGAGCATGGTCTTACCCTGTTCTCGATTCAATCGACCGATAAGGGCCCATATACTCTCGATGCCCAGCGGGTCCAATCCATTTGCCGGCTCATCGAAAATTAGTACGTCGGTGTCGCCCAACAAAGCCGTAGCTATATCCAGCCGCCGTTTCATTCCCAGAGAAAAACTGTTCACGCTCTTTTTCTCTTCGACGTCCAGCCCGACTAGGCTCAAAACGCGAGGAATCTCACGATTCGCATCAAGCCCCCATTCCGCACATCGGATCCGAAGATTCTCAGCCGCACTGAGGGATTGGTATGCTCCGCAGGAATCTGGCACATAGCCGACACGCGTCCGCATCGGGCTCAGCTCTTTTTTCGACTTGCCCCCAAAGAGCTCCACGCTCCCCGACGACGGCTCGCAGAGGCCCAAGACGATTTTAATAAGCGTGCTTTTGCCCGCACCGTTTGCACCAACAAGGGCAAGGAGCTCAGACTGATGCACCTCGAAGGAAACGTCATGCAAAACGCGCCGTTTCCCGTAGCGCTTTGACACCTTTGATAACTTTATCGCTGATGCGTTCATTGGCCTCCCGTTCTGCTTGATAGCAAAACCGCTCATATCGTTCCTTCTTTCCTTTATCGTTTTTCATAGTTGTTATTGTTTTTCGATAACTCATATTTGTCAAGGTAATCTAAAAGAAAGAACCCGTGTTAGACACGGGCCCCTTTACGCTGATATTTCGTTATAGTTGTTCGCTTTATGCTACTCGTCGCTCAAATCTACAGCAAAGACTGATGTCGGAAGCAACGCCTCATTGCCTCCGCCGTCCCGCATCTGCCTCACGACATTTTTTGCACGCTCAACAATAAGCTCCTCAAGCTCTTTCTCGCTCACGCGCTGAATAATATCTCCCGGTTGACAGTCAAGTTCATCGCAAATATCGAGAAGCGTCTTAAGGCGAATAGCTTTAATTTTTCCGTTTCTTAGCTTAGAAATATTAGCCGGAGTATGCCCCGTGGCACGAATCAGATCAGCACTGGTCTTTCCGGTCTTAAGTAGCTGCGTCTCAAGCTCGATGATGAGATAGCTCATGCTTCCTCCTACACAAGCTCGTCAGACTGCTCTTGGAGCAGCGAGGCATAACTCCAGATCACCGAGATACACAGACAGACAGCCGCGCCGATAAGCGACCCCGCATCAAAGGCAACGCCTTGGCAAATCTCAATAACGAAGGAATGAGGCACGACGTAAAGCTCCAGCCCACCAATGGTAAGATTGACCGATCCGTAGGCACCAATAAGCGAAACCGCGGCGTTAACAGCAAAGGCAAGCGCAAGAACACGGATAAGCCGCACATGCGTCTTGGTAAAGGGCGAGACGCCTCGCGAGATGTTACGGCTGATCCCACACAGAACGACAAGCGAAATACCCACGACGAGTGCCAGGCACAGTCCGCTTGGGATAACGATGCACCCGCCATCGAGAAGCGTCACGACGCCGAAAGAATCGACAGAGGCAACGTTTGCAACCGCATACCAGATCACGTAAACAACCAACGCGGCAAAAGCGACGAGCATCCCTGCAAAAACGGCTGCCATGCAAAAGCCAAGCTTCCTGATTTTTTCGCCCGCTTTGGCCATACGCTGAACGCTGTTAGACATACACTCACCCTCATCGACTCTATCGTTATTCGAACAGTTTATCGAACAACGATATTGATTGCATGCGGAAAGCCCCGCCAGTGCGCATAGGCCATTTACTAACCCGGAGGGGTGAGCATGGATTTTTGGACACATATCGAACGAGAGTGGATAATCTCCCACTTTGGGGCCGCCACCGGGCCTAAAACGGGAGATTATCCACTCTCATAGTCATCAAGGCCCGCAAGCTCTTATTCAGCCGCCTCGCGCAGGGCCGACATCGTAGCCGCATATTGCTGCTGCAGCGCATGCATTCCCTCGCGAGCGCCGTCAACGGCATCGGCGCCGCGCAGCGCCTCGGTCACCACGACCGCCGGCTCGTACAGATTATCGAATCCCAGGTTCTGGCTCACGCCCTTGAGCGTATGCGCTGCCATAAACGCACCTTCGGCGTCTCCCGCCGCCATGGCGGCCTCCAGCTTGTCCATGCTCTCGTCATCCAAAAACTTGAGGGCAAAGCGGGCAAGCATTTCCCCGCCCATCAGCCGAGCGCACGCGTCATCATAATTGGCGCCGATCTTCTCATACGCCTCACGCATGGAAATCATGGATTAAAACTCCTTTGGTCAAACTAGATCGTGGGAAACGCGACGACGTCGGCGGGGCGTGCCAACGTCTCGGCAATACGGTCTTGCACCTCGAGCAGGCAGTCGAGCAACAGCGGGTTAAAGGTGCCGCACTTACCGTTCAGGATCATCTGGATCGCCTCCTTGTGCGGGATAGCGTCCTTGTACACGCGCACGCTCGTCAGAGCATCGTACACGTCGGCCACCGAAACCACCTGTGCGGCAATGGGAATATCGTCGCCCTTAAGGCCATCGGGATAACCCTTGCCGTCCCAGCGCTCGTGGTGCCAACGCGCAATCTGGTACGCATATTCCATAAGCGCATTGCCGACGTGATGTCGGCCCAGCTCAAGCAACATGTCGGCGCCAATCGTAGTATGCGTCTTCATAATCTCGAACTCCTCGGACGTAAGACGTCCGGGTTTGTTGAGAATCGCATCGTCAATCGCCATCTTGCCGATATCGTGCAGCGCCGAAGCCAGGGCAATCGTGGAGCGTTCCTCGTTGTCGAGGGAAATGGTGTCGCTACGCTGGACCAGACAGCCAAGCAGCAGCTCGGTCAGCTTTTCGATATTCGTAACGTGCCTGCCGCTCTCGCCATTGCGAAGTTCCATGACACCGGCCATGATGTCGATGAGCATGCGACTGTTCTTGACGCGCTCGTTGTACTGCTGGGACAGCAGGCTCGTCAGGCGGCGCTGTTTGGCGTACAGACGGATAGTGTTGCTTACACGACGGCGCACGACACGGGCGTCAAACGGGCGGCTGATATAGTCCGAGGCGCCCAGCTCGTACGCACGCAGAACCACATCGTCGGATTCTTCGCTCGAAATCATGATGACAGGCAGATTGTCAACAACCGATCGGCGCGACAGATCGGCCAGCACCTCAAAGCCGCTCACGCCCGGCATGACAATGTCCAGCAGCACGAGCGACAACTCATCGCCATAGCGGTCGACCATATCGAGCGCCGTACGACCGTTTTCGGCCTCGAGGATGCAATACTCGTCCTTGAGCATCTCGTTGAGAATGGCTCGGTTCATCTCGGAGTCATCGACGATAAGCACCAAAGGCTTTTCGCTTTGGAAGGCCTCGATGAAATCGCCATCGGTCACGACCGTACCGGCTTTTGCCTTAGCACGGCTCAGTAACTGGACAGCGCGGCCAACGCCCTCATCAACCGTCTCGCCATGAATGCGAACGCCACCAACACATGCCGTCAAGCTCACGTGCTCATGGCCCGGAACAATCGTGGCATGAACGGCATCGGACACCTGATGCAGGCGACGGGTGAAGTCATCGGAGGGAATATTGGGCATGACGACCACAAACTTGTCGCAGCCATAGCGTACAAGCTCGTCAGTCGAACGAATTCCGCTGCGTATGGCTGTCGCCACAGCACCGAGCGCAAGGTCGCCGGCATGACGGCCACACGTATCGTTGAAGACCCTAAAATCATCAAGGTCGATCACCGCAACGCCGGCATTCATGCGGGCGCTACGGAGCTTTTCCTCGTAATATCGGCGATTGCGCACACTCGTCAGCACGTCGGTGTAGACGAGGTCCTCTTCTGCAGCCTCTTGCTCATCGATCGGACGCACCATCAGCAGGACGTGAGGCTCGCCCTCGACCTTCAGAGGGCGCAGGCGAGCGCGGTACTCGGTACCATCATTGAGCAGCTGCTCCGATACATCATCGGAACCTGCCAAGGCCTCAAGACTCGACTGACGCAGACAAGGGCAGCGATCGCCGGCGAGCAAGCAGTTAGGCTCGCTCTTAATCTGATCGGCCGACAACAAACGCACCACGGGGTAGGTCTTCGCGACGCGGGCGACCTCGGCGGCAGCCTCCTCGTCGGTTAGATTGACCTCGTGATTATTGAGCATATGGGGCCCTTCCTATCGTTACGCACGGCAACGGTGCATATCAATTGGTACAAGGGTAGCATCTAACAGCTGAAGGCAAACGCGCGATTATCGTTACATTTTTATGACCTGGCAAACGGCGGTAATGGAGCCGCGGGCGCGCGGTTATGGGCGCATTCGTTAACAATGACGAAACGCTAACAGCCCCTCTCCCCGCAGGTCATCGAGCGTGCTAACGCTCCAAGACATCGCGAACGGCGTTTGCCGCCGTAACGGGGCGATCGCGCAGACCGTTATGCGCGCCCGGGATCGTCACAAGGGGGCAATCGAGATATTCGGCAGCCGCTCGCGTGCCAGCCTCGCGGGGTGTACCGACCGAAAGCTCGCCCAAAAACACAGCCGACACCGCCTTTGATTCTCGGGCGCGCTCCCAGTCGGGAGCATATGTCATATTTGTTCCGTATTCATTGGCCATAAAGCAACGACCATTGCGCAGGGCATGCTTGGCTTCCGCTTCGGTCGTCCCAGGAGCCTCGGGGTCCAAGTCGCCGAGAGCTCCCAAGAAAAGCCGAAGCGCCCTTGAAACCTTTCCAGCCGCAATCATATCGAGCAAAATCGGAGCCGCGCCCATGCCGACGCCTTCGGCCGACACAGCCGGCTCATGCAGAATCGCACGGGCGACGAGATGGGGTTCGATGCGAAGAAGCTCCAGCGCCACCAACGTACCGGCGCTGTGCGCAAGCACATTTGTCGGAGCGCCAACGTGTTCGATCACGGCCTGCAGGTCGGCGGCCTGAGCGGCAAGATCATAGCTGCCGTCTGCCGCTTCGCTGCTGCCGCCACAGCCGCGGCGGTCGTAGGCAATTACGCGGTAGTTGTGACTGAGCTCACATGCAATGCCGTCGAAAAATGTGCCGTCGACACAAGCGCCGTGCACGCACACCAAGGCAGGAGTATCAGGCGACACATCCGGGCCGGCATATTCGCGACAGGCAATCGTGGTGCCCGCATTCTCGACCGTAAAATCCATGTTGTGCCCCCATCATCAACGCCCATCCAGTTGCGCGTCAGTACGGCTGGATAGACCCGCATTTCTTTACGCCTTATTAACAGATTAACTTTACCCGACCCGAGGCTTTTCATGACACGGCATAATGAGCGACGTGAAAAAACGAAACTTGTAAAGCAAGAGCCCGCACCCTGCTTTGGAGCCGATGCTATGCTTAGGCACAATTGTCTTGAGGAGCATATGCCTATGTCTACGTTTTTGAATGCCAGCCCCATCTTTGGGCCCGTTCGCAGCCGTCGCCTTGGTCTCTCGCTCGGCGTCAACATGATGCCGGCCAGCGGCAAAATCTGCACGTTCGACTGCATTTACTGCGAAAACGGCCTCAACGCCGAGCGCCCCTGTCACGAGCCGTACAACACAGCTGCCGTGGTACTCGACGCGCTCGAGGCAAAGCTGCGCGATATGGCAGCCGAGGGCGAGCTCCCCGATGTGATCACCTTCGCAGGCAACGGCGAGCCCACCGTCGCACCGGAGTTTCCGCAGGCCATCGCCGGTGCCGTCGCGCTTCGCGACCAGCTGGCCCCAAACTCCAAGATTGCCGTGCTCTCCAACGGCACGCGCGCCGACCGCCCCGAGGTACACAATGCGCTCATGATGGTCGACGACAACATCCTCAAGCTCGATACGGTCGACCCGGCGTTTATCCAGCTGCTCGACCAGCCTGTTGGCCCCTACGACGTCGAGCACCAGATCGAGACGTTCGCAAGCTTTGACGGTCACGTTATTATCCAGACGATGTTTTTGAGCGGTGAGTACCGGGGCAAGTCTCTCGATAACACCGGCGAGGAGTACGTTGCCCCCTGGCTCGCGGCACTTGAGCGCATTCGCCCACAAGAAGCGACCATCTACACGGTGGCTCGCGAGACGCCGGTCGCCGGCCTTGCCAAAGCAGCGCCCGAGGCCCTCGACGCCATCGCCGCGCGCGTGCGCGCCCTCGGCATTCCCTGCCAGGTGAGCTACTAGCGCGCAGCTGCCCTGTGAGTGGGCTATACTAGCTGCGAATGAAAGGAAGTTAGCCATGTTTGACAATGGACCCGTGCCCGGCCGCAACGACGCTTGCTGGTGCGGCAGCGGCAAAAAATATAAGAAATGCCATAGCGCCTTTGATGAGCGCCTTGAGCGCCTGTGGGAAGAGGGCTGGGAGGTTTTGCCCCGCACGCTCTACAAGGCGCCCGCCGATATCGAGGGCATCAAGCGCTCGGCCGCCATCAACGTGGGCGTGCTCGATTACGCAGGCGAACACATCGCCGCGGGCATGACCACCAACCAGATCGACCAGATGATCTACGACTACACCGTCGAGCACGGCGGCACGCCGGCCGACCTCAACTATGAGGGCTACCCCAAGAGCGTTTGCACCTCGATCAACGACGTGGTCTGTCACGGCATCCCCTGCGATACGGACGTGCTGCACGAGGGCGACATCATCAACGTCGACTGCTCCACGATTCTTGACGGCTACTTTAGTGATTCGAGCCGCATGTTCTGCATCGGCGAGGTCTCTGCCGAGCGCCAGCGCCTGGTCGACGTCACCCGCGCCAGCGTGGAGGCGGGTCTGGCTGCCGTCAAGCCGTGGCTGCCGCTGTCCGTGATGGCCGAGGCCGTGCAAAAGACGGTCGAGGACGCCGGCTTTAGTGTGGTACGCGAGTACGGCGGACACGGCATCGGTAAGGAGTTCCACGAGGACCCGTTTGTGGGCTTTACCACCGAGGCACCCGATGTGGACACCATCATGGCTCCGGGCATGGTCTTTACCATCGAGCCCATGGTCAACGCCGGAGCGCCCGACATCAAGATCAGCAAGGGTGACGGCTGGTGCGTGCGCACCAAGGACGGCAGCGATTCGGCCCAGTGCGAGGTACAGCTCGTGGTGACCGAGGACGGCTACGAGCTGCTGAGCTGGTAGCCGTGGATGCGCCGGATGCTGACGGGCACGCTCGTCTTGCATCCGGCGTTTTATTTAAACGTTTTGCCTGATAAAACCTGCCAAAATAAACCTGTCCCTTTTTGGCAGGTCGAGCGGAGAGGACTGCTTGTGAACATCCTGGTTTTGCTGCCCGTCAATGACCGCCATCGCGCAATTCTTGAGTCGAGCGCTCCGGGCGAGGACTTTATCTACACGAGCTCCGACGCCGCCACGCGCGAGCAGATCGCCGATGCCGACGTGATCTTGGGCAACATCGACCCTGGCATGCTCACGGCATGCGAGCATCTCCAGCTGTTACAATTGCAGACCGCCGGCTATGACGACTACTTGGCCGCCGGCACCGTGCCAGCCGACGCTAAGCTTTCCTGCTCGGTGGGCGCCTACGGCCAGGCCGTAAGCGAGCATATGTTTGCCATGGTCCTTTCTATGATGAAGCGCCTGCCCGGCTATCACGACTTGCAGCGCGAGCATCGCTGGGAGGATTTGGGGCCGGTCACCTCGCTCAAGAACGCCAATGTGCTGGTGCTGGGCGCGGGCGATATCGGCGGCCACTTCGCCACACTCTGCCGCAACATGGGCGCGCACGTCCGCGGCATCAAGCGCCATCCACTCGTCTACCCCATTGTGTTTGAGGACATGGACGGCATGGACGCCCTCCCCGAGCGCCTGGCCGAGGCTGACATCGTCACGTCCTTTATGCCCAGCACGCCCGAGACGCGCGGTCTGGCGAACGCCGAGTTCTTCGCCGCGATGAAACCGGGCGCCTTCTTTGCCAACGGCGGCCGCGGCGATCTTGTGGTTGCCGACGATTTGGTTGCCGCTCTGGAGTCGGGACATCTCGCCGGCGCCGCGGTCGACGTCACCGACCCCGAACCGCTGCCTGAGACAAGCCCACTGTGGAATGCGCCCAACATGCTCATCACGCCACACGTCTCCGGCTGGTTCCACCTGGCAGCCACGCTCAACAATGTGGTCGACATCGCCGCGGAGAACCTGCGTCACCTGCAAGCCGGCGAAACTTTACGTTGTTGGATCGAACATTAGGGTTCCGCCGTTCTAACGAACGGCGGACCGGTCGACGCTGCGCGCCGCCCAGAGCGACAATTTGTCATTCAAAAGGCAAGGCATGACCAGAAGGTCTATGCCTTGCCTTTTTCATGCCAACTTGTTCGCTCTGGACATCGCTCGCTGACGCTT